>JAZKRZ010000180.1:0-6370 GCA_036626395.1 Haloarculaceae archaeon
AGGTCGAGTTCGTCGGCGACCGTCTCGGCGTCCTCGCCGAAGAACTCGTAGAAGTCGCCACACTGCATCGCCAGGAGGTCCGCGTCCGTGTCCTCCTTGAGCGCGAGGAACTCCCCGACGATACCCGTCGCCTCTGTCATGTGAACCTCTGTGCCCGTCACCGAGTAAAACCCTGCGGGTCCCGGTCGGCACCGAACACGGGTGCCCGCGACCTCTCACCGTCGGAGTACGGTGGCTGGCGGTCACAGACCCGCCCGTGTCAGACGGCATCGATGGACCCGGACCGACCGGGGGACCGGTGGCGGGGATGGACCCGCGGCGAGTCGTCGGGAGCCTGCTGATCGCCACCTACTCGCTGTTCCAGTTCGCCGGCGCGCCGGTGCTCGACCGACTCTCCGACGAGCGGGGTCGCCGCCCTGTCCTGTTGCTCTCGCTGTTCGGGAGCGTTGTCGCGTGGACGCTGTTCGGCGTCGCGGGGGAACTCGGCTCGCTGGTCGGCGTCACGAACGGCCTCGCTGTCCTCTTTCTCGCGCGGGCCCTCGCCGGCGCCATGGGCGGCAACATCGCCACTGCCAACGCCTACATGGCCGACATCGCGCCCCTCGAAGACCGCGCCCAGGGTCTGGGCATCCTCGGTGCGGCGTTCGGACTCACGCAGTCCGCGGGGAGCCTCGCGCGGACGGTCGGGCCGGCGCTCGCCGGCCTGCTCTACGTCGTCGACTACTGGTCGCCGTTCGTCGCCGCCGGGTTGGTTTTCGTCCCGGTCCTGGTCCTGCTCGGACGGGTCGCCAGTGAACAGGTCCGACCGGCGACGTCGTGACCGACGGTCGGCGCGGCCGTGACCCGTAACTGGCCGCGGGACGCGACCGTAGCTCCGCACTCGACCGTTGGGCTCGTAACCCGGTACTGCGCGGCGAACCAGTTCTGGGGGCGGACCGGGTCGCTTCGTTCGCCGGGGTGGCGTCGGGACTCCGGGTCGGGAGTGCGAGGGAGCGGTCGCTACTCGTAGCTCGCGTCGGTGTCGTCGAGGACCTCCCGGAGCGCGTCGGCGGCCGTCCGGAACCCCTCGGGACCGCTGTAGCCGTAGTTCGACCCCGCGAACGAGAGGTGCGGTTCGAGCGAGAGCGTCCCGGAAAAGCCACGGTGCCGGAGGGCGGCGAGCGTCTCCGGGATCCGTCCGTCGCCCTCGCCGGCGGGTTCGATGCCGCCGCGCTCGCCGAATTCGGCGTCTTTGACGTGGACGGCCTCGACGTACTCGACGACCTGGAGGAGCGCGTCGGGGTACGGGTGGACGCCGACCTCCAGGTAGTTCGCGGGGTCGAAGACCGCCCGGAGGTGCGGGGAGTCGACCGTCGTCAGCAGGTCCCGCACTCGTCCGGGGGTGTCGCCGTAGATGTCCTTCTCGTTTTCGAGCAGCAGCGTCGCGTCGGCGCGCCCGGCGCGCTCGACGGCCGCGCGGGTCCGCCGGAGCACCTCTTCGCGGTGGTCGGCGGGGTCATCGCCCCCGGGGATGTAGTAGGAGAACACGCGGACGTATTCGGTGTCGAAGCGGTCGGCCAGTTCCAGTGCCCGCTCCAGTCGCTCGACGTGGGGCTCGAAGGGGTCCTCGATGCCGACCTTGCCGATGGGCGACCCGATAGAGGTGACGGCAAAGCCGCGCTCGTCGAGCGTCGATTCCAGGGCCGCGAGGCGGTCCTCGGGGAGGTCGAGCAGGTTCTCGCCCCAGACGTTGCGCAGGTCCAGCGCTTCGATCCCCTCGCTCTCCAGGACCTCGAGTTGGGTGTCGAGGTCGTCGTCGATCTCGTCGGCGAATCCGCTGATCCGAAACGTCGCGTCGGTCATGTCCTGCGGGAGGTCACCCACGACCGTAGGTATTGTCGATCCGGAAGTTCGGGCGGGACCCGCCACTCGCGAGGGGTGGCGGTCGAGTCACCGGGGGAAAAGCGGGGGTGTCCGGCGCCGGTCAGGCCACCCGCGGGGCGTCGCGGTCGTCGCCTGCGGACTCGTCCTCGCCGAGTTCCCGGTCGATAGCGTCGCGGAGTTCGGTCAGCGCGTCGACGGCCCCGGGGACGAGTTCGTGCGCAGCGTCGACGGTCTCGTCGAGCAGGTCCCGGGCCTCGCGGTAGGCCGCCCGGGCGCTCTCCTCGCGACCGTTCGCGCGGTGTTCGTTGCCGGCGGTCACCCGGCGGGCGGCCTCGCGGCGGCGCGTCTTCACGAGGTCGGTCGCGACGACGTCGATGCGCTCGCGGAGTTCGCTCGTGTCGCCCGCGAACCGGCGGTCGTCGACGCCCCAGTCGAGTTCGAGCGCACGCCGGTACCGTTCCAGGGCGCGTTCGAGGTGTGCGCCCCGTTCCAGCGGGTCCTCGGCCTCGCGGGCCCGCTCGTGGGCCTGTTCGGCGCGGTCGACCGGCGCCTCCTCGAGGGCCGCGAGGTTGCGCTCGACCCGGGCGAGTTTCTTCCGGACCGGGGCCGACTCCTCGAAGTCCGGGTCCGCGACCGCGAGGACGTCGACGTAGTCGCAGTGAGCCGCCCGGTAGGCCTCGTAGGCCGCCTCGTACTCCTCGTTTCGCCACCGGCGCTCGGCGCAGTCGACGCTGTGTGCGGCCCGCCCTCGCAACGTCTTCGTCCTCGCGTCGCGGACCCGCGATTCGGTGCGCTCGATGCGGTCGGCCATGGCGACGACGCCGTCGGGTGCGAACGACTGCTCCTCGCGCCGGGCGGCTGCCGTCTCCTCGGTCGCCGCCGACAACCGCGAGAGCGCCTCGTCGTAGGCCTGTCGCTCGCGGTGTTGCTCCGCCTCGACGACCAGTTCGCGGGCCGCCTCCAGGCGGGATTCGAGGCGGAGCCACGACATGGACGCGGCGTCGAGGTACGCCGCCACGTCCGCCAGGTCCTCCCGGGACTCGAAGTGCCAGACGACGTCCGACCGCGTCGTCAGCGCGAGTTCGCCCGCGAGCAACCCCTCGCTGTGCTCGACCACTTCCACGTCCGCGAGCGCCAGCGGGATCGACCTGTCCCCGTCTCCGTTTCGAATATCGCCAATGATAAAAAGGACCCTGGCGTCGGTGACGACGGTGAACGTCCGGTAGCCGTCGCCGGGTCTGAACTGCGTCTCTCCACTGCCGTCGAGCTGATAGCGGGTGACCCCGTGTCTCGCGTTCGAACGGACGAATACGACGGTCTCGTTCTCGTCGACGTACGACGACAGCGGGTCGTCCCGCAGGTAGCCCGACGACAGCAGTCCGCCGCTTCCGGTCCCCCGTAGCACCGCCTCATCCACCCCGTCTGGATTATAGGTTTCGATAACGGTGCTCATGATGGGGTGCTACGAAACCGACCGTAATTAGTGTTTGGTACGGCAGGTCTGACAGTTCGGCCGGGTCCCGGGTGTCGGTCGCGTGGCGCTACAGGTTGTCGACGAGGCGCGCGGCGATGCGCGAAGGGAACCGACCCGACGCCGACGCCCCGGTGGAATCGGCATCCGGTCCCGGCGAGACCGACGAGTCCGGTCCCGACTCGTCCGGCGGGTCTGGCGACGACCCGGTCGGGGAGTTCCCCGACGACTGGGACAGGCCGGGTCGTCGGGACGGCGGGGTCGGGCGGTTCGGTGACGGGCGGCACCGCCGAGGACGAGACCCGCGTGCTGGAGTTCGCGCTCGGCGAAGAGGGACTGTCTCGACATCGACCACGTCGAGGAGACCGTCAAGCGCGAGAGCGTCAGCTGGACGAAACCCGAACTGGCAGTCGAGGACGCGACCGGCCAGGCCCGACCGGCTATGGGCTACTCCCCGTCGCCGCTGTCGCCGTCGTCGAGCGTGATCCGCACCGGTCCGTCGTCGGGCCCGTCGCCGGCGTCGCCCCCGCTACTGTCGTCGCCCCCGCTCGGGAGGCCCGCCTCATCGTCCTCGCCGTGTTCGTCGGGCCAGCCCAGTTCCTCGCGCACCAGGTCGACGGCGTTCTCGACGGCGCCGACGCTGGAGAGGTAGCCCGCGCCCACGGACGTCTTGAGGAGTTTCGCCGCCTGCCCGGTGAGGACGGTCGGGCCGACCTGCGCGACGGCGCCGTCGCCGACGCTGACGAGCCACCCCGGCGAGTCGAAGCGGTACCCCTCCAGCCGCGGCTGGAACCCGCCGTTCCCGTCGCGCTCGTGGGCGAGCAACCGCTGGATGTTCGTCGCGGCGACGCGGGCCTGCCTGACCGCCGCCTGGGCGCTGGCCGGGACGGCTTCCCCGTCGGTGTCGACGACCCGACCGGCGTCGCCGACGACGAACGTCGCCCCCTCGAACCGGAGCGTGTTCCTGACCACCGGGCGCTCGTCGTCGAGCGCCGGCGACCCGGTGATCCCGCCGGTCCAGACGAACTGGTCGTAGGCCAGGCGCTCGCCGTCCGCGAGGTCGATACCGCCGGCGTCGGCGCGCTCGACCGCCGTCCCGGTCCGGACGGTCACTCCCCTGTCTCCGAGTTCGTCCCCGACCGCCCGCTGGAAGTTCGGCGGGAACGACGGGGCGACCTCGCTCTCCTGTTCCAGCAGGAGTACCTCGACGGCGTCGCTCCCGCCGTCCCCCCCGGGCCCGCCGGTTTCCGCCTCGGCGAGCGCGGCGAGTTCGCCGGCGACCTGCACGCCCGAGAGGCCGGCACCGCCGACGACGACGCGGGCCGGGTCGACGGGAGTACCCGAATCGAGCGCCGAGAGGAAGTCCGCCCGGATCTCGTGGGCGTCGCCGAGGCACTTGAGCGGCGTCGCGTGCTCGCGGACGCCGGGGAGGCCGTAGTAGTTCGTCGTCGCCCCGAGACAGACCGCCGCGGCGTCGTAGTCGATCCGCTCCTCGCCGTCGGCGCCCTCGACCGTCGCGACGCTCCCGTCGGGGTCGACGTCGGTCACGGTGGCTTCCCGGACCGTCGCGCGGTCGAGGACCGACCCCAGGTCGAGGGTGATGTCCTCGGCCAGCGAGGGGCGCCGCACGACGCGGTGGAGTTCGTGCTGGACGAGGTGTGTCCCGTCCTCGTCGACGACGACCACCTCGTCGTCCGGGAGGGCGTCTTCGAGTCGCTTCGCGAGGGCCAGGCCGGCGTATCCGGCGCCGAGGACGGCGACGCGCATACCCGGCACTGGGGGCGCCCGCGAGATAAGGGCACTGACAGCGAGTCCCGGCGGTTTCTCCTCGGCGACCGCCCGCCGCCGTCGGTGGCCGACAGACCCGCGGCGCCCCAGCACTGTTCCCGACAGGCGGGGACAGCGACCCGGATTGAAATACCCGGCACGAGAACTGTCCGGTATGTACGAAACGATCCTGGTGCCGACCGACGGGAGCGAGTGCGCCGAACGGGCCGCGCGTCACGGTCTCGCGCTCGCCGGGCGGTTCGACGCGACCGTCCACGTCCTCGGCGTGGCCGACGTCGACCGCGCGGCCGGGCCGTTCAACGCCGGCGGCGTCTCCGACGAGTTCGTCGACCGCGTCGAGGCCGAGTTCGAATCGGCGGTCGAGTCGGTCGCGGACCTCGCCCCGTCGGACGCGCCCGTCCGGACCGCCGTCGTCAGAGGCACACCGGGGGACGCTATCGTCGAGTACGTCCGGAGCGAGGGCGTCGACCTCGTCGCGATGGGGACCCAGGGCCGACGGGGCCTGCGTCGGTTCGTCACCGGGAGCACCACCGAACACGTCGTCCGGCACGCCCACGTCCCGGTGGTCACGGTCAGGCAGACGGAGGGGCCGCCGGTCACCGACTACGACCGGGTGCTCGTCACCACCGACGGCAGCGACCACGCCCTGGCGGCCGTCGACCACGCCGTCGCGGTCGCCGACGCGTCCGACGCGGCGCTGCACGCCCTCTACGTCGTCAACATCGAGACGCTCGCGTCCGGACCGACTGCCGCTCCGCCGACGGACCTGCTGGAGACGCTCCAGGAGCAGGGCCGGGAAGCGACGGCGGAGGTCGCCGACCGCGCCGAGGCGGCGGGCGTCCCAGCCGTCACCGAGGTCCGCGAGGGGTTCCCCGGGTCAATGATCCTGGAGTACGCCGGGGCGGAAGGCGTCGACCTGATCGCCATGGGCACTCACGGCCGGACCGGCGTGGACCGGCTGTTGCTGGGCAGTACGACCGAGCGAACGATCCGGCGTGCCGAGGTGCCGGTCATGTCGGTCCATCCCGAGGGCGACACCGGGGAATGACTGTCTGCCGACCGTCTCCAGGACCCGACGGTCCGTCGCGCCGGCCGCTCATACTGTCGGACACAAGTACGTGAACACGCTCGTCGGGAACACACTATCGAAACGCCCGTTCCAGGTCGAACGAGCCACCGACGGTGGCCTCACTTGTGTCCGACAGTATCAGAACAGCGCCTCGCTCTCGTCCAGAATCCGCGCGGGAC
>JAZKRZ010000181.1:0-6313 GCA_036626395.1 Haloarculaceae archaeon
CGCCGACCGCGAGTTGACCGCCGAGGAAATAGCGGAGCGCTCCGAGTCGACCGCGATAGAACTGTAGCGGGTCGGACGGTCACTCGTCGGTTCCTCCGTGGCCCCCGTCGCCTTCCTCCTCGTCCCCGCTCTCGTCGACGACGAACGCCAGCAGGTCGTCGGTCGAGACTTCGAGTCCCTGCCGACCGAAAAACGAGGCGACGTTCTCGCAGTCGCGTTCGAGGAACTCCCGGGAGTTGGGGTGATGAACTGTGACGGCCTGGCCCAGGTCGAGCACCACGAGCTGGCCGTCGTGGAAGACGACGTTGTACTCCGAGAGGTCGCCGTGGACGAGGCCGGCGCTGTAGAGCCGGCGCATGTACTCGCGAATCACCTCGAAGGCCGTCTCGGGGTTCTCGACGTCCACCTCGGAGAGCCGTTTCGCGCGGCCCTCGTCGGTCCCGAGATACTCCATGACGAGGACGTTGCGCTCGACGGCGATGGGGTTCGGGACGCGCACCCCCGCCTTCCGGGCGCGCATGAGGTTGGCGTACTCCTTGCGGACCCACGCGAGGACGACCTTCTTCTTGTCCGAGCCGATCCCCTGGAAGCGGGGGTCGCCGTCGAGGTAGGCGCGCATGTCGACGAAGTCGGAGGCGTTGATGCGGTAGACCTTCACCGCGACTTCGGTGTCGTCGGGCCCGAGCGCGGTGTAGACGTTGGCCTCCTTGCCCGTCGAGATGGGGCCGCCGAACGCGACGATGTGACCGTCCTGGACGAGGTCGTACAGCGCGCCGTAGGTGGCCTCGTCGAAGACCGACTCCTCCAGTTTGAACTGTTCGGTGTCTTTGATGCGCTTGCGGAACTCGTTGAACTCGCGGTCGGCGCGGCGACCGGCCTCGTCGGCCGCGGTGTCTTCCAGTTCGATCTCCTCGAACTCGTCGCCGGGGGCGTCGGCCTCGTCGACGTCCAGGAACTCGAACTCCGGCATGTGTCAGCGGCTCCGCTCCCGGGTCGGTGTCCGTGGCCGGCGGGCGCGCGGTGAGAAAGAAAGGGTGCGCCCGTCGGCAGTGATGACGGTCATGTCTCCTGGATATGCCCCTCCTCGCGCAGCTGGTCGGCGGCCTGTTTGTCGTAGCGCCACGTGATGTCTGCCTTCTCGTCCTGCCAGTCCCACGGTTCGACGAGGACGACGTCGTCTTCGCGGATCCAGATGCGCTTTTGCATCTTGCCCGGAATGCGGGCTGTGCGCTGGACGCCATCCATACAGCGTACCTCGACCCGATTCGCCCCGAGCATCTCCGTGACGACGGCGAACACCTCGTCGTCCTCCGGCATCCGGAGGTCCGTTCGCCCCTCATTGTCGCTCATATCCGTGGATTCGTGAGCGAGACGTTTTAACTTTTGCAGGACGGTTCGGCTTTCCGCCGTTCACCCAGGAAACGTGTGAAACTGTCCCGACGACGGCCCGCCTGGAGCCGTGAGCGAGCGGGTCGAGGGCTTTCGCCGACCGCTTCGTGACTCGACGGGGCTGACGTCGAGCGGTCGTCCGGGACCGCCCGGTCCGCGCCAGTCACGGAATACCCGAGTCGAAAGGCCAAAGCCCGAACCGCTCACAGGGCCGTCAATGGGAGCGACGTTGCCCGACGAGGCCGACAAGTGGGCCGACAGGTTACAGGAACGCGTCAACGGCGGGCCCTTTGCCGAGGCCGCCGGCGACTTCGAGGCCACCTTCAGGTTCGAGATCCTCCCCGACGACGCCTACATCGGTGACCCGGTCGCGCTGACAGTCGTCGTCGCCGACGGTGCCTGCGTCGCCGCCCGCGGGTTCGACCGCGACGCCGGTTACGACTTCGCGCTGCGAGGACCCTACACGGTCTGGAAGGACCTCCTCGAAGACGAGGTGGAACTCACCGCCGCCGTGATGGGCGGCCCGCTCGACCTGGATGGGTCGACGATCAAACTGATGCAACACCGCGAGGCCGTCACCGAACTCGTCCGTGCCGCGCGAGCCGTCGACACCGACTACGCGTACTGATAGTAATTATTGTAGATTATTTCCGGATTGCGCCGGTACCGGTGCCGGCGCGTACCGGTAAATCGCTACAATAATCACTATGAGACGGCCGTGGGGGCGTGGTCGAGTCGTTAGCTGTTACGCTCTCGCGCTCGGCGATGCGTCGGGATCTTTCCCCGGTTCGCTACGGGTCGATCCGGCCGCCTACGCCAGCCCTCACCCCGCTCGCGGCCGCCCTGCAGTCGCCAGGCTCGACGGCGCGCGCCACGGCAGAAAATACCCCTCTCATACGGACCGTTGTACTTCGTTACCGCCGTCGCGAACCACGGTGAACGCATCGGGCCGTGACTCGCCCATACGTCGGCGACATCGCCGAAAATGGGTACAACGGTCCGTATCAGACCTCGTCGGCGGTGGGGTAGTCGGCGTCGAAGACGTTCTCGACGAGCGGTTCGTCGTCCGCTTCGCTCTCCTCGCTTTCGGGACTCACACTGCCGGTCCGGTAGCCGGCCAAATCGAGGGTGACGTGGTCGAAGCCGAGGTCGCCGATGTGTTCGCGGGCGGCGGCGGCGAAGTCGGGGTCCAGCGCCGCCTCGAGTTCGTCTTCGCCGACCTCGATACGGGCGATGTCGTCGTGGTCGCGCACGCGGAACTGCTCGAACCCCCACGTCCGCAGGACCTGTTCTGCCTTCTCGATGCGGGTGAGTCGCTCCTCCGTCACTTCGAGTCCCGTCGGGATCCGGGAGGACAGACAGGCCATCGAGGGCTTGTCGGCGACCGAGAGGCCGTAGTGGTCGGCGATCTCCCGGACCTCCGATTTGGCGATGCCGTGCTCCAGGAGGGGGGAGTAGGCGTCGAGTTCGTCCACGGCGCGCAGGCCCGGGCGGTGGCCCTCGCCCGGGTCCGATGCGTTGGTGCCGTCACAGACGACGTCGATGCCCAGTTCCTTCGCGCGGTCGAACATCGCGCCCAGGCGCATGGTGCGGCAGTGATAACAGCGGTCGCCGTCGTTCTGGACGAACTGCGGGCTGTCGAGTTCCGAGAACTCGACGACGTCGTGGCGGACGCCGATCTCCTCGGCGACGCGGCGGGCGTCGTCCAGTTCCGCGGCGGGCAGGGTCTCGCTTTTGGCCGTGCAGGCGACGGCGTCCTCGCCCAGCGCGTCGTGGGCGATGGCGGCGACGACGCTGGAGTCCACGCCGCCCGAGAAGGCGACCAGGACGCCATCGCGCTCGGCCAGGTCGGCCCGCGCGGCGTCGAGTTTGTTTGCGACCGAAGTACTCATCGTCCCGTCGTTCGGCGCCATCGGTCAAAAGCCCGTTGTTCGCCCCCGCGTCGTGCCTCGAACGGGGGACCGGCGCGACGAGTGACCCGCTATGGCACCAGTTTCGCCACGGGCCGCCGTGATACAGCAGGCGGACGTCGGCGCCGAGTCGGGCGTCGTTGAAGTCGGTTCGGCTCACCCGGGGCGTCGAGCACCCGCGGTCGCCGGGACAGTGGTGGCCGAGGTGGTAGTCCACGCGGTCGAACTCCCCTGCCAGTTCGCGGTGGCGCGACCGCGAGACGGTTATCGGGGGAACGCGCCGCGGTAGTCGGAGTGAAACCGGCGCTCGTATCCGGCGGGGTCGGCCTCGGCGTAGAACAGCTCCGTGGAACCGGTGAGGGCGCCGCCGTCGAGCGTCACGCCCTGAACCGGCCGGACGACGACGGTCGCCTCACGGGCGGCGACCCGGGCGCCGGCGTACCCCAGGGGTGGCGGCGGGTTCCGGACACCGACGCGTTTGTCCTGTGGCCGTCGTCGGCGGCCGGGCTACGGGCCCCGACGAGACGGGAGTCGTCCCCGACGACCGGTCGGCGGGAAGTTTTTGCCCGGCGCCGCGTTTGTGGCGGGTAGATGGACATCGAGTCGGTGCCGGGCGTCGGCGAGAAGACCGCAGCGGCGCTCTCGGAACTGGACGACCCCGAGCGGGCACTGCGCGGGGGCGACGTCGCGACGCTCGCGAGCGCCCCCGGCATCAGCGACGGGCGCGCCGCCCGCATCGCCCGCGCGGCGGTCCGGCAGCGCCACGACGACCCCGGCGGGTTCGCCGCCACGCCGCGCGCACAGGAGATCTATCGCGAGGCTCTCGGGCTGCTCCAGGAGCGGACCGTCACCGCCTACGCCGAACGCCGACTGGAGACGTTCTATCCGAGCGGGGTCCCCTCGCGGGTCGAGGAAGCGCGCGCGTTCGCCCGGGCGGCCCTCGAACGCGACCCCGACGAGGCGGTCCGGGACGCGCTCGCGGGCGTCGAACCCCTCGAGGAACCGGCGAGGGTCCGGGTGCGCGACCGCTGTCTCGCGACGACCGACGCCGAGACCTACGCCCGCGCACAGGAACGCGTCCCCGAGGTCAGCGTCGAGATCGTCGACGACGCGCGCGACCTCGCGGACCTCGCACGGGGCTACGCGACGGTGGTCGCCCTCGACGAGACCTTCGCCGGCGTCGACGTCGAGGGCGACGTCCGCGTCGAACCCGACGCGCTCGCGGAACCCGAACGGGTCGTCCCCGAGCGCGTGCTCGCGTTTTTCGCTCACAACCGCACCCGCCTCCGTGCGGCCGTCGAGGTCCACCGCGTCGCCGACCTCGAGACGCCCCGTGACCTCGACGACCTGGAGGCGGCGCTCGACCGCCTCGACGAGGAGGGCGGCGTCGCCGGCGACGAGCGCCTCGACGCCCTGCAGACGGCGGTCGACGACCTCGACGCCGCGGTCGGCACCGCCGAGAGCGTCGCCAACGACCGCCTCCGGGCGGCCATCGAGGAGCGGGACGTCACCATCGAGGGGGCGGACCTCCTCTCGCTGGTCGAGCAGGGCGCGGGCGTCGACTCCCTGTTGCAACGGGAACTCGCCGACGAGTACGCCGACGCCGTCGCGGCCGCCCGCGACCACCTCGTCGACGCGCTCGCGCTGGAGGACTACACCGACCTCGCGCGCCGGGCCTTCCCCGGCGACCCCACGTTTCCCGTCGAACGCGACGAGGCCGTCGTCGCCCGGTTGCGCGAGGAACTCACCACGGCGCGGGACCGCCGCGCGACGCGCCTCAAGCGGGGACTCGCGGCCGACCTCGCCGAGGCTCGCCCGGACGCCGAGCGACTGGCCTCGGCGGCGCTCGAACTCGACGTCGAACTCGCAGTCGCGCGGTTCGCCGCGGACTTCGAGTGCACGATGCCCGAACTCGGCGGCGCGGGCTTCGCTGTCGAGGGCGGGCGCTCGCCGCTGCTCGACGTCCCCTTTGCCGAGGTGGAACCGGTCGACTACGGAGTTTCCGGGGTGGCGCTGCTGACTGGCGTCAACAGCGGCGGGAAGACCTCCACGCTCGACCTCGTCGCGCTCGTGGTGACGCTGGCACACATGGGTCTGCCCGTGCCGGCCGAGCGCGCCCGCGTCGAGCAGGTCGGGGCGCTGCACTACCACGCCAAGACCCAGGGGACCCTCGACGCCGGCGCCTTCGAGTCGACGCTCCGGCAGTTCGGGTCGCTCGTCAAGTCCGTCCGCGAGTCGAGCGCGTCCAGCGGCGCGGCCGCGGGCGGCGCGACGACCGACGGCGGCGATGCGAGCGGGGCCGAGGGCGACCCCGTCGCCGAGGGGCGCGTCCTCGTGCTCGTCGACGAACTGGAGTCGATCACCGAACCCGGCGCGAGCGCGAAGATCATGGCCGGCATCCTGGAGGCGTTCGCCGAGACGGACGCGACGGCCGTCTTCGTCACGCACCTCGCCCGCGAGATCCGCGAGTCAGCCGCCGTCGAGCTGGCCGTCGACGGTATCGAGGCCGAGGGGCTGGTCGACGGCGAGTTGCGCGTCGAGCGTTCGCCGGTCGAGGGGAAACTCGCCCGCTCGACCCCCGAGCTCATCGTCGAGAAACTCGCCGACGAGCGCGACGGGTTCTACGACGCCCTGCTCGGCAAGTTCGAGTAACGGCCCGGTCCGGCTGGTCGTCATCGAGCGGCCAGGGCCGTTATCAGCCGTCGAATTCGGGTCACCACCCCTATATACGGCGTTTCCGAAGGTGGTGTGATGCCAGTCTCGACGGGTGGCGAAACGCCGGACGCACGCCCCGACAGGCAGGTGCCCGGGGTCCGGACCCCTTCCGAGACGGGGAGACCGACCGCTGACGAGGGTCCCCACGGGGGGTGGCACCGGTCAGCCACGGCCCCGGGACCAACGTGCTCGTACTCGCCGACGCGCTCGGCGACGTCAGGTGTGACCCCCGGACGGTGACGCCTCATAGTGATTATTGTAGCGATTTACCGGTACGCGCCGGCACCGGTACCGGTGCA
>JAZKRZ010000182.1:0-6305 GCA_036626395.1 Haloarculaceae archaeon
CGTGTCGGTCACAACGAATGGAGGTGAAGTCTGAACGGTTTTCAGACGCGACCGAATGATCTAGACGAATTCTTCGCAGAGATGGTTCCTCACGTTGCAAAGCACCTTTTCGAGGGTGACAGTATCGACCTGATGGACTGGATGGAGTTGGACGAAGACGACCTCGAAGAGTACAGAGAAGAAGTGCTCGAAGCCGACGAAGACGAATAGGTCGCTTTCCTTTTTCGGTTTTTAGTGCCAGCAATCAGAGCACGAAGAGCGCTAGGAATCGGAGTAAGAGACTCTGAGTGGGGAGCTATAGAACGCCAAAACGTCGAAATCGTGGCGATTTGCGGTGTGTACGCCGTACTCACTGGCCGTGTACCCTGTAGTGGTTCTCGAACATGTCGAGAAAGCAGTCCTCGCTGGTACAGCGGACTTCCTTGGTCGGTGGCATGCCTCCGAGTAGGGAGGGCTCCGGGATACTGTTTTCGACGGCGGCGAACGGGACGATACCGGTCCGACCGGGCCTCGGTGCACGTTCCGGCCGATATGAGCCCGCGGGTGGCGCGGGTCTGGCAGGTACCCGCCGTCTGAGTCACTGCGACCGACCGGGTACTTTCATATCGGACCGGCGAAAAGAGGGGGTATGACAGCCGGCGTTCTGGGGGCGGACTTCAGCGGGGCGGCAGACGCGGGCCGGGCGGTCTGGGTGACCGAGGCGAGTCACACGCCCGACGGCCTCGTCGTCGAGGACTGCTACCGGGCGGCCGACCGCTGGGGCAGCGGCCGCGAGAGCGCACACGCGGGGTTGCGGTCGCGCGTGACCGACTTCGCGGTCGCTGGCCTGGACTTCCCGTTTAGCCTGCCCCGACCGGTGCTGGCCGACCGCTGTGGCGGGACGTGGCTGGGCCTCGTCGAGTGGGTGACCGGCGACGGGCCCGAGGACCCCGACGCGTTCGCGTCGGCCTGCCGGTCGACTGCGCGCGAACACACCGGCGACGGCTCGGCGGCGCTGCGGCGCGAGACCGACCTCCGGCGGGCCGCACTCTGTCCCTACGGCCGGCGGGTCCAGTACCAGACGTTCTACGGGGTCCACAACGTGCTGGCGGGGCTGAGCGAGCACGACGGCGCCGCCGTGCGGCCGATGCAGTCCGCCGCCGGCGTCACCCGGGTCGTCGAAGTGTACCCGGCAGCGACGTTCGGCTGGCTCGGCCTCTACCGCGAGGGGTACAAGGGCGACCGCGAGCGACGGCAGACGAACCTCGACGGGATCGAGACCTGTAGCGTCGACCTCGGTGGGTTCCGGGAGACCTACGCCGAACACCACGACGCGCTCGACAGCCTCGCGGCGGCGCTGTCGGCGGGACGGGTCACCGGCAGGGACCCGCCGCTGCACGGCCCCCGCGACGAGGGCCACATCTACGTGTAGCGGGTGGTCGTCGACGGCGGTCGCCCGGCGCCGCGCGGCCGGTCCCGGTCCGGCGGTCCCGGACCGTCCTGCCGGCAAACCCGGAATACTTCCCTGTGGAGTCGAATCCCGTCCCATGGCAGACGACCACGGCGGGTTCGAGGACGTCCGCGAGAACCTCGACGGCAACCCGATGTGGCAGCTCATGGGCTACGCCCGTCCCTACTGGCCGCGGCTGACGGCGGGCGTGCTCACGTCGTTTCTGACGCGGTTCGCGCGCCTGGTGCCGCCCCTCATCGTCGGCGCGGCCATCGACCGCGTCATCCGGGGGAGCGGCGAACCGGGACTGCTGACGGCCGTCGGGCTCCTCCCGGCGGGGTCCATCGAGGGAGCGGCCGCCCGGACGGCGCTGCTCCAGCGACTGGTCGTCATCGCCGCGCTGGCGTACCTGGTGCGGTCGGCGACCCGGTTCGCCTCGCGGTACCTGCTCCAGTCGACCGCCCAGAAGATCCAGCGCGACCTGCGCAACGACAGCTACGACCACATCCAGCGGCTCTCCATGGACTTTTTCGCCGACCACCAGACCGGCGGCATGATGTCGATCCTCAACAGCGACATCAACAGGCTGGAGTCGTTTCTGAACACGGAGTTCCGCCAGTTCATCCGCGTGGTCGCGACCGTCGGCGGCATCGCCGCCGTCCTCTTCTACTATTCGCCGAAACTCGCGCTCGTCGCGCTCGCGCCGGTCCCGGTCATCGGGGTCGCGAGCTGGTATTTCCTCTCGTGGATCGAACCCCGCTACAAGTCGATCCGCGAGACGGTCGCCCGCCTCAACACGCGCCTGGAGAACAACCTGAGCGGCGCCGCCGTGATCAAGGCCTTCGACCGCTACGACTTCGAACACGACCGCGTCGCCGCCCAGAGCGAGACCTACCACGACGAGAAGGTCGGCGCGTTACGCATCCGCCGTGGCTACTTCGCGGCGCTGCGGCTCGTCACGGGGGTCGTGTTCGTCGTCGCGCTGTTCGTCGCCGGGAGCGACATCATCGCCGGGCGCGAGGCCGCACTCACCGCCGGGTCGGTCGCCATCTTCTTTCTCTACCTGCGCCGGCTCTACTCGCCGATGCGCCGCGTCGGCAAGTCCGCAAACAAGTACCAGCTCGCGAAGTCCAGCGCCGAACGCGTGTTCGGTCTGCTCGCCCAGGAGCCGACCGTGACCGCGCCCGAGAACGCACACGCCCCCGAACGGCTGGACGGCGACGTCGACTTCGAGTCCGTGACCTTCGCCTACGACGACCAGCCGGTGGTGCGGGACGTCTCGCTCTCGGTCCCCGCGGGGTCGACCGTGGGGCTCGCGGGCCCGACCGGCGCCGGCAAGTCGACGCTCCTGAAACTCGTCCCCCGGTTCCACGACGCCGACAGCGGGACCGTGCGCGTCGACGGCCGCGACGTCCGCGAGTACGACCTCCAGGCGCTGCGCGACCACGTCGCCGTCGTCGAACAGCAGCCCTACCTCTTCTCGGGTACTGTGGCGGCGAACATCGCCTACGGCGACCGCGCGGTGCTCGACGGGGAGCAGGCCGGCGACGCCGACGCCCGCGAGCAGGTCGAACGCGCCGCGCGCGCCGCCGAGGCCCACGCGTTCGTCGAAGACCTCCCCGAGGGCTACGACACCCAGATCGGCGAGCGCGGGATCAAACTCTCGGGCGGCCAGCGCCAGCGCGTCGCCATCGCCCGCGCCCTGCTGAACGACCCCGAGATCATCGTCTTCGACGAGGCGACGTCCGACGTCGACACCGAGACCGAACGGCGCATCCAGGAGAGCATCGACCGCCTCGTCGAGGACCGCACCGCCTTCGTCATCGCCCATCGGCTCTCGACGATCCGGGACGCAGACCGGATCGTCGTCATGGACGAAGGAGGGGTCGTCGAACGGGGCACTCACGCCGAGTTGCTCGCGACTGACGGCGACTACGCCGACCTCTGGCACGCCCAGGCCGACGAACAGCCCGTCAGCGCCGACGACTGAGCGGGGGAAGTTCTGTCACCTCCGCGAACGGGCCGGGCCGGTGGGCCCGCGAGCGGGCCGTCCCCGCCGTCGAAGGGTCGGACCTCCTCGCGGGCGCCGGGTCCGGCGGGGTTGCGGCGGTCCGGCGTGGACGGGGTGTCCCCGATACCGGGGAGGCCGGGACCGGGGACGAGTTTCGGGGTGTCGCTGCTCGACAACCACGGGAATGCGGCACGACGGGCCGGATTCGGCGGTCGAAACTCCGGGGCAGGGACTCGACGCGGGGCTCAGGCGAGGCCGACGAACGCGCGGACCGCGACGACCGCCCGACCACCGAGGAAGGTCAGCGACACCGAGACGGCGAACAGCGCCGTGAGGAACGCACGCGTCGCCCGGATGACCGCCTCGCGACCGTCGGGACCGGCGGCCGGGGCGACCGTCTCGAGCCAGGCGTCGGCGAATCCGTCGTCGCTGTACTCGGGGAGTTCGCCGAAGTCGCGATAGGGGTCGGCGTCCTCGCCGCGGTCACGGACGAACATGAAGAGGCCGCTCGCCGCGACGAACTGCCCGAGGAACGAGAGCACGAAGGCGACGTCGGGGAGGACGAACCAGAGGGCGAACACCGAGAGGGCGACGCCGAGCGCTGCGGCGACCCCCGCGAGTCGAGGGTGAGACGCCACCGGCAGCGGCTGGGAATCCACGGGGAGCGAGCGCGACTCCATATGCACTGAGTGTAGTGAGACCGGCAAAAGAGGGTTGTGCTGTCGGGTCGAGCACGAACCGGGGCCGGTACGTCGCGCTTTTGTCCGTCGAGGGAGTACGAGTGTCCATGACGGCAGACCCCGCGACGCTCGACGTGACCATCGTCGACGGGTACGTCGACGAACCGGCACACTTCGGCGTGCCGCCCTACGTCTCGACGTACCCGCGGTACACCGCAGGGGGACTGGTCGACGCCGGGGTTCCCGAAGAGCGCATCACCTACCACACTATCGACGCGCTCCGCGAGGACCGCTCGCTGTGGCGCGACGTCGCCGACGCGGACCTGGTCGTCTACGTCGGCGGCATGACCGTCCCCGGCAAGTACGTCGGCGGCACGCCCGCCGAACCCGACGAGGTCCGTCAGATCGCCTGGCGTGCCGACGGGACCACCCTGCTGGGCGGGCCCGTGCGCTTCGGCGTCGGCGAGGAGAACGCGGGCGCCGTCGAGACCGAACGCGACGACCTGGACTACGACTTCGTCGCCAAGGGCGACGTCGAGGCGGCCGCGCACGACCTCGTCCGCGAGGGGCTGGAGGGCTTTTCCGACCGGATGCGCGACAACGCCGAGATCGCCCGGTGGGCCAGACGGGGCGCGTTCGTCGTCGAGCAACACCCCAACCACCCCGACTACCTCATCGCCGAACTGGAGACCTCGCGGGGCTGTGCGTATCGCTGTTCGTTCTGTACCGAACCGCTCTACGGCAACCCCGCCTTCCGCAGCGCCGCGTCGGTCGTCGACGAGGTCGACGCCCTCTCGGACCACGGCGTGTGGGACTTCCGACTGGGCCGCCAGGCCGACATCCTCGCCTTCGGCGGCGACGGCGAGGCGCCCAACCCCGACGCGCTCCGGGACCTCTACTCGGGGATCCGCGCGGTCGCGCCCGACCTACGGACGCTCCATCTCGACAATATGAACCCTGTGACGGTCGTCGACTACCCCGAGCGGTCCCGGGAGGGGATCCGGGTCATCGCCGAACACAACACGCCCGGGGATACGGCGGCGTTCGGGCTGGAGTCCGCGGACCCGGTCGTTCAGGAGCAGAACAACCTGCTCGTCACCGCCGAGGAGTGTCTCGAAGCTGTTCGCGTCGTCAACGAGGTCGCGGGCTGGCGTCCGGGCGGCCCGAGCGACGCCAGCGGCGCGAGCCGCGAGCGCGGCGGTGACGGGGAGTCCGCACCCGTCTTCGGCGACGGGGCGGCGTGTCGCCTCCCCAAACTCCTGCCGGGAATCAACCTCGTCCACGGGCTGGCGGGCGAGCGCCGGGAGACGTTCGAACACAACCGGGCGTTCCTTGACCGTCTCCTGGAGGAGGGACTGCTGGTCCGCCGCATCAACATCCGGCAGGTGATGGCCTTCGAGGGGACCGAGATGAGCGAGACGGGCGCGGAGGTCGCTCGCGACCACAAGAAACTGTTCAAGCGTTACAAGCGCGAGGTGCGCGAGGAGGTCGACAACCCGATGCTCCAGCGGGTGGCCCCGCCGGGGACCGTCCTCCCGGACGTCCACCTGGAGTACCACGAGGACGGCAAGACCTTCGGCCGGCAACTCGGTACGTACCCGCTGCTCGTGGCGCTGCCGGGCGAGCGCGAACTCGGCCGGACGGTCGACGTGGCGGTCACGGACCACGGCTACCGGTCGGTGACGGGGGTCCCCCACCCGCTGGACGTCAACAGCGCCTCGATGGACGAACTGACGGCGATTCCGGGCGTCGGGAGACCGACGGCGGGCAACATCGTCGTCGGGCGCCCGTACGACTCCGTCGACGAGGTCGGCGGCGACGCGGACCTGCGACGGTTCGCGACGGTCCGCTCGCCCGAAGGGGCGGGCTGACCGCCCGATCGCACACCCGGAGAGCGGTGTCACCGGCGCCCCGGGACGGCGAACAGAAGGTTCTTCCCGGTCGCTGGCCCTATGGCGACCAATGACCGACGTCGAGGTGAGCGTCGTCCTCCCCGCGTACAACGAGGAGGAGACTATAGAGCGGACCGTCGCGGTCACGCTCGAGACCCTCGACGACTTTCTCCCGGCGGGCAGTTTCGAGGTGATCGTCGCGGAGGACGGCTGCGACGACCGCACGCCGGAGATCGCCGCGCGCCTCGCCGCGGCGGACGCCCGGGTACGCCACTGTCACAGCGACGACCGCC
>JAZKRZ010000183.1:0-6268 GCA_036626395.1 Haloarculaceae archaeon
CCGGCGACGGTGGCGATGATCTCGAACCCGAGGAAGGTGACGAACACCGTCCCGGTGGTGGCGACGACGCCGCTCGTGCCGGTAGGCGCGAACTCCGCGAGGTTGGCTGCCTCGATGAAAAACAGCCCGACCAGGGTGTACAGGAGGACGACGACCAGCTCGGCGCCGATCATGAGGTTCTGGGCGCTGCTGGACTCCTCGGTGCCGTAGACGTTGACCCCGAGGATGACGCCCAGGCCGAGCAGTCCGAACACGACCACGAGCACGCGCCCGTCGAGGAAGGGTACGGGCTCGACGATGTACTGGCCGAACCCGATCATGTAGAAGGCGCTGGCGAACATCAATCCGGTCCACATCCCCCAGCCGACGACGCTGCCGAACAGGCTGCCCAGCCCGCGGTTGACGTAGTGGTAACTCCCGCCGGCGATCGGCATCCCCGTCGCCAGTTCGGACAGTGACACCGCCGCCAGCAGCGCCACCGACCCCGCGATGGCGAATGAGACCGAGCTCGCCGGCCCGGCCCCCTCGGCCGCGATCCCCGGGAGGATGAAGATACCGGCCCCGATCATCGTCCCGCCGCCCAGCGTCATCGCCTCCCAGAAGCCGAGGTTCCGTTCGAGTTCGCCTTCGCTCACGACTCACACCTCCCTGTCCGGCCGACCGACAGCCGAACTGACCGCATGTCGCCGGTCACGTCTCGACGTTCCTGACGACGAGCGTCGGGCAGTCGATGCGTTCGGTCACGTCCTCGGGGACGGTCCCGAAGATGCGCTGGCGCAACGAGGGCTTGCTCTCCCCGAGGACGACCAGGTCGTACTCCCCCGCGAGCGACGCGATCTCGGCGACGGGGTCGCCGGCCGCCGCGAGTCGCCAGTCGATCCGGTCGCGGTCCACGCCCGCCTCAGTCAGGCGGTCGGCGGCCCCCCGGAGGACGAACTCCCCGAGGTCGCTCCCCTCGGTCTGTGCGTGAAAGAGGGTGACTTCGGCGTCGCTCTCGCGCAGGAGAGCCCCCACGACGGAGACGATCCGGTCGAGATTCGTCTCGCCCCGCAGCGCGACGAGAACGCGCGCTACCCCCCCGACGTCCGCGGTCCCCAGCGTCAGTACGGCGTCGCAGCCGTGTTCACCGGCCACCCGAGCGACGGTCTCGTCCGAATCGCCGGTGAACACCAGCACTCGCGTCGGGTCGTCGAACCGCTCGGCGAACGCCGCGAGACGGCGGTCGGCGACGGCTTCGTTCTCCCCCTTGATCTGGGCCGGCGCCGCCTGTTCGGGGACCGGGTAGTACCCGAGCAGGACGACCGCCGAGGCGTCGAGCGCGGTGGCGACGCCCGGACTGACCGAGACTTCGTCGGAGACGTCGACCGGAACGAGAACGGTTGCCCCGTCGAGAATCATACATCCCGTTCTCGTGAGCCTATCCGTTTGAATGTTTTGCGGGACCGATACGTCGCGAGTCCGTCGCTCGGTCCGTCGAGCGTCACGAGCGGTCGACGACCGAACCCGCTGCTCGTCGCTCGTTCGGGCGCCACCGGGTATTCGCCTCGCAGTCTTTATGACGCCCCCTCGCAAAGCCCGGGGTATGGACCCGAAGATACTGATCCTCGGACCGCCGGGTGCGGGCAAGGGGACACAGAGCGAGCGGATCGCGACGGAGTTCGACGTCGAGCACGTCTCGACGGGCGACGCGTTCCGCCAGAACAAGGACATGGACATCTCCGACATCGACGTCGAGTACGACACGCCCGGGGAGTACATGGACCGTGGCGAACTCGTCCCCGACGAGGTCGTCGACGCGATGGTCGAAGAGGCCCTGGACGGCCTCGACGGGTTCGTCCTCGACGGCTACCCGCGCAACGACGACCAGGCGGCCGCCCTCGAAGAGATGACCGGCCTGGACGTCGTGCTCTATCTCACGGTGCCCGAGGAGGAACTCGTCGACCGCCTGACCGGCCGGCGGGTCTGTGAGGACTGCGGCGCGAACTTCCACGTCGAGTACTCGCCCCCGAAGGCGAACGGCGTCTGTGACAAGTGTGGCGGGGAGTTGGTCCAGCGCGAGGACGACACCGAAGAGGTCGTCCGCGACCGCCTCGACGTCTACCACGACGACACCGAACCGGTGCTCGAACGCTACGCCGACCACGACGGCTACGTCGAGGTCGACGGCGACCAGCCGCCAGAGGAGGTCTGGACGGACGTCCGCGAGGCCGTCCGCACGAACGCGTGACCGCGCGAGACCGCCCCCGAGCGCGGACCCGGCAGGGGTCGGCGCCGGGGCCGGGCGGGGGTCAGAGGGCGAACGCGGGCGAGGCCCGCAAGGTAAAAGCTTCATAACGACCGAGCGCCGAGATAGACAGCAATGGCACGGAGCGCGAAGAAAGCGGAGTCACTGGCCGAGGAGAGCCAGTCGATGGCGGACGCGATGAGCCACGTCCTCGACGTCGCCGACCAGAAAGGCGTCGTGACGTGGAGCGACGTCAGCGACGACATCTCCAGCGGCGAGTGGGGGCGGCTCATCGAACAGGGCATCCTCGTCGACGTCGACGGCGACGGGTTCGTCCTCGACGACCCCGAGGGCGTCCGCGACGCGCTCGGCGAGTCCGCGGACGAACCCGACACCGGGTCGAGTTCGTCGACGACCAGTGACACTGCCTCGCCGACGGACACGGACGAGGAAGACGAAGACGAGGACGAGGGCTGGTCCAAGTGGGACAAACTCGCCGCCGCCGGGACCGTCCTGCTCTTTCTGGGCTACTCTCAGGCCCCGATCCGGGACGCTATCGGCGGCGGGCTGGACATCCTGCTGGGCCCGCTGGCCTCGACGCTGCCCTTCTACGTGATGATCCTCGTGCTCGCCATCTTCACGAGCATCAACTCGGCCATCCTGCAGGGCAAGCTGATGGACATGGACAAGATGGGCGAGTACCAGGGGCGGATGCAGGAGATCCAGGAGCGCCGCAAGGAGGCCAAGGAACGCGGCGACGACGAGGCCTTAGACGAGATCCAGGAAGAGCAGATGGAGGCGATGGGCGACCAGCTGGGCATGTTCAAAGAGCAGTTCCGCCCGATGGTGTGGATCATGCTCGTCAACATCCCCGTGTTCCTGTGGATCTACTACATGGTCCAGACGAACGCGATGACGGTCCCGGCGGGGGTCGACTACGTGATGATACTGCCGCTTTTCGGGGAGATCGCCGCCTGGAGCGACCGCATCGGACCGATGTGGACGTGGATCATCTGGTATTTCGTCTGCTCGATGAGCTTCTCCCAGATCGTCCGCAAGGCGCTGGACGTCCAGACGACGCCCAACACCGACACCGACACGGACTCGACGGCCGCCTCCGCGTCCTGACGGTCCGGACCGTTTTCCGCCGCCGTCCCGGCGTTACTCGTCTACGAACCGCAGACAGACCGGTGACGGGACCTCGACGACGTGACCCGTCGGGTCGAGCGTGCCGCCCTCGCTCACCCGGAACGTGTGGACGTCGTCGGTATCGGCGTTCTCGGCGAAGAGGAACTCGCCCGCGGGGTCGAGCGCGAAGTTACGCGGCCACTCGCCCCCCGTGGGTTCGGTCCCGACCAGGGACGGGCGCCCCTCGCCGTCGAGTTCGAAGACGGCGATGGAGTCGTGGCCGCGGTTCGAGCCGTACAGATAGTCGCCGGCGGGGTGGACGTGGATGTCGGCGGTGGTGTTCTCGCCCTCGAAGCCCCCGGGGAGCGTCGAGACGGTCGCGAACGCGTCCAGTTCACCCGTCCTGGCGTCGCGCTCGAACGCCGTCACCGTCGAATCGAGTTCGTTGATCAGGTACACCCAGCGGCCCGTCGGGTGAAAGTCGAGGTGGCGGGGTCCGGCCCCTGGCTGGACGTCCGCGTGACCACAGTCGGCCGGCGTCAATGTCCCGGTCTCGGCGTCGAAGTCGTAGACGTAGACAGTGTCGGTCCCCAGGTCCGGGACGTACGCGTACTCGTTGTCGGGGCCGGTTCGAACCGAGTGGGGGTGAGGTGCCTCCTGCCGGTCTTCGTTCGGGCCGGACCCCTCGTGTTCGAGGACGCAGACCGGTTCGTGGACCTGCCCGTAGTCGTCGATGGGCAGGACAGAGACGGTTCCGCCGCCGTACTGGGCGGTCAGCACCCAGCCGTCGGTGTCGTCGACGCTACAGTAACACGGCGTGCCGTTGCCCTTCGTCGGTGCCTGATTGATCCGCCTGAGGGTGCCCGCGTCGCGGTCGACGTCGTAGGCGACCACGGCGCCCTCGCCCTCGGGCCGGTTGGCGACGTACAGTCGCTCGCCGGACGAGTCGGGCGCGAGGAACGTCGGGTCGGCGCCACCCGTCATCGCGCTCGTCGGGTGGAGTTCCCCCTCGTCGTCGAGTCGGAAGCCGAAGACCCCGTCTTCGTCGAACTCCGTGTAGGTTCCGACGAAAGCGAGTCTGGAGTCGTCTGTCATGGTTCTCCCTCGCAGATAGACGGGCATCAAGCTACTGGGATCTGCCTGGCGATTTCTGAATCGATAGAGTAGTTTCGAGCGGGAGGGGTTTGAACGTCCGCGCGAGCGAAGCGAGCGCGGTTCACGCGGACGAGACGAAGCCGAGTCCGCGCTTTTTCGCCCACGTTTTTCCTGGAGGGGTTCCCGCAGCGCGCCTCTGGCGTGCGAGGAAACCCCTCCAGCAAAAAGGTGGTTCGTAAGGGCTTTTTCCGGCGGGGACCCACGGTTTGTATGTTGATAACCGTCTCCGGTCCCGCGGGGAGCGGCAAGAGTACGTTCGCCGACGCCCTGGCGGACGAACTCGGCTACGAACACGTCAGCGGCGGCGACATCTTCCGCAGACTGGCCGACGAGCGCGGTCACTCCCTCGTCGAGTTCAACCGTCTCGCCGAGGAAGACGACGAGGTCGACCGCGACCTGGACCGCAGACTCCGGGACATCGCGAGCGAGCGCGACGACGTCGTCCTCGAATCCCGGCTGTCGGGGTGGATGGCCGGCGAACACGCCGACATCAAGGTCTGGCTGGACGCGCCGCTGTCCGTGCGCATCGAACGGATCGCCGACCGCGAGGACACCGACCCCGACACGGCACGGGCCGAGACGGTCGAACGGGCCGACAGCGAGGTGCGCCGGTATCGGGAGTACTACGGCATCGACATCGACGACCTGTCCATCTACGACCTCGTTTTGAACACGGCGCGGTGGGACCCGGCGGGCGAACTCGACATCGCCCTGGCCGCGGTCGAGGCCTACGACCCCGCCAAAGACGAGGGACAGGTCCCGGTCAGGAACGTCGCGGACCACCTCTGACGATGCGGGAACCGCCCGGCGACCGGTCGCCCGCCGAACTGCTCGAGTTCGGCGTCGTCAACCTCGACAAACCGCCGGGTCCCTCCGCCCACCAGGTCGCGGCGTGGGTCCGTGACATGGCCGGCGTCGACCGGGCAGCCCACACCGGGACGCTCGACCCGAAGGTCACGGGCTGTCTCCCGATGCTTCTGGGCGACGCGACCCGTCTCGCACAGGTCTTCGACGACAGTGTCAAGGAGTACGTCGCCGTCCTCGAACTCCACGGCCCCGCGCCCGCCGACCTGTCGGCGACACTGGCGGAGTTCGAGGGGGAGATCTACCAGAAACCCCCGAAAAAGAGCGCGGTCGTCCGGCGACTGCGCACCCGGGAGGTCTACGACCTCGAGGCGCTCGAAGTCGAGGAGCGACGAGCGCTCCTGCGGATCCGCTGTGAGAGCGGTACCTACGTTCGCAAACTCTGTCACGATATCGGGCTGGCGATGGGAACCGGCGCGCACATGGGCGACCTGCGCCGCGTCGGGACCGAGCCCTTCGACGACACCGACCTCGTCACGCTCCAGGGCTTCGCGGACGCGCTCGCGTGGGCCGAGGAGGGGGATACTGGGCCGCTGGAGGAAGCCGTCCAGCCCGCCGAACGCGCCCTCGTCGACCTGCCGCGCGTGACCATCGCCGAGAGCGCCGCGCGAGCGGTCGCCGAGGGCGCGCCCGTGTACGCACCGGGCGTTATCGACGCCGACGACGCCGACGAGAAGTCGCTCGTCGCCTGCTACACGCCCGACGGTGCGGCGGTCTGTCTGGGCCGTCTCGTCGGCGACCCCGCGAGCGAATCGGGAACCGTCGTCGACCTCGAACGAGTCCTCGTCTGACGGCCGGGGCGAAACGAAGGGCTTAATCGGAGGAGGGTCGTTCCTCGATACGCGGGACCGTGGGGTAGCGGTATCCTCGGCGCATGGGGTGCGTCGGACCTGAGTT
>JAZKRZ010000184.1:0-6216 GCA_036626395.1 Haloarculaceae archaeon
CGACAGGAACGGCCGATGTGCTGTGTCTCGAGCGGCGGCGGCCGCCGGGCGGTCAGGACTCGTCGAGCACGACCGGGACACCGCGTTTGGCGACGGCGGCGGCGAAGGCGGCCGAATCGGACCGCAGGTCCGGGAAGGTGTTGTAGTGGATCGGGAGCACCAGGTCGGGGTCGAGGTCGGCGGCCAGGTCCGCCGCGTCGTGGCGGTCCATCGTGAAACTCTGTGCGATCGAGGGGGCGAGCAGCGAGACGTCCAGACCGTCGTGTTCGTCGACGACGTCGGAGTCGCCCGGCCAGAAGCAGGGCGTACCGTCGACCGCCACGTGGAAGCCACAGCCGAAGCCGTAGGGATGGGTGACGTTGCCCTCCTCGTCGGCGCGGGGGCCGTCCTCGCGGTTGTAGCCCGGGACCACCTCGACGTCGACGCCCGCCACGGAGAGGTAGTCCCCGTAGGAGACGCGCTCGACGTCGTAGGGGAGGTCCTCGGGCACTTCGACGTCGCGACCGCCCGCGTTGATCCGCTCGGCATCGACCGCCTCGTAGACCAACACAGTGGCGTCCTCGCTCGCGACGCGGCGCACGCCGTCGGAGTCGTAGTGGTGGTCGTGCGTGACGAGCACGAGGTCGCCGTCCCGCGCGTCGTAGGGGTCGGGGCTCGGGTGGTCGGCGCCGCCGTACTGGTCGGCCCAGGTGCCATCCAGGGTGCCGTAGCGACCGGGGTCGGTGTAGACCGTCGCGTCCTCGCCCGCGATGCGCAACGTGGCGTAGCCCAGCCAGTCCAGTTCGAGTCCGTCGTGTCGTACTGTCATAGACGATAGTCGCCTCCTGAGGGGCATAACGGTGTGGGTATCGGTCAGTCCGCCCGGTTCGGGGCTCCCGCGGTTCCACGTACGCAGTCGCCGGACGCAGTCACTGCCGGTCGGCCAGTCGCTCGACGCGCTCGACGGTGTCGGCGTCGCTGGGGCCTTTGTCGTCGCGAACGCCCACGAATCGCGGAAACCGGAGGGCGTATCCCGACGAGTAGGTGGGCGAGGGCTGTATCTCCTCGTAGCCCACTTCGAAGACGACGGCGGGTTCGACGTCGAGTTCGGTGCCGTCCTGGCTGCGGACGTGCGGTTCGAGCAAGTGGGTGAGTTCCGCGAGTTCCTCGTCGGTGACCCCGGTCGCGACCTTGCCGATAGTCTCGAACCCGTCGCCGGCCCGCACCGAGAGCAGGAACGTCCCCAGCAGGTTCGCCCGGCGACCCTCGCCCCACTCGGCGCCGGTGACGACGAGATCCAGCGTCTCGACGTCCGGCTTGCGCTTGAGCCAGTTCTTCCCGCGGCGTCCGGGGGTGTAGGCCGATTCGGGGTTCTTGAGCATGATCCCCTCGTGGCCCGTCGCGAGCGCCTCGCTCTCTATCGTCTCGACCTCGCCGGGGTCGTCCGATACCGTGAGGTCGGCCACCGCCCCGTCGGCCGCGTCACCGAGCAGGTGCCGCAGGCGCTCGTGGCGCTCGGTCAGCGGCGCGTCGAGGAGGTCCTCGCCGTCCGCGTGCAGACAGTCGAACGCTTGCAACTCGACGGCGACGTCGTCGCGGGCCTTCGCGACGTCGTGTTTCCGGCGGAAGCGCCGGAGGACCTCCTGAAACGGGAGCGGCGACCCGTCGTCGTCGACGGCGACCACCTCGCCGTCGAGGATCGCGGGAACGTCGAGCGCGTCCGCGACGAACGCCACCACCTCGGGCAGCGGGTCGGTGACGTCCTCCATGTTCCGGGAGAAAAGCGACACGTCGTCGCCGTCGTGGTGCACTTCGACGCGGGCGCCGTCGTACTTCCACTCGACCGCGGCGGCGCCCCACTCGTCGAGCGCCTCCGTGACGCTGCCGGCCTGAGCGAGCATCGCGTCGACCGGTCGGCCGACTTCGAGGCCGAGCGCGTCCAGTCCCGCCTGCCCCTCCTCGCGGGCGACGACGGCCACTTCACCGTGGTCGTTCGTGACCTGCAGCGCGCGCTCGACCCGGTCAGTCGGCACGTCGAAGGCCGCACCGATGGCGTCCCTGACGGTGCCGCTCCCGACGCCGATGCGCATCTCCCCGAGGACGAGTCGAGCGAGGTATCGAGCTTCGTCGTCGCTGGCCCGGTTGAACAGGCCAAAGAGGAGGTCGCGTCTGGTGTCCTCGCTGCCCGCACCTTCGACGGCCGCGAGTTCGCGGAGCGCGTCGTCCACCTCGGCGACGGTAAGGGGGTCGCTCCCGCCGCCGTCCCCCGGGGTGAACGCACCGAGTCCCTGCTGGGTGCCGAAGTCGTAGCTCGCGGCGACCGCGCCGACGTCGCCGACGTCCGCGACGCGGGCCTCGACGTCGTCGGCGTCGACGTTTCGTCCCGCCGCTTTGGCGATGGCAGCGTAACAGAGCGCGGGGCCGACGTCGAGTTTCGTCGAATCGTGGGCGGGGAACACTCGCCCCTGGACGTAGCGGGCGACGACCGGCAGGTCCGGCCCCGCGGCGAGCAACAGGTCGGCGACCTGCTCGCGGACCGCCCCGTCGGCACTCGCGCGCTCGGCACCGCGTGCGGACCCGGCGAACGTGGCGAACTCCATCGAACACCCGTACGCGGCGTCCACTGGTAAATTCCCGCATCTCGTCGCGAGCCGCCCCGTCGACCGGCCCCTGACCCCGACCAGGACACCACTGGCGTTGGTCAGCCAGGGAGGTCTCGCGTGAAAAATAAAGGCACACCGGTGGTTTCACTGCCTGAATACGCTGACCTGTCAATAAGTGCGTCGGGGACGTCTGTTCGGCCAGGGTGGGTTCCACCAGATGGAAACTATCGACCTACAGTCAGTCTTCGCAGACGGTGTGTGTGTGACCAGACGGTTGCGACGGGACGAGTCCCAGCCGCCGCTCGTGACCTACGACATCGAGTCCCAGCGGAGCGAGCCGGTGACCGTCACCGTCGTCGACGAGGTCCCGGGCGACGACCCGACGGCGCTCGAGTTCCACCGCGACTACGGTGCGAGCGACTGGACCGTCACCGGGAGCAGACTGGTCTTCGAGCACGAACTCGAACCGAGCGAGAACTACGAGACCCTGTATCGACTCCGCGAGGTCCCCGGGAAAGCGGTCGCCGACGACCTGCCGAAACCGGTCGTGGAGACGGACTCGGCACTCATCGAGAACCCGACACTCGACCTGCGGGACCCGCGGACACAGGCCACCGACGGCGGGGCGGCTCCCAGCGGGGGTGAGCGACGGTGACCTCCGCGATGGGCGACGACGCCAGGTTCGACGAGGAGGAGTCGACGGCGACGCTCGTCGGGGACCTCGCCGACGAAATCGAAGCCGGGACGGTCCCGGACGCGGAGGTCGAACGACTCCGGACGGCGCTGCTCGACGGCGGGTCGGGCGCGCTCACCGCCCGCGTCGAGAAGCTCCAGCGGGACGTCGACGAGGTGCTGGCCTACGCGACCGCGCTGGAGGAGTTCCTGGACGAGCACGGGACCGGCCAGCAGCTGATCGAGTCGGTCCACGACGACGTCGAGGAAGTCCGCGGAGAAGTCGGCGACCTCAGGGCGGACCTCGAGGAAACGCGAGCCGAACTCGACGAGGCGCGGACGACGGCCGACCGGACGGCCACCAGAGTCGACGGCGTCGAAGACGCGGTCGACGAAACGCTCGCCGGCGTCGAATCCGAACTCGACCGGCTCGATTCGGAGGTCGAGTCCATCCAGGACTGGCGGAGGCAGCTCGTCTCGGTGTTGAGCGGTACGGACGCCGACGGCCACGACGGCCACGACGGCCACGACGGCCAGGACGACCACGACGGTCACGACGGATACGACGACCATGATGGCCCCGACGACCACGACGACCAGGCCGGCCACGGCGAAAGCGAACGGACCGAATAGAGGCGGAGCGCCCGCGACGCCGCCGGGTTCGTCGTCATCCTGGCGGACACGCGTGATGCCACCGCTCGGTGGCTGTCTCGAGGCCATCGAGACGTGGCTGTCCCGGCCGTCGACGGGTTCAGTCGGCTACTTGTACTCGACAGTATCAGGGTATGGCGAGCAGTACGGCCGACAGTATCAGGGCGAGACGGGAATCGCGGAGGCGAAACCGTATGCGGGCGACCGGAGCGAGACGCTCGTTTCCGACCCCCGGCGGACGGTCGCCCGGTCGACGACCCGGGAGCCGGTCCCGGTGTAGGGCCGGTCGGCAGCCCCGCCGGGCGGGGCGTCGAAAGTCCCGTCGCCGTCGCTGTCGAGATACGTCACGGCGAACAGTTCCATCTCGCCGGCGTAGGTACGTTCGAGCTGTATCGTGACCGCTTCGTGGGAGCCGGGCTCGAGGTACCGACTGTGACCGACGACCGCGCCGTCGGCGCCCCGCGCCCGGACGACGACGAACCCGCCCTCCGACATCGAGACGGAGTCGACGACAACCTCGTCGCCCTGCATCGTCTGTTCGGTGAAGGTGACGGTCGCGACAGCCGAGGACAGCAGGAGAAACGCGACGTACGCGACCCCGAGCATAATCACCGCGTGTTTGGCGCCGTCCTTGAGCGACCCCTCGCCGATCTGGCCGCCGATGAAGCCAGAGAGGACTGCCTGGATGAGCGCGGTGTGGAAGAAGACGAGCGTGTAGGCGGCCTTGTCGACTTCCGCAAAGCGGGCGAACTGCCCGGCGTTGACGCCCAGGCGTCGAGTCTCCTCGGCGGAGGGGACCGGAACGTCGGTGGGCAGACTCGGCACGAGCACCTCCTGGACGGCGACGATGATGACCAGGAAGACCAGAAACGAGATGTAGATGACCACGAGGTAGGTGAGCATCTGCTGGCGGCGACGCCGGCGGAGTTTCAGTTCGGACTCGGCCTGCTGCCCGGCGACCTTGAGGATGGGGGCGACGTTGCCGCTGGCCCGGAGGGCGTTGGTCAAAAGCGTCACGACGCGGGTGGTCGCGGTCGTCCGGACCCGGAGACCGAATCGTCTGAACGCGTCGTCGACGTTCGCGCCGTACTCGACGTCGCGCCAGATGCGGTCAACCTCCGCCGAGAGCAGTCCCAGGTCGCTCTCCCGGACGCGTTCGATGCTCTCGACGATGGACATCCCCGCCTGGTTGAGGCTGGCGAGCCGTCCCAGCAGTTCGGGCAGCGCCGCCTCCATGCGCCGTATCCGCCGGCTGTACAGCTCCCAGACGACGGCGAACGTCCCGACGACGAACAGGAACGCCTGGATGAGGACGTCGTCGAGGACCCGGACGTCGACGCCGCTTCCCGAGACGGCAGCCGGCGCCCGCAGCGCGACCCAGAGCAGCGCCAGCGGCACGGTCAGAGACAGGAGCCGGGTCGGGTTCCACAGCACCGTCTCGACGGGGTCGCTCACGACGCGCTTGACCGAGGCGACGCGGTCGTACAGCGCCAGTCGCTTCCGGCTCTCACCGGGGTCGGGCCGGGTCGACGGGTCGTCGGCCTCGAGTGGGTCCCCGGCGCGCTCGACACGCCTGTGGGACGTGACCTGCGCGTTTGCGGACCCGCCGTCGGACCGCGCGGATCCGGCCTCCCGCCGGACGCCAAGGTCCCGCGGGGCGTCCGCGCCGGTCGCGTCGGCCGACGGGCGCCGGCCGTCGACGTTGCCGTCCCCGAGGTCGCCGGGGACCCGGCCGTCCGAGATGCCCGCCTCGAGCGCGCCAGTGTCGCTCCCCCGGGAGACGCCCAGGAGATCGAGTTTGCCGTCGAGATAGACGATAAAGAGCAGGTTCGCCAGCGGGATCAGCAGGTACGCGAGCAACCGGAGGAAGTTGAGCGTCCTCGTCGTCGTCAACCCGAACACGAGCAGGATGGTCATCAGAAAGAGGACGCCCGCAACGAGGACGGTCACGTACGCCTCGGCGATGATCGCGAGGAGTTCGAGTATCTCGTCCTGGCGTTCCCGGGCCTGCTCGCTGTAGCGGTCGTACTGGTCGCGCAGGAACGCCGGGAGGTCCTGCCCGCTCTGGAGGACGCTCGCGAAGTTCTCCGAGAAGGTCTTGAACTGCTCGCTGGGCGTACGTTCGGCGACGTGGCGGACTGCGGTGATGATGTCACGGCCGAACAGGTCCATCTCGCGGACGGCGACCGAGAGTTCGTCGGCACCGTGGCCGTAGACGGCGCGGTTCTCCGAGAGGGTCCGCATCACCGTCGGGACAGCCATCCCGCCGCGCGAGAGGGCGTAGACGAACGCCATCGTCCGGGGGAGCCCC
>JAZKRZ010000185.1:0-6134 GCA_036626395.1 Haloarculaceae archaeon
GCGTTCACCGTGGTTCGCGACGGCGGTAACGAAGTACAACGGTCCGTATCAGGCGGAACCCGCCCGTTCTCACAGCCAGGGAGCGCGTTCTTTCTCGGTCGTGATGTAGTTGGAGACGTTCTCCGGGATGGTCTTTTTCTCCTCGTCGTCCTCGTCGTCTCCCGAGGGGTCGTCCGCCGGTTCCTCCACGGGCGAGTCGGCGTCGTCGGGTCGACCGCCGGAACCGCCGTCGGCGACGGCCGGGACCTGCTCGCCGGCACCGATACCCTCGCCGTCCGGGTCGAACGCGAGGAGGACGGTCACAGCGAGGACCGCGAGCGCGACGGGCGCGCCGCCGAAGTAGCCGAAGATCGAGAAGGGGAGCACACCCAGGGCCACGGCGCTGCCAAAGCGAAAGCGGTCGATGTCGACGACCGAGCGTAGCCGCGGACCCAGCAGCGCGACGAGCAGCGCGAACCCGACGCCGACGCCGGCGGTTGCGACAGCGCGGGCGACGAGTTCGGGGTCGGTGGCGACGGCCTCGTCCAGCGTCGAGACGGCCACGTCTATCGCCGAGAGATCGACGCTGGCGACGAGACCGGCACCGACGATGACGGCAGGTCGGGGGAGGTACTCGCCGACGCGAGCGCTGGCGGTCTTGGCGGCGACGGCGAGGATGACGATCGCGGCGAAGCGCTCGAAGACGGCCATCGTCAGCAGGCTCTCGATGGTCGGGGCCAGCGCCGCCTCGATGGCCGCGACCGGGATGAGGATAGCGCCGACGCCCAGCACTGCCTTGACCTGGTCACGTCGGGTGCCGTCCATCTCCGCGAGGATCACGGCGACGGTGGCACTGCCGCCGAAAACCAGTAAACCGACTTCGAGGATGCCCGTGACGGAGTCGAGCGCGCCCGCGAGGACGAGCGCGGGGAAGATCCCGTCGACGAGCGGGAGGCACATGATGGTCGCGAGCAGCTCCGTGGCACCGCCGACCTGTCGCTCGACGCTGAGTGCGAGCGGGTGTCGGGACGTACTCATGCCACTACGGGTGGCCGTACCCCGTGGCCGGTGGGTGTCCCGAGGAGCGATACCGCCGGACGAGCGAGCCGTTCGTGGGCCCGAAAGAGTCCGTGCCGGCGTTCGCCTTGGGTTTCCAGTCCCATTTGAATTCGCCTGTAAAGTCGACGCTCGTGGCGTCGCAGGCGGTCTGCTGGTCGATGCCAGCGGGAGTGGGACTGGCTGACTGCATATCCTTCACTATTTTCGGAGACAGTATAAGGATTGCGTGGGACGCGGCCACATACTCCAGCAGCGTGGAATTCCGCCGTCTCGGGCCACGAGTCCTGCGAACGACCCACAGGGACCGGTCGTCTCGCAACGCTTTTGGGCCGGCGCGGAAGACGGTTTACATGGCGAACGACCGCGAGCCCTTTTCGGAGAAACTGCGGATACCCGAGGCGCTGACGTTCGACGACGTGCTCTTGCGACCCAAGGAGAGTCGCGTCGAACCCGACGCCGCGGACACGGCGACGCGCGTCTCGCGCACCGTCGAACTGCAGGTGCCGGTGCTGTCGGCGGCGATGGACACAGTCACCGAAAGCGAGATGGCCATCGCGATGGCCCACGAGGGCGGCCTCGGCGTCCTCCACCGGAACCTCTCTATCGACGACATGGTCGCCGAGATCGAACGCGTCAAACGCGCCGACGAACTGATCATCCGCGACGTCGTGACCGCCTCGCCCGACCAGACCGTCAGCGAAGTCGACGAGATGATGGAGCGAGCGGGCGTGTCGGGCGCCCCTGTCGTCGACGGCGCTGGGCCGGCGGAGCAACGAGACGACGACGAAGCCGTCGGCGGCGAAGTGCTGGGTATCATCTCCGGCACCGACATCCGTCCGTACCTCGAGGTCGGCGAGTCCGACGAGGTGCGCGAGGCGATGACCGACGAGGTCATCACCGCTCCCGAGGACGTCAGCCCCCGGGAGGCGCTCGAACTGATGTACGAACACAAGATCGAGCGCGTCCCCATCGTCGACGACGCGAACCGGCTGATCGGCCTCATCACGATGCAGGGGATCCTCCAGCGCCGCGAGTACGACAGCGCGGCCCGCGACGAGGACGGCGCCCTGCGGGTGGGCGTCGCCGTCGGCCCCTTCGAGGCCGACCGCGCCGCGGCGGCCGACGAGGCCGGCGCCGACGTCCTGTTCATCGACTGTGCCCACGCGCACAACCTCGACGTCATCGAGAGCGCCGAGGTGATCGCCGCAGAGGTCGAGGCGGACGTCGTCGTGGGGAACGTCGGTACCCGCGAGGCCGCCGAGGCGGTCGTCGACTTCGCCGACGGCATCAAAGTAGGGATCGGCCCCGGGTCGATCTGTACGACCCGGGTCGTCACGGGCGCCGGGATGCCCCAGATCACCGCCGTCGCGCAGGTCGCCGACGTCGCCGCCCCCGAGGGCGTTCCCGTGATCGCCGACGGCGGTATCCGCTATTCGGGTGACGCGATCAAGGCCATCGCCGCGGGCGCGGACGCCGTGATGCTCGGCTCCTACTTCGCGGGCACCGACGAGGCGCCCGGCCGCGTCGTGACGATGAACGGCAAAAAGTACAAGCAGTACCGCGGGATGGGGTCGGTCGGCGCGATGCAGTCCGGTGGCGGCGACCGCTATCTCAAGGACGTCGAGGCGGAGGACGACGACGACATGGTCCCCGAGGGCGTCGAGGCCGCGACACCGTACAAGGGGACGCTCGCGAGCGAGCTCCACCAGCTCGTCGGCGGCATGAAGTCGGGGATGGGGTACGTCGGCGCGGAGACGGTCCCCGAGTTCAAAGAGCGCGCCGAGTTCGTCCGGGTCTCACAGGCCGGCCAGCAGGAGGGTCACCCCCACGACGTCGTCATCACGGACGAAGCCCCCAACTACAGCCCGGATTCCAGCTGAACCGCGCCGGCCGAACCGACGCCCGAATGCGCCCGCACGCACCGACGACCTCTGGCCGCGTCGCGACGGACGTTTGGCGGCGGTATCGCGTCCGGAAACGCATAAAAACCGGCCCGCCCGTACGTCCGGTATGGACCCGGTCGGACGGCGGCTCGAACGGTTCTCGCCCGTGAGACCGTGGGCGGTGCTCTCGACGTCCGGGGGCCTGCTGGCGGTCGTCGCCGTCTGGCACTACTTCGAGGAGGTCAGCGGTATCGGCGTCGGTGTGGGGCCAGTCGTCGCGGCGGCGATGGGCGTCTCGCTGTCTGCGGGCGTCGTCTACGCGGGGGTCAGACTCCGTGCGTCCGACGTGGCGACCGCCGGGGGATGGCTCGTCGTCCGGGTCGAGGAGAGCGACCTCGGTGGCGCCGCGTTCGTCGTCGAGGCTCCCCTGATACTGTCGGACACAAGTGAGGCCACCGTCGGTGGCTCGTTCGACCGGGAACGGGCGGTTCGCTGGCGTGTTCCCGACGAGCGTGTTCACGTACTTGTGTCCGACAGTATGAGTGGGGAACCCAACGGGGGGACGACCCCGTTCGACTCATGACCCGCGTCGAACGCGTCACGACCGACGAGCGTCTCGAGGACGGGTTCGACGTCCGTCGGGCCGTCTTCATCGAGGAACAGGGGGTCAGCGAGAGCGAAGAGATGGACGGCCGCGACGGCGAGGCGACCCAGTTCGTCGCCTACGACGACGATTACCCCGTCGGGACCGCGCGCGTCCGCACCCCGGATGACGGCGTCGGCAAAGTCGAGCGCGTGGCCGTGCGCGAACAGTACCGCCGCCGGGGGGTGGGCGAGGCGATCATGAAACGGATAGAGTCCTGGGCGAACGACCGCGGGTTCGACAGACTGAAACTGCACGCACAGACGCGCGTCGAGGGCTTCTACGCCGACCTGGGCTACGAGACGACCAGTGGCGTCTTCGAGGAAGCCGGCATCGACCACGTCGCCATGGAAAAATCGCTTCAGGACGACGACGCCGGACCCGGGCCCGACCCCACGTAGGCGGGAGTCGCTCGCCTCGCCGTCTCGCTCCCCGCCCAGGGCGCGATTAGCGTCCTCCGCGGGTCGCGACTGGTCGGCGTGTCGGTCCCGCGGGGCGCCGCTCAGAACTCGCCGAGCGAGGACTGGGCGCGACCCCGTCGCTCGTCGGGCGGGACGCTCGTGGCGATGACCTCGTCGACCTCGTCGCGGTTGTCGGCGTCGCTGTTGATGGCGCGGGTCGCGCCAACGCGCTCGACGAAAAAGCCGGCCTCCTCGTATCGGTCGTAGGTGACGCCGCTGTTGCTGAGGACGACGTGGACGCCGCGGTCCTCGAGGCGCCGCGCGGCTCCACGGAGCCGCTCCTGGTCGGCGCGGTCGAAGCCGTCGGCGCTGTACTCGGTGAAATCGGCGGTCCGACTCATCGGCTCGTAGGGCGGGTCGCAGTAGACCAGGTCGCCGGGGGACGCGCGGTCGAGGACGGCCTCGAAGTCGCGGTTCGTCACGGTCACGCCCGCCAGGACGCGACTCGCCGCGCGAACGCGGTCGCGCTGGACCCAGTCCGGGTCGGCGTATCGCCCGATGGGTACGTTGAACTCGCCGTCGGCGTTCTCGCGGTAGAGACCGTTGAAACAGGTCCGGTTGAGGTAACACAGGAGGGCGGCCTCCTCGAGCGGGTCGAACGCCTCGCCGTTGGGCCGGCGGTTGAACAGCGCCCGCTGCTGGTAGTAGTAGTTCTCCACGGGGTCGCCCTCGCGGTCGGTCTCGGCGAACTCGCGGGCACCGTCCGGCGTCGCTTCGGGGTCGCGATACGTTTCGAGGCGCGCCAGCAACTCGTCGGGGCGGTCCCGGACCTGTTCGTAGAAGTTGACCAGGCGCGGGTTGGCGTCGTTGAGGCTGGCCGCCTCGGGTTCGAGGTCGAAGAGGACGGCGCCGCCGCCGACGAACGGCTCGTGATACGCCTCGAACGACGCCGGAAAGCGGGCGTAGAGCTCGTCGAGCAGCTGTCGCTTGCCGCCAGCCCACTTGAGCACCGGGTCGGCCACTACCGGTCAGTGTCGCCCCGCGGTCAATAAACGCCACGTTCGCGCCCGCCCTCGGGAGGGGCCGCGCGGGACCGTAGCTCCCGCAGACGCGACCAGCGAGTCGCTCGCGGGCGCTCTCCCGTCCCGGGGGAAAAGCCGGGAATTATATGGCTCGTTGCCCTCTCGACGCACGTAATGAGTGCCGGCATCACGATGGCGTCTATGTCTCGCTACGCCATCCTGGGCTGTGGGAGCGTGGGCCACGCCGTCGCCGAGGAGCTGGAGGCCGAGGGCAAGGAAGTCGAGATACTCGACCGCGACGAGGGACGGGTGGGGGCCTTGCGCGACCAGGACCTCGACGCGAACGTCGCGGACATCCGCGACGAGTCGGTCGTCGACGAGATCGCGGACTGTGACGTCGTGCTCATCATGTCCTCGGACGTCGACGCGAACACGGTCGCCGTCGAGAACATCCGCGACCGCGGCGGGGACCAGTTCGTCGTCGCCCGCGCGTCGGACCCGGTCTCGGCCGACGAACTCACCGAGGCGGGCGCCGACGTCGTCATCAACCCCTCGGCGGTCATCGCCGACTCGGCCCTTCGCGCCCTCGAAACGGGCGAACTCGAGTTCAAGGCCCGCAATCTCGCGGAGGTCATCGACGACACCGACGACCGGATGGCGATCCTCATCCACCGCAGCCCCGACCCCGACTCGATCGCCAGCGCCGCCGCGCTCCAGGAGATCGCCGCCAGCCGAGACGTCGAGGCCGACATCATCTACGAGGGGGATATCGGTCACCAGGAGAACCGCGCGTTCGTCAATCTGCTCGGCATCGAACTTACCCCGGGGACGGACGTCGACTTCGGCGACTACGACACTGTCACACTCGTCGACTACGCCAAGGACAGCGAACCGCCCAGCGTCACCGACATCGACGTCGTCATCGACCACTTCGAACACGACGACGACGGCGTCGAAGCCGAGTTCACCGACGTCCGCCCGAACGTCTCCGCCACCTCGACCGTGCTGACGAAGTACGTCCAGGAACTCGACCTCACGCTGAGCCAGGAGGTCGCGACCGCGCTCCTCTACGGCATCCGCGCGGAGACGCTGGATTTCAAGCGCGACACCACGCCCGCCGACCTGACCGCCGCGGCCTACCTCTACC
>JAZKRZ010000186.1:0-6118 GCA_036626395.1 Haloarculaceae archaeon
CCTCCCAGCGGCCCTTCTCCTCGTAGTCGAGGTGTGTCGTGTACCAGTCCAGCGATTCCTCCAGGTCTTCGACGCGCATCATGACGTGGTCGAGCGTTCCGTCCATACCCGACAGTGACGTGCGCACGCTCGAAAAGCGTACCGACCGGCGAACCCGATGTGAGACAGATATCAGATCGGCGGGGCCAGCAGTTCCGGACCGAGCCCCGTCGAGGGGGTCAGACGCCCCACGAGCGGGGGCGGCTCGTCCAGGCGACCAGCCAGAGGAGCACGACCCCCACGGGGATGGCGACGACGCGCAGGCGCACGGAGGAAAACGCCACGGCGAAATACAGCAGGTCGAGCCCGGCCAGCGCGAACAGCCCCGCGGTGACCCGTCGGTCTTCGGCCCCGACCAGGGAGAGTCCGGCACTGACCACGCCGAGCACGTAGAGGAACGTCGCCATCGGCCACGCCAGCAGCGGCTGGGCGAGCGGGCCGCCACGGAGGAGATACCGGGTGACAGGCTGGACGACCAGCGGCGTCGACGTCACCTGCCCGAACGAGAAAAGCAGCGCCGCCCCGGTCTCGTAGGGGATGATCGCCCACGGGACCAGTCCCGCCGCGAGGACCAGCGCCGCCCGCCGACGGTCGCTGTCGGCGTCGCTCATCGGGTCGTGAGGATGCGCAGGACGTCCTCGTCCGCGAGTTCGTGGTCGCGGCCGACCTGCTGTTCGTCGTGTTTGGCGCTGGGGCCCGACACGCGGGCGAAGCGAAACCGCTCCTCGAAGGGGCCGCCGAGTTTCTCGCAGGCGTCGCCGACGGTCTGGCCCTCGCGGAGGACGAGCGGTTCCTCGTAGTCGACGCCGCGCCCGGGCTTGTCCATGTAGACCCTGATGAGCCCGAGTTCCTCCCAGACGGCCTCCTTGAGGGCGTCGAGCCCGCGTTCTTCCTCGGCGCTGACGAAGACCGCCTCCTCGGGGTCGATACCGCGCTCGCGGAGCCGTTCGTCGACGGTCGACTTGTAGCCGGGCTCGATGAGGTCGGTCTTGTTGACGGCGACGAGCGAGGGGAGGTACTCGCGGTTGTCCATGACGCCGTCGACCAGCCTGTCGATGTCGACCTGCTCGCCGACGGTCACCTCCGCGTTGACGAACCCGCGCTCGCGCAGTACCTGTTTGACCGTCTCCTCGTCCAGCTCGAGGTCGACGCTGGCGTTGACGTCGATGCCGCCCTTGTGCTGTTTCCGCACCGAGACCCGCGGGGGCGCCTGGTCCAGGCGGACCTTGTTCTCGTACAGTTCCTCTCGCAGGCGGTCGTACTGCTGGATCTCGAAGACGGACAGCAGGAAGACGACCAGGTCGGCCGTCCGGACGACCGACAGCACGGCCTGTCCGCCGCCCCGGCCCTCGGCGGCGCCCTGGATCAGCCCGGGGACGTCGAGCAACTGGATGTTCGCGCCCCGGTACTGGAGCATGCCGGGGTTGACGTCGAGGGTGGTGAACTCGTAACTGCCGACCTCGCTTTCGGCGTTCGTGAGCGCGTTCAGCAGCGTGGACTTGCCGACGCTGGGAAAGCCGACGAGTGCGACGGTGGCGTCGCCCGTCTTCTCGACCGCGTAGCCGCCCCCGCCCCCCGCGGCGGACTGGTTTTCGAGTTGCTCTTTCTTCTCGGCGAGTTTGGCCTTCAGTCGACCGATGTGTGCCTCGGTCGACTTGTTGTACGGAGTCTCGGCGATCTCCTCGCGGAGTTCCTCGATCTCCTCTTCCAGGCCCATCGCCCGGCACTCCGCGAGCGCGACGCAAAAACGTGTTCTTCCCGACCGACCGGTGGGCGCTCGGGCCCCTCGGAGGCCGGCCATAGACGTGAACGGTTGACACACGAGGGGGCCGGAGCCGACACCGCGCTCGGACGTCCACAGACGTGTAGGGAGGCCTGAGACCCGTACGGAGCCCTAAATAGGCGCGCGTGCGAGTGTGGTATCGATACACTAATGCGTAAAGAGTCAGACGTACAGACACAATGCCCACCCCGGCTCGACTCCGTGACAGCACGGAAATCCTCCTGCCGGAAGGCGCCATCGACGGCGTCCGGCACGAACTCGAAGAGCGGTTCACGCTGACGATCCTCGCCGAGGACTGTCGGGTCCGGATCATCGGCAGTCCCGTCGAGATCAAGGACGCGAGCGACTTCCTCGCTCGCAACGGCGTCAGGGTCGAGTAGCGGTCCGTGCGGGGGGTCTCCCGGGTGGATTCGGTCGCTCCGAGCGTCTCACAGGACCCGAGAGGGGCACCTACGCCGGTCGACCGGCGGCGATGGCGTTCGACAGTAGCGGTCGCATCATCCCGACGAGGGGAGCGCGCTCGTCGTCGGTCCAGACGGCGTTGTGTTTCGCGACGCCCGGCAGCCCGGAGTCGACCTCCGAGCTGACGAGCAGTTCCTCGCCGTCGGCCATCAGTATCGAGCTGATCTCCCCGGCGCGGATGGGGTAGTCCTCCCACCAGGTCCAGGTCTCGACGACGTCCGCGGCCGGGGCGGCGCTCGCGACGCGTTCCCTGATCGGCGCCCCCGGCGAGGCGAGCGTGACCGAGACGCCCCGGTCGGCGGCCGCGGCGAGTTCGCCCGCGAACTCCTCGGTGAGCAGGTCCCCGACGGCGACGACGACCAGGAGCTCTCCGGTCGCGTCGGCGGCCAGCCCCGCGAGCCGGTCGCTGACGGCGTCGTCGCCCTCGACGACCCAGACGCCGGCGCGCTCCTCGCGGTCCTCGGGCGAGCGCAGTCTCGGGAGCAGGCCGTCGAGGCGGTCGAGCCGGCGGTCGTACTCCCGTCGAATGGTCTGGACGGCGTCGTCCGGCCCGGCCGCGCGAAACCGCCGGGGCTGGGCGTCCTGGACGTCGGCGAGTCCGCGCTCCTGGAGGGTCTCGACGCTGTCGTACACCCGGGCGCGGGGGACGTCCGCGACCTCGGCGACGTCCCGGGCGGTTCCCTGGCCGATCCGGGTCAGTGCGACGAAACAGCGCGCCTCGTACTCCGTCAGGCCGAGCGACTCGAGGACCGACGTCGTCTCCGCGACCACGTCGGCGTCGGCATCCGCGTCAGCCGGGTCGTCGGTGTCCTCGGTCATGTTCGGTGGCGTTGTGGCGGTCATCGATGTGTGGGGTGATAAGGGGTTCGACGGACTGGCGAGGACATTCTCAGACGGCCCGCTCGGCCGCGTCGAGCAGTTCGGTGTAGCGGTCGCGGATCGTCACCGCGGAGACGTCCGCCACGTCGGCCACCTCGTGCTGGGTCAGTTCCGTGTTGGTGAGGCGACCGGCCGCGTAGATGGCCGCGGCGGCGAGACCGACCGGGTTCTTCCCGGAGTGGACGGCCTCTTTCTTGCCCGCCTCGAGCAACTCGACGGCCCGCTGTTCGGTCTCCTCGGGCAAATCGAGGTCCGAGGCCAGTCGCGGCACGTACTGGGTGGGGTCGGTCGGCTCCATCGCCAGTTCGAGTTCGCGGGCGATGTACCGGTAGGCCCGGGCGAACTCCTTGCGCTCGACGCGGCTGACGGTTTCGAGTTCGTCCAGCGTCCGCGGGACGTTGGCCTGCCGGGCGCCCGCGTACAGCGAGGCTGTCGCCATCGCCTCGATGGACCGCCCGGGGATGAGTTCCGCCTCGAGCGCGCGACGGTAGATGACGCTCGCGGTCTTGCGGGCGTTTTTCGGCACTCCCAGCGCCGAGGCCATCCGGTCGATCTCCCCCAGTGCCTGCTTCAGGTTGCGGTCCTGCGCGCTCTGTGCCCGGAAGCGCTCGTCCCACGTGCGCAGGCGGGACATCTTCTCCCGTTTCTTCGCCGAGAGCGTCTGGCCGTGGGCGTCGCGGTTCTGCCAGTCGATCACCGACGAGAGCCCCTTGTCGTGGAGCATCTCCGTCGTCGGCGACCCGACGCGGCTCTTCTCGGCTTTCTCGCTGGCGTCGAAACTGCGCCACTCCGGGCCCCGGTCGACGTGGCCCTCCTCGAAGACGACGCCACACTCCGAGCAGACTGTCTCGCCGCGCTTCTCGTCGGTGACGCCCTGTGCGCCACACTCGGGACAGCGACCCTGTTCGGTCCGCTCGCTCTCCTCCGTCGACTCGTCGCGTTCGACCGGGCTTTTCGTCTGCGCTCGTACGGTCCAGTCAGTGCTTGTCATGGTGGGTGAGACGGTCGTGTCTCGACCGTCTTGTCTCGCATTACCTGCTTGGAGGTGAGGACTGATATAGTTAACGGGACGTTTTTACTATCGTAGTAACAGAGATGCGGCCGCGCTGAGCGACTGTCCGCCCGGATCCGGCTGACGGAGAGTCAGGCCGGGAGCCCCGCCCGGAACAGCCGGTCGGGTGAGCGGACACGGAATCCGGCTGTGGGGTCTGAACCGAACCCGCGGCGGGAGTGAAAGAGAATTCTTAAACCCGCGCCGGGGTATCCGGTAGGTATGGCTGGAACTATCGAGGTACTCGTCCCCGGCGGGCAGGCCACGCCCGGTCCGCCGCTCGGTCCGGAACTCGGGCCGACGCCGGTGGACGTTCAGGCAGTCGTCCAGGAGATAAACGACCAGACCGAGGCCTTCGACGGGACCGAAGTGCCCGTCACCGTCGAGTACGAGGACGACGGCTCGTTCGGGATCGAGGTCGGTGTCCCGCCGACGGCCGAACTCATCAAGGACGAGGCGGGCTTCGAGACCGGCAGCGGCGAACCCCCGGAGACCTTCGTCGCCGACCTCTCCGTCGACCAGGTCAAACAGATCGCCGAGCAGAAACACCCCGACCTGCTGGCCTACGACCTGAAAAACGCCGCGAAGGAGGTCGTCGGGACCTGCACCTCGCTGGGTGTGACCATCGAGGGCAACGACCCCCGCGAGTTCAAAGAGCGGATCGACGACGGCGAGTACGACGACGTCTTCGCTGACGAGGCCGCCGCGTAAGTCGCTTCGAGGCGACGGTTCGAAGGACGAGCGAGGCCACGTTTCGGTTCCTGTGGCTGGAAACGGTACAGTCAGACCGCGGTCCACGGGATGCGCGGAACCGGCAACCGTCGGGGCCTACCCCACGAACCGAGATGCCCGGGGACGGATGGAGGGTCGTGACCGACACGATACTCTCGCCCGCGACGCGCGTCGAGCGCCTCGCGCTCCCGGCGGACGGGTCCGTCGACCTGGTACTCGACACGGACGCGTACAACGAGGTCGACGACCAGTTCGCCATCGCGCACGCCGTCCGGTCGGAACACGCCGTCGAGGCGCTCTACGCGGCCCCGTTCGACAACCAGCGTTCTGACGGCCCGGCCGACGGCATGGCGAAGAGCTACGACGAGGTCGGACGCGTCCTCGACCGACTCGGCGACACCCGGCCCGTCTATCGAGGGGCAAAGCGGTACCTGGCCGGCGCGGACGACCACGTAGAGAGTCCCGCGGTCGCGGACCTCCGCGAGCGGGCCCACGCCGACCGCGACGGCCCGCTGTACGTCGTCGCCATCGGCGCGGCGACGAACGTGGCATCGGCCATCGCGGCGGACCCGTCGGTCGCCTCGGAAGTCGTGGTCGTCTGGCTGGGCGGGACGCCCCACGGCTGGCACACCGCCGCGGAGTTCAACCTCTCGCAGGACCTCGCGGCGGCCCGCGTCCTCTTCGATTCGGGCGTCCCGCTGGTGCACGTCCCGACGATAAACGTCGCCGAGCACGTCCGGACGACAGTCCCGGAACTGCGGACGCTGTTCGGACTCGGCGGTGCCGAACGCGCCAGCGACGGCGGGGACGGCGACAGCGAGAGCGAGGGTATCGAACGGTTCCTCGTCGAGCGCGTCGCCGACTACGGAGGTGCGGGTGAGGTCGGGTGGTCGAAGGTGATCTGGGACCTCGCGGCGACGGCGGTCCTCGCCACACCGGGCGCCGTCGAGACGGTGCGGGTCCCGAGTCCGATACTCGCCGACGGGGAGACGTGGAGCCACGACCCCGCCCGCCACGACGTCCGGGTGGTGCGACGCGTCGACAGGGACGCCGTCTTCGCGGACCTGGCCGCCCGGCTCGAGGGCTGATACTGTCGGACACACGTTCGTGAACGGGGGATCCGCTGTTCGGGGATGAACCGTCACGAAAACCCCGAAACAGTCATCGAACGG
>JAZKRZ010000187.1:0-6078 GCA_036626395.1 Haloarculaceae archaeon
TTACAACGGTCCGTATCAGGCGTACCCTTCGGGCGGGTCGGGCACGCGCTGGCGGCGCGGGCCGACGCCCTGGACGACCTCGATGGCGGCGGCGATATCGGCCTGCGTGATGACGCCGAGGAGCTCGCCGTCGTCGACGACGAACACGCTGTCCTGGCCGTGTTCGCCCATCGCGAGGACGACGTCGAACGCGTCCCGGTCCGGCGTGACGGTCGCGACGCTGCGGTCCATGACCTCCTCGACCGTCGTGGTCTGGCGGTCGTCCTCCGGGACGGCGCGCGCGTCGTCGAGCGTGACGACGCCGAGCGGTGGCCCGCCGTCGACGACGGGGAAGGTCATGCGACGCTCGGCGAGCACGCGGTCGAGCAGGTCGGCGACGCTCGTCGACGGTGAGACCGGCCGGGCCTCGCGGAGCAGGTCACGGGCGGTGAACCCCGAGAGCGTCTGGCGCAGGACCGTCGCCCGCGACTCCGACGTGGCGGCGACGTAGACGAAAAGCGAGATGAGGATGAGCAGGGGCGCCCCGCCGAGAATCGCGAAGACGGCACCGAGCACGGCGAACACCTTCGCGACGCCGGCGGCCCGGAGCGTCGCGGTGGCGTAGGGCTGGTTCCGAGCCATGAGTGCCCGGAGGATGCGCCCGCCGTCCATCGGGAACGCGGGGATCATGTTGAACAGCGCCAGCGAGAGGTTGATGACGGCGAGCCAGCCGACGACGAACGTCGCGACTGGCGCCGATGCCGGCGTCACCTGCAGGGCGCCCAGAAAGAGCGTCGAGAGCAGGACGCTCGTGACGGGGCCGGCCAGCGCCACCCAGAACTCGACGCTCCAGTCCTCGGGCAACTCGTCCATGCGGGCCATCCCGCCGAAGATCCACAGCGTGATCGAGACGATCTCGATGTCGTAGCGCCGCGCAGCCCAGGAGTGACCGAGTTCGTGGACCAGGACGCCGACCATCAGGCCGACGGCGCCGGCCACCCCGAGGACGAGCGGCGTCGACCCCGACGAGAGCGCGGTCGCATCGACCGGCCGCCCGGCGAACACCTCTATCGCGCCGGCGTAGGCCGCGATCTGCTCGGGCCGGCTGATCAGCCAGGCCAGCACCGGGAGGAAGAGGACGAGCGTGAAGTTCAGATAGACCGGGATCCCCGCGATCGAGACGACCCTGAGGTTGCGCATACCCACCGGTGGACCCGAACCGGCATAAACCGGCCGTTCACGCCACCGCTAACCGGGGCGAGGCAACCCGTAAACCGCGAGTTTCCGACCTGGATCCCGGAGTTTCTGGGTCAGAAGTCGTGTGGTGCCCTTTATACGACCGCCGGGAATATCGCCGAGTGATGAGCGCGGGTGCGGACGCCGAAACCGAGGACCCGGAGGTGATCTCGTTGCTCGACGACGAGTACGCCCGCGCGATTCTCGTCGAGGCGAGTCGGGACGCGCTGTCGGCCACAGAGCTCGCGGAGCGCTGTGACGCCTCGGAGCCGACCGTCTACCGCCGCATCGAACAGTTCCAGGACCACGACCTCGTGGTCGAACGCCAGCAACTCGACCCTGACGGCCACCACTACAGGACCTTCGCGACGCGCGTCGAGCGCGTCACCGTCGAGATCGAGGGCGGCGACTACACCATCGCCGTCTCGCGCCGGGAGGTCGACGCCGCCGACCGGTTCACCCGGCTGTTCGAGGGACTCACCGAACCATGACAGGGCGTTTCGCGACCGCCACAGGCGCGCTCGACCCCGCGACCAGCGCCGTCCGTGCGACCGCCCTCCAGGCCACCGCGACCGGCGGGTCGCCCGTCGTCGTCCTCGGACTGCTCGGCGTGGCCGTCGCCACCGGGCTCTCGCTCCTGATCGCCTATCACGCGCTGCGGGGGTACCGCGGCAGCGACGACACCGGCATGCTGTTGCTCGCGGTCGGTATCGTCCTCCTGACCGCCGGCCCCAATACGCTCCGGCTCGTCCTGCCGACTTTCACCGTCGCGCCGGAGTCCCTGCGACTCCTCGCGGCGACCGGGAGCGAACTGCTCGGACTCGCCTGCATGCTGCTCGCAATCTACGGGAGGCCACGACAGTGACCCGCGACACCACCGAGACCGTGACTCGTGACGCGACTCACCCGCAGTCACCCCGCGTCGTCCGGGAGGTGTGTCGACCGTGACGGGTCCCCTCCAGGTCGCCAGCGGCGTCGAACTGCCGACGGTCGTCCGGGCAGTGACGGCCCTCGTGGGTTTTTTCGTCGCCTACCAGGCCTACCGGGGGTACCGTCGCAACGACAGCAGGCCGATGCTCTTTCTGGGCGTCGGCATCGCGTTCGTGACGACAGTGTCGTTCGTCGTGTCGACGCTCGTCGCCCGGCCGCTGGGTGCCAGCGACGCGCTCGCCTTCCTCTCGTGGACGTGTGCGAACGTCGTCGGCCTGGCCGCTATCTTCCACGCGTTCACGGGCGCGGCCAGGGGCGGGGACCGCGGCCCCGACCGCTCCGCGACGAGTGACGGACCGCGCACACGGGACGGACCGTCGACGGGAGACGGACCACCGGGAGGGGGTGACCGATGACCGAGACTGTCGACGCCGTCGAGTCGCTGCCGACGTCGCCACGGGCGGCACTGCGCTGGTTCTTCGGCGTCCCCCTGCGCGTCCAGACGTACGCGAACCTGCTGTATCTCGCGTTGACTCTCCCGCTGGGGGCGTGTTACTTGGCGGTGCTCGCCGTCGGCCTGGCGCTCGGTGGGTCCCTGCTCGTCGTGCTCGTGGGCGCGGTCGTCGTGCTCGGACTGCTCTACGTCCTGCGGGAACTCGCGGCGTTCGAGCGGGCGCTGGCCGACGGGTTGTTGACAGTCGACGTGCCGGCCCGCGAGAGCGCCCCGCCCGCCGCGCCGACGGAGAGCGTCGTCCACGTCCTGACCGACCTGCGCACCTGGACGGGCGTCGTCTACGTGGCGAGCGAGTTCGGACTGGGCGTCGCCGTGTTCGTCGCAATGACGCTGCTATCGCTGACCTCGCTGGTCCTCACCCTCGCACCCCTCAGCTACCAGAACGTGAACATCGGCGTGATCCCACCCGGCGGAGCGGTGTCGTTCTCCCCGACGGTCGTCTTCGAACTCCAGACCTGGGAGGTCGGACTGACGGTCCCGGTCCGACTGACGGCGTGGACCGTCGACTCGTTCGGCGAGGCGCTGTTGCTCTCGACGGTCGGACTCCTGTTCGCGTTCGTCAGCCTTCACCTCCTGAACCTGCTGGCCTGGGCGATGGGCTGGTACGCGCGGATACTGTTCGGCGGGTCAGACCGGTCGGCGCTCCGGCGGTTGCTCGCCGAGTGACCGGGTCTGGGCTCTACTCCTCGCCGGTCACGAACGCCCGGACCGCCGCGACGCTCGGGACGGCGTCCTCGCGGGTCGCCGCCAGTTCGCCGTCGACGAACAACAGGAGTTTGGGGACGCTCCGGACGTCGTACTCGTCGATCAGGTCCGGGTCGTTGCGGGGATTCATCGTCGCCACGGTGACGTCAGTCGTTTTCGCCACCCCGCCGAGGACCGGTTCCAGGGCGGCGCACTTGCCACAGCCTTCGGTGTAGAACTCGACGAGGACGCGCTCGCTGTCGGCGACCAGGTCCCGCAGTTCACGGCGGGTCGACAGAGAGACTGGTCGGTCGGGTGTCGTCGCCATCGGTCCCTGTAGGCGGCCGTGACGTGTAAGTCTCGCGTGTGTCGCCCTCCCACGCCTGCTCGAAGCCCGCAGCGGGTCGAATACGCGGCCGGGGGCGGCACGCACCCACCGGAGGGCGTGGCGACCAGCAGATATTTCGGCCCGCGAGTGCTGGCACACGGACATGGACGCGGCGCTTGGGCCGCCGGCGAAGATGGCCGAGCGCGAGGCCGACCTGACGCCGATGATGGCCCAGTACTTCGAGCTCTGTCGGGCCTACGACGACTCGCTCGTGCTCTTCCAGGTGGGCGATTTCTACGAGGCCTTTTGCGAGGCCGCAGAGCGGGTCGCGCGGCTCTGCGAGGTGGCACTCACCAAACGCGAGGACAACACCGGCGAGTACCCGATGGCCGGCGTGCCCATGGACAACGCCGAATCGTACATCGACCAGCTGCTGGACGCGGGCTATCGGGTCGCGGTCGCCGACCAGGTCGAGGACCCCGACCAGACCACCGGCGTCGTCGAGCGCCGGGTCACACGGGTCGTCACCCCAGGGACGCTCACCGAGGACGAACTGCTGGGCAGCCCCGACAACAACTTCGTCGCCTGTCTGACCGCCGAGGGCGCGCCCGGTTCTGCGCCCGGGACGAGTCCCGCGCCAGGCGCAGCGACCGATGGGACCGCCCCGACGACCGGGGGCGGACGGTACGGCCTCGCGTTGCTCGACGTCTCGACCGGCGATTTCTACGCGACCAGCACGGGTCGTACCGAGACTGTCCGGGACGAACTCGGCCGCTTCGGCCCGGCGGAGGCCATCGTCGGTCCCGACGCCCCCGCCGAGGTGTTCGCCGACGACTGCATGGTCTCACCCTACGAGCGACGGGCTTTCGAGAGCGACGCCGCCCGCGAGCGGGTCGCCGCGTACTTCGGCGACCCCGGGCGCGTGCTCGCGGACGCCGCCCAGGTCCGGGCCTGTGGCGCACTGCTGGCCTACGCCGAGTACACCCGCGGCGGCCTGGCACCCGAGGACGCCCGCTCGGGGCTCGTCGACCCCGACGAGGTCGACGCCACGGCGGGTGACGCTGTCGCCGACGACGGCGGAACGGACGGCGCGGCCGGGGAGGAGGCGCGCCTCGATTACATCAACCACCTGACCCGGTACGACCCACAGGAGTACATGCTCCTGGACCGGGTGGCGCTGGAGAGCCTGGAGGTGTTCGACGCCCGAGCGGTTCACGGCCACGAGAGCCGCACGCTCGTCGAAGTCGTCGACGAGACGGCCTGCGCGCTGGGCCGCCGGAAACTCGACGACTGGCTCCGGCGCCCCCTGCTGGACGAGGCGCGCATCGCCGCCCGCCACGACGCCGTCGAGGAACTCGTCGCGGCGCCGCGCGTCCGCGAACGGATCGCCGACCTGCTCTCGTCGGTCTACGACCTCGAGCGGCTGGTCTCGCGCGTCTCGCGTGGCCGGGCGACCGCCCGAGACCTCCGGTCGCTCCACGACACGCTCGCGGTCGTCCCGGACGTCGTGACCGCCCTCGGGGACGCCGACGGGGAACTGGCGACGCTCCGCGAGCGACTCGACCCCCTCGAGGACGTCCGGGCGTTGGTCGACGACGCGGTCCGGGAGGAACCGGCCGCCGAACTCACCGGGGGCGACATCTTGAAACCCGAGTACGACGCGGAACTCGCCGACCTGCGGGCGACCGAACGCGACGGGAAGTCGTGGATCGACGACCTCGAGGCGACCGAGCGCGAGCGCACGGGTATCGACTCGCTCAAGGTCGGTCACAACACCGTCCACGGCTACTACATCGAGGTGACCGACCCCAATCTGGACAGCGTCCCCGGATCCTATCAGCGCCGCCAGACGCTGAAGAACGCCGAGCGGTTCGTCACGCCGGAACTCAAAGAGCGCGAGGACGAGATCATCCGCGCCGAACGCCGGGCCGACGACCTCGAGTACGAGCTGTTCTGCGAGGTGCGCCGCGCGGTCGCCGACGAGTCCGAGCGGATCCAGGCGCTGGCCGACCACGTCGCGCGACTCGACGCGTTCGTCTCTTTCGCGTCCGTCGCGGCGAAGTTCGACTACGCGCGCCCCGATGTCGGCGCCGAGGCGTTCGACGTGGTCGACGGTCGCCACCCGGTCGTCGAGCGCACCGAAGAGCGGTTCGTCCCCAACGACGCCCGCTTCGACGACGAGAACTTCGTCGCGGTGATCACGGGGCCGAACATGAGCGGGAAGTCGACGTACATGCGCCAGGTCGCTCTGCTGTCGGTGCTCGCGCAAGCGGGCGCGTTCGTCCCCGCGAGGGAGGCGCGCCTGCCGGTCGTGGACAGGGTGTTCACGCGCGTCGGCGCGAGCGACGACATCGCCGGCGGGCGCTCGACGTTCATGGTCGAGATGACCGAACTCGCGACCATCCTC
>JAZKRZ010000188.1:0-6034 GCA_036626395.1 Haloarculaceae archaeon
TTCCCGGTCGAACGAGCCACCGACGGTGGCCTCACTTGTGTCCGACAGTATGAGTCACCCGGGCAACAGGTCACCGAGCGCGGCGCCGATGGCCATGGGCACCCAGGCGACGCTCACCTGGCAGACCGCAAGCCAGGGCCGGGCCCACTCGACGCGACCCCACGCGGTCATCATGAACAGGGCAGTGGCCACCGAAACGGCGAGGACGCCGACGAGTTTCCGCGGGAACAGCCCGAGGATGGGGTTCAACACGCGGACGTCCTGGATGTCGGCCACGTAGAGGATAGCGACGACGAGTCCGACCGTCAGGCCGTTCGTCGCGACGAAGTAGACCGGGTGGGTGGCGACGTAGCTGCCGACCTCCTGGGTGCCGCCTTCGACGAACATCGGGATACCGAAAAGCAGGGCACCGAGGAGCGCCTCGGCGGCGTCGCTGCGGTCGAACCCGAACACGACTCTGCCGAACGTCCCCGACGACTCGACCTCTCTGGCCGCGCGCATCGCGTCGCGCACCTGCTCGCGTTCGGCCGGCGAGTCGACGGCCTCCTCGAGTTCCGCCAGCTGGTCGAAGAGGTCGGCCATGTCCGAATCGTCCTCGTTGGAGGGCGCGAGGCCCTCTCTGCTGTCGACGGGCGGGTCGGCGCCGCCGTCGCCGAGCGCCTCGTTCGCCGGGCGCTCGCCGAGGGCGTCGTCCGGCGACTCGCTCATCGGGGGCCTATGCCGCCGGGCTCGCCGGCGTCGGGGTCCTCCGGCGCGTCGCTGCGCGGGTCGGGAACCGGGTCGGGCTCGGCGGGTCCGACCGGTTCGCCCCGTTCCCACCGGTAGAACCCCTCGCCGGTCTTGCGCCCGAGGTCCCCCTGGCGGACCTTCTCGCGGAGGACCGGCGGGGGCGCAAACCGGTCGCCGAGCCGGTCGGCGAGCGACTCCAGTTCCGCGAGGCGGGCGTCGAGTCCCGCCTCGTCGGCGGCTCTGAGCGGACCGGTCGCGTGCTCGGCGCCGACCTCCAGGGCGCGGTCGACGGCCGCGACGCCGGCGACGCGCTCGTCGACCAGCTGCATGGCCTCCACCGAGAGCGCGAGGGTCAGTCGCGAGGCGACGAACCCGGGGGTGTCCCGGACGACGACCGACTCGCGGCCGAGGTCGTCGACGAAGGCGACGGCGCGGTCGCGCGTCTCGGCGGTCGTCTGCTCGGCGAGGACGACCTCGACCAGCGGGGCGGCGGGCGGGTCGACGAAGTGCAGCCCGAGGGCCCGGCCCGGGCGACGCAGTCCGGCAGCGACGGCCGTGACCGCGACGTCCGTCGCCGCGGTCGCCAGCAGCGTCTCCGCCCCGACGACCGCCTCGACGTCCGCGAACAGCGCCTGTCTGCCCCCGTCGTCGCGTTCGGTCGCGTCGAGGACCACGTCGGCGTCGCCGACCGCGGCGTCCAGCCCCGTGGTCGCCTCGATGCGCTCGACTGCGGCGTCGCGGTCGCGCTTGGACAACTCGCCCGCGGCCGCGGCGTCGTCGATGTCCGCCTCGACGGCGTCGACCGCGTCCATCACGTCGTTTACGTCCCCGGCGTGGAGTGCGACGTCGTGCCCGGCGACCGCAGACAGTCGCGCCACCGCCGGACCCACTCCCCCGACGCCCAGTACGGCAACGTTCATACCCACATGGGCGGCCGAATCCGATTAAGCGTTTCCGCCGTGACGACTCTCCCGCGCGACCTTCGTTTCGATAGTTTGATGCGTCCGGGGTCCGGGACACCCCACGCCGGAAACCAGTTAGAATACCGATCTGTTTCCGGAGACGCGGTATATAGCCCTCAGAGCGGTATATATTCGCGATCTGTGTATCCTGTCGCTGGCGCCAGGACGAAATACTGACGAAAGGTTTAAATGTGGGCAAAATTTGTCTATATAAGAACAATGGAACGGCCGAGCCGTCAACGTGAGCGCGCGGAGTCCGAGGAGAAAGCCCAAGAGTCTGAGGATGAGCGGGCCGAACAGACGTGCCCGGAGTGTGATTCGTCCGCCCTGGTGACGAGCGCGGACGGGGGCGAGGTCGTCTGTGAGGACTGTGGGCTCATCATCGACGAGGCGAACATCGACAGGGGCCCGGAGTGGCGGGCCTTCAACCACAGCGAGCGACAGGAGAAATCGCGGGTGGGTGCCCCGACCACCCAGACCATGCACGACAAGGGGCTGACGACACAGATCGACTGGAAGGACAAGGACGCCTACGGGCGCTCGCTGTCCTCGGAGAAGCGAAGCCAGATGCACCGACTGCGGAAGTGGCAGGAACGCATCCGCACGAAAGACGCGGGCGAGCGCAACCTCCAGTTCGCGCTCTCGGAGATAGACCGCATGGCCTCCGCGCTGGGCGTGCCCCGGTCGGTCCGGGAGGTCGCCTCGGTCATCTACCGGCGCGCGCTGGACGAGGACCTCATCCGCGGGCGCTCCATCGAGGGCGTCGCCACCGCCTGTCTGTACGCCGCCTGCCGACAGGAGGACATCCCGCGCTCGCTGGAGGAGGTTTCGGAGGTCTCCCGCGTCGAACAGAAGGAGATCGGACGCACCTACCGGTACGTGGCACAGGAACTCAGCCTGAAGATGGAACCCGTAGACCCGAAGCAGTACGTCCCGCGGTTCGTCTCCGAACTCGGGCTGAGCGAGGAGGTCCAGGCCAAGGCCAACGAGATCATCGACGTCACCGCCGAGAAGGGGCTGCTCTCGGGCAAGTCGCCGACGGGGTACGCCGCCGCGGCCATCTACGCCGCGTCGCTGCTCTGTAACGAGAAAAAGACACAGCGCGAGGTCGCCGACGTCGCCCAGGTGACGGAGGTCACCATCCGGAACCGCTACCAGGAACAGATCGAGGCGATGGGCATCCACTGACGGCCCCGGGCCGTCTCACCCGTTCTCCGCGGTCGACGAGCGGACAGTGACGCGACCGACCCGCTCGGTGCCCGTCGGTCGTGGCCCGCCCGAACCGGTCGAGGCCGGTCGAACCGTTCGCGACGACGTCCTCGGGGACCTGCCCGTCCGCGACCAGTCCCTCGACGTACCTGTCGACGGTGTCGGGGTCGCCCGACCGAATCGCCCGGTGTCGTGCCGTCAGTACGGCCTCGCGCCTGACGGAGTCCAGCCACGTGCTCAACTGATACTGTCGGACACGAGTTCGTGGACGGGCGACCCGCTGTTCGGGGATGAACCGTCACCAAAACCCCGAGATAGTCATCGAGCGGTGGCAGTGCTCGTGTCCGACAGTATGACTCGCACGCGGCTCCGAGAGCGTCTGGAGGTCCGCCTCGACGTCATCCTGGGGGTCGCCGACGCCTGCGTGCTGATCACGGGGCCGAACCCCACGATCATCACGATAGCGACCGTCAGCGCGACGCCGAGTCGGACCGCACACGAGGTGCCGACGGCCTCCGGTAGCAACGACGGTGCCTCCGCTGGCATTACTCGGCGACTCGACCGGGAGGGGGCCGACAGTCACTCCCCGGATTCGACCCAGACGGGGCCGGCCCAGGCCATGCCGTCGTCGGCCTGCTCGACGCGCAGGTAGTAGACGTCCGCATCGGAGCCGCGCTCGTCGTCCCAGCGCATGCCCGTGACCGGTTCGTCGTCGACCACCTCGTCGGCGAGCGTGTACCTCGACAGGCCGGCGTCCGCGTCGGCGGTCCCGCGGTCGACGTACCAGTTCTCGTTGTTCTTGACGACGGTCACGCGGTCGATAGGGGCGGTGCCGGCGACCCGGTAGGTGACCTCGCGGGGGCCGTCGGCGGTGACGGTGCTGTCGGCGTCGCCGACACCGGTCCCGTCGACGGCGAACCGCACGAGGATCCGGTGGGGCTGGCTGGTCGCGTACACCTTCCGCGAGCGCAGGCTGTCGAATATCGCCTCGCGGGTGAGTTCCGGGGCGTAGAAGCCGGTGAGCCCGCCGGGATAGCTCCCCTCGTCCCAGATGCGCCAGATGTGTCCCCAGCCCACGCCGTCGCGCCAGACGTCGGACAGCGAGGGGAGGTGCGGTGGCAGGTGGATGTGCGACCGGCCGGGCCGGGGCGCGTGGAAGTCCGACGAGCCCATGAGCCCGACGCGGTAGCCGAGTTCGTGCGCGTCCTGGACGTAGTGGCCCGGTTTGTCCATCTCGCCCTGACCCATCGCGACAGGCTTCGGGTTGCCCTCGCTGCCGGGCAGTTCGCTGGACCCCCACTGGGAGTATATCTCGACGAGCGGCGCGAGGTCGTCGTCGTACTCGACGGCGGAGAAGTCGAAGGGATACATCGCCTCGGCGGGGTGGTGGGGGATGGTGAGGACGCCCGAGTCGTGGTCGTCCTGCCACTCCCGGAGCCGCCGCCAGAGCTTCTCGTAGCGGTTGGTCTCGGGGGTGATGGAGTCGAACAGTTCGGCGTCGTCGGGGTCCTCGAAGTAGACGTTGATGTGGCCGCCCATGTTGGGCTGTTTCGTCCACTCGTAGGCGAGTAGCGTCACGAACGCGCCGGGGTCGTTGTGGGCCTCGGTCACGTCGCGGATGCGGTCGAAATACACGCCGCGCATCCGGCGCTGCTGGAGCCTGGGCGGGATGAAAAACCCCATCGTGTCGTGGTCGGAGTAGGCGACGACGTCCAGGTCCATGACGTCGCGGCCGAACTCGAACCCGCGCGTCATCGTCCCGGCCCCGTCCGAGAACTGCGAGTGGAGGTGGATGTCCCCCCAGTAGAGGCGCTCGTCGGGTTCGGACGCCGAGACCTGGACCGGGTTGGAGACGAACCGCCGCCCCTCGCCGTCGGAGAGAGTGAGGTACTGTATCCCGAGGGTCTCGAACTCGATGCCGTGGAGTTCCTGGACCGGGTCGTCGGCCGGCGCCACGGTGAGCCGGTCCGGGAACGTCGCCGCCGGGTCGGTCGACGCGAGCGTAAACGTCCCCGCATACTCCCCGAGGAGGCGGAGGTACTCGTCCCAGACCGAGACGGTCGCCGACAGCGACTCGCCCGCCCCGACGCGCGAGGGCAGGACGCACTCGACGTCGTCGAACTCCCGACGGCGACCGCGAGCGAGTTCGCGCAACGACGGCGTGTTGCCGGCGAACACCTTGACGGACTCGATGGCCTTCGTCAGCACGACGGGACACCTCGACGGACGGGCGAACGCGACCACCGCGACTCGCGACCGGAGACGCGAACTATACACCCGGACACGAATAGTTCACCGGGCCAGTTGCTGGTCCGGGGCCAACGCGACTTCTCCCGGCCGGCCAGTGCACGAGACTGTTGCGTGGTTCGTGTCCGGGTGTATATCATACCCGCGAAGTCGGGCGGCTAGCGGTTAAGGCTCCCGGCGGCCGCCGGGTCGACCCGTCCCGCCGTGACCGGCCGCGGAGGCGCCCCCGTCGCCGGGCGCGAGCGGTGTCGAGTCTCAGAACCGAGAACCGGACCCAAAGCGTCATGCCCGGCGAGCGGAAACACCGCGAGGAGCGACGGGGTCGACGATGGACGAGGACACGGACGGACGGACGGACGCTACCGGACGCGGTGGTGGCGACGCTGGCCGACCCGGCGGGCAACGCCGGGCGGGCTCCCTCCCTGCTCGGCTGTCTCGACGGCGACGACCCCGACGTCCGGCTGGCCGCGGGCACGGCGCTGTGTCTGGTCGCCGGGACCGACGAGCAGTTGCGAGACGTGGTCGTCGAGCGACTGGTCGACCGGCTCGGGGGGAACGCCCCGCCGGAGGTCGAGCACGCGCTCGAATATCTCGCCACGCAGTACCCCGAAACGGTCCGGGCCGCCGTCGACGAGCTCGACGACGGAGCGGACCGGAGGGCGCAGCGACTCGTCGCCGGCCTCCCCCGTGTCGTCGTCATGCACCTCCAGGTCGTGTTCGTCATCATGACCGCCACCGCGCTCATGACCGCGACGATCAAACTCCGCCAGAACCTCGCGACGCTGTGATGCGGTCGGTTGGAAGTCGTTTCCGGGAGTCTTCGGACCGCCCGGCGATTGACCTCCTCCACGCCCTGAAGGACGTGGAATCCGACCATCGGATTTCCG
>JAZKRZ010000189.1:0-5842 GCA_036626395.1 Haloarculaceae archaeon
AGGAGACCGTCGAAAACGTCGAAGGGTCCGTCGACGAAGTCGAGGAGACCGTCGAAAACGTCGAAGGGTCCGTCGACGAAGTCGAGGAGACCGTCGACGCCGTGGAATCCGACGTCGACTCCCTGGAGTCCCAGATCGGCGATATCAACGTCGAGGGCGTCGAGGAAGACATCGACGAACTCGAATCGGAGGTCGAGGACCTCAAACAGTGGCGCGACCAGCTCTCGTCGGTCATCGGCGGCGGCGACTGAACACGTCCGGAGAGTCACGGGCACGCGGGCTCCTCGCTGCCTGCCCCGAGGCCCTCGTTCGCTTCGTCCGGGGCACTGTCGGCGTCCGCGTCGGTCGGGACGGCTCGGGGCCGCGGGCGACCGCTTTTGGCGGTGCTCCCGGCGGGAGAGATCGGATTCGTTTTAGGCCGGACTCGCGTTCGCGTACCTGATGACGACTGTCAGCGTCGCAGTGCCGCGCAAGGGCCGACCGCTGGAGGCGGTGCTCGACCGCCTGGCCGGAGAGACCGGTCGCGAGGCGCTCGCCGACGACATCACCTCGACGCTCCGCTACGAGAAGGCCGTCACGAAAGACCGACAGGACCCCGACGAGAGGGTCTACGAGCGACTCTCGGCGTACAGCGACCTCGACCGGGCCGACGAGCCAGAGTACACGCTCGTCCGCGACGAGCGCGCGGGGATGCCCCGCCGCGTCGTCTTCGACAGCGTCACCGTTTCGGTCGACGGCGTGGACGTCCGGCTGGTCGGCCGCGAGGAGCCGTTCCGGGCGCTGCGCAAACACGAAGTCCCGCTCGGGTTCGACAGCGCGGACCTCGTCCTCGAAGAGGTCGTCGAGCTCCGCGAGGGCCCGCTGACGGACCTCTCGGAGGTCAACGAACGCATCGACCCCCGGGACACGGACGTCAGGCTGGTCTCGGGACTGGGCGATACGGTCTGGCACTCGCTGCTGGCGACCCGCGAGGCGACCGCCGACTGGGACGGCGACGTGGACCGCGCGTTCGTCCGCGACTACGAGGGCCCGCTCTGTATCTCGCCGCGCTACGAACGGCTGGTCGAGGCCGTCCTGGGGACCGACGCGCTCGACGGTATCGAGTTCGTCTATCCCGGCGACGTCGCCGAGGAAGAGGCGGCGGTCGCCGGGACGGGCGTCGGCGTCTACCTGACCGTGACCGGTTCGACGGCGCGCGACCACGGACTCGTCGTGGGCGAACGACTGTTCCCGAGCGAGACCGTCCTGCTGGAGAACCTGGCCGAGCGCTCGGCGGCAGTCGAGACCGTCAGGCACGCGCTCGCCGGAGAGACAGCGACCGAACTCCCGGCCTGACCGGTCAGACGTCCCCGCGGTCGCCCTCGCTCTCGCCGGTTTCCTGCGTGGCGACGACCTTCAGCGGGACGTCCCGGAGCGCACCCCCGACGTCGCTTTTCGCGATGCGCTCGGCGTGTTCCTCGCTCTCGACGTTGAACACCTCCAGCTCCAGCTCCAGCCCCACGAGAGCGGTGTCGGCGGCGACGAACGCCGAATCGAAGGGCTCCCCGCAGGCCGGACAGTACGTCGGGCCGACGTCCACCTCGACGTAGTCCATGTCGTGCTCGTTGAGCCGCTTGCCGGCTTCGCTTATCGCCACACCGATCGCGTCGTCGACGTCCGCGACGTCGCGAACGACCCACGCCGCTTCCATCACTACGAGGTAGTTCATACACCGTGTATCGAGGCTTCTCTGTAATCCTGTTTTTGGTCCGCGACCGGCGGAACTATCGGCGCCAGTGGCCCCACCCCGGGTCGTCGCTCCGCCCCATCGAGGCGCGCTCTCCCGGGTTGCGCACGTCACCGAAATTATGGCCATAACTTATGCCTACATCCGCGCTCACCACACGACCAGTTACCCGTGGTTCGGAGTTGTTCAGTTCGAATTGACTCCGACCCAAGCCACGTTTAATCGCAGGACAGCGGCGGGGTAGTCCATCACGGTCTTTGAAACAATCGTGATAACGGGTGAGAAGATTTATATACTGGAACGACTGGGAGAGAGATACATCGCAATGCGCACCCAACTGCAACGTGCACTCGTGTTCGTGCTGTACCAGCTGAGTCTGATCGCCGGGATCACCCTGCTGCCGGTGGCCCTGCTGATGCGGCAGGTCGGCCTGACGCTACCCGTCCACCGCGTCGTCGACAGACTGGAATCGACCTACGAGCACACGAAAGCCGCGAGCGCCTGAATCGCCGAACGAACCCGCTGAGCGCTTTTCCGGACGTCGAACCGGGAGCGCCATCGCTGGCCGCTGTCACGGGAGTCGCGGTACCCGTCTCAGCCCCGGAGCGGGCCGTGCCCGCTTCCCGCGTCGGTCGGTTCGCGGGACCGTTCCGGGGGAGAAAGGGTGGATTTATCAGCACAGGACCGATACCTACGCCGCATGCGTGACCCATACGCCGGAACGGACTTCTCACAGAACGCGGAGCGCCTCCGGGCGAACCGACCCGCGCCGACCGAGCCGGAGGTCGGCGGCTTCCCCGACGAGTCGGGAGCAGACCAGGAGACCGTCAACGAGACGGGGACGACGACGATCGGCATCTCCACGACCGACGGCGTCGTCGTCGCGACGGATATGCGCGCCTCGCTGGGTGGCCGCTTCGTCTCGAACAAGACCGTCCAGAAGGTCGAGCAGATCCACCCGACGGCCGCGCTGACCCTCGTCGGGTCCGTGGGTGGCGCCCAGTCGTTCATCCGGACGCTGCGGGCCGAGGTCAACCTCTACGAGGCCCGGCGCGGCGAGGACATGAGCATCGACGCGCTCGCGACGCTCGCCGGGAACTTCGCGCGCGGCGGTCCTTTCTTCGCTATCAACCCCATCCTCGGCGGCGTCGACGACGAGGGCAGCCACGTCTACAGCATCGACCCCGCCGGCGGGGTCATGGAGGACGACTACACCATCACCGGGTCCGGGCTGACCGTCGCGTACGGGACCCTCGAGGACCGCTACGAGGAGGACATGGGCGTCGAAGAGGCACGCGACACCGCCGTCGCCGCCATCAAAGCCGCCGCCGAGCGCGACACCGGTTCCGGCAACGGCGTCTACATCGCCGAAGTCACGAGCGAAGGCGTCGAGATCGAGGGCCACGAGAACTTCGAGGGCGTCTAACCGTCTTTTCCCGGAGGGTTTCCTCGCGCCCTCCGGTCGCTCGGCGGATGCTCCAGTGTCACTTTCGTCACCTGTAGTGACCGTCCGCGAGGGAAGCGAGCGGTGACGGTGGTGGGTTCCCGAGACCGCTGAAACTATGGCCCGGACCCCACAACGGACGCCCATGGAACTGTTCGGGACGGCGGGGGTCCGCGGCGACGTCCGGACGAAGGTGACACCCGAACTCGCGCTGGCGGTCGGTCGGGCCGCCGGCGCCGACGGCGGCGAGTTCGTCGTCGGCCGGGACGGTCGCACGACGGGCGAGGGGCTTGCGGCCGCGATGACGGCCGGTCTCACGAGCGCCAGTGCCGACGTCGTCCGCGCCGGACAGGTGCCGACGCCCGCGATCGGATACGCCTCTCGCGGTCGCAGGGGCGTCGTCGTCACCGCCAGCCACAACCCCCCGACCGACAACGGGATCAAACTCTTCGCCGACGGCCAGGAGTACGACGACGACGCCGAGGCCCGCGTCGAGGACCGCGTCGATGAGGACCCCGACCCCGCCGCGTGGGACGAGTGGGGCGGAACGGTCGAGGCCGAAATCCTCCCGGAGTACCGCTCGGCTCTCGTCGAGTACGCCCGGGACTACCGCGCGTCGCTGGACGGCCTTCACGTCGCCGTCGACTGTGGGAACGGGATGGCGAGTCTCGCCACGCCACAGGTCCTCCGCGAACTCGGCGCGGACGTCCACGCGATCCACGCCAACGTGGACGGCCACTTCTCCGGCCGCGAGAGCAAGCCGACGCCCGAGACGCTGGGCGACCTCCGGGCGTTCGTCGCCGACGGCGACGCCGACCTCGGAGTCGCTCACGACGGGGACGCCGACCGGGTCGTGGTCGTCGACAGCGGCGGCGAGGTCGTCCACGAGGACACCGTCCTCGCGATACTGGCCGAACGCTACGTCCGCGGCTCGACAGCGGGAGATCCGGTCGTCGTCACGACGCCCAACGCCTCCGGCCGGATCGACGAGCGCGTCGCGGCCGCGGGCGGGCGCGTCGAGCGCGTCCGACTGGGTGCGCTTCACGTCGGCATCGCGAGCGCCCGCGAAGCGGGGACAGACGAGACGAGCGTGGCCTTCGCGGCCGAGCCCTGGAAACACATTCACACGAAGCTCGGCGGCTGGATCGACGGCGTCGCGAGCGCCGCAGTCCTCGCCCGACTGGTCGCCGGCACGGGGCTGGACGCGCTCCGCGACCCCGTCACGGAACGACCGTACCGCAAGACTGAGGTCCACTGTCCCGACGCGGCCAAGGCGGCGGCCATGGAACGCGTAATGGAGCGCCTCCCCGAGACGTTCCCGGAGGCCGACGTCGAGACGGAACACGGCGTCAGGCTCACGTTCGACGACGGAGGATGGCTGCTCGTGCGACCGAGCGGGACCGAGCCCTACCTCCGTCTCTACGTCGAGAGCGAGGACGTCGATACTCTCCTCGAGGAGGCAACCCGGGTCCTCGATACCGTCGTCGAATCGACGGTCTGAGAGGACCGTCGCGGGACGGGACCGTCGATGTCCGTGTTCGGGCGCGATTCGCTGATCGCGGCCTACCAGACGCTCCCGCTCGCGCCCTCACTCGCCCGGGGGACGCTCCGATATCTCGCCGCCCACCGCGGCGAGACGACCGACGAAGTCACCGAGGAAGCGCCCGGAAAGGTGTTCCACGAGGAGCGAACCGGTGAACTGGCCCGACGCGAGCAGATCCCCCATACGCCGTACTACGGCACGGTCGACGCCACCCCGCTGTGGGTCGTCCTCCTGGGTGAACTCCGGCGCTGGAGCGGCGACGCGGACATCGTTCACGAGTTGGAGGCGCCGCTGGCGGACGCGCTCGACTGGACCGACGGGGCCCGCGACCGCTTCGGCGACGACCCGTTTCTCTATTACGGCCGGTCGCCGGACGTGGGACTGCGACACAAGGCCTGGCGGGACTCGCCGGGGAGTGTCCAGTATCCGGACGGTCGGAACGCGGAGCACCCGATAGCGAGCGTCGAAGTCCAGGGGTACGTCTACAGGGCGTTGGAGGAAGCCGCGACGCTCTACGAGGACGCGCTCGGCCTCGCCAGAGCGGAACGGTACGGGAGCGCGGAGCGACTTGCGCGGTCGCTGCTGGAAGCCTGCGTCCGTTTCGACGATTATCGGATCCCGGAACTGTTCTGCGGGTTCGACGACGACATCGACCCGCTGACGTACCCGTCTTCGTGCGTCCCCCAGGCGTGGAGCGCCGGCGCGCCGTTCGCCACACTCCGGGCCAGTTTCGGGCTGGACCCGAACGGACGCCCACCCACCGGAAACAGGCCGACGTGGCTCGCCGATACTGCGGTCGATCCGATACTGGAGCAGTGGGACTTCCGCGACCGGTGACGCGGTCGGTCACGTCTCGGTGGGTGCGGTCAGTCGTCCGAGTCCGTCCCGACCTCCGTCCGGGCCGCGACGTACGGCTTCCCGCAGTCCGGGCACTCGCGGTAGTTGCGTTCCAGTTCCGCGCCGCAGTTGATACAGACGTACTGGGAGTCCCCCTCGTCGGATCCGATCCACTCGTGCAGGCGAGAGACGATGTCCATCGTGGTACCCGTCGGGACGCTCGTAGCCGAAGACAGTAATTGACCTCCTCCACGCCCTGAAGGACGTGGAATCCGACCATCGGATTTCCGCC
>JAZKRZ010000190.1:0-5697 GCA_036626395.1 Haloarculaceae archaeon
TTCAGTAATCACTCACAAGCAGTCGAGTCAGATTCACACTTCGCTTGGAAGCGCGCAGTGTGGGCGCTTTTTATATACCTGAATCGCAAGAAAGACTTGAACCCTTTTTCAGTAAGCCGGTGGAGGGATTTGAACCCTCGACCTAATCCTTACGAAGGATTCGCTCTAGCCAGTCTGAGCTACACCGGCAGGCTTCGTTCGCTCGCCTGCCGAGCTCCGCGTCGCTTCGCTCCGCGGGGCACCGACGCGAGTTCCATCCTATCGTCCGCCGATTAGCGCAATAAGAATTGCGAATCGGGCCCGCCGTGGACGCTCACGCGCGGGTCAGCCGGACGTCCAGACAGACGTTCACCTCGTGGGGCGCGTACGAGCGCACCCGCCGTCTGGTCTCGACGGTCACCTCGTAGTCGGGTTCGGCCGCCTCCCGGACCGCGGCCTCGCCGGGTCCGAACGGGTCGTCCTCGTGGGTGATGTCGTAGTAGTGGACCACCGCCTCCTCGCCCGCCAGCAGGACTGCGGTATCGAGGAACTCGTCGGCGCTGTGGGGGAGGTTCATCACGACGCGGTCGGCCCATCCCTCGTAATCGGGCGCGACCTCGCGGACGTCGCCACAGACCGCCGTCACGGACTCCTCGACGCCGTTGCGCCGGACGTTCTCCCGGAGGTACTCGACCGCCCGGGGGTTGACGTCGACGCCGACGACGGTCGCGCCGCGCCTGGCGAACGGGACGACGAACGGCCCGACGCCCGCGAACATGTCAAAGGCCTGATCACCCTCCCGGACCTGCTCTGCGACGCGGTGGCGCTCGGTCGCGAGGCGGGGCGAGAAAAACGCCTCGGCCAGGTCCACGCGGTACTCACAGCCGTACTCGCGGTGGACCGCCACGGTCCCCTCGCCCGCCAGCACCTCCCACTCGCGGACGCGCTCCTGTCCTTTGACCTTCGAGGCGCGATTCAGTACGGCGTCGACGGGCAGGTCCGACTCGACGACCGCCTCGGCGACGCGCTCGGCGCGGTCGGGGTCGTCCTCGTCGACGACGACCACGTCGCCCACCCGCTCGTAGGACGGGTCCGCGACGAGGTCGGCGGGCATGGTCTGGCCCTCGCGGGGGTCGAGATCGCGCTCGACCACCGGCAGGTCCTCGACCGCCGATGGGTCGGTCACCGGGATGTAGAGGTGGCCGTCCGCGAGTTCGATCTCGTGGGTCTCGGAGACGAGGCCGTCGGCGGCGAGGCGCTGTCGGGTGGCCTCGCCCTCCTCGCGGGGGACGCGGACGCAAGGGACCGCCATGTACGGGCCTGTGCGCCGGCGGGCGGTAAGGCTGACGTTTCCGCGGAGGCCGGGCCCGAACCGGGTTCGGGCCCCGAGTGGCACCCGGGAGAGGCCGCGGTCGCACCACTCGGCGGCCGCCTTCGGGTCATCTGCCTCGACGGCGAGGCGGGCGCGCTCCTCTATGGCCTCCAGTTCGTCGCGTACCGCGCCGATCTCGTCGAAGACGTCGACAGCTGACTCGAGTCGTTCGCGGGCGGCGTCGTACTCGCCCTGTTCGCGGGCGGTTTTGCCGAGACCGGCCAGACTCTCGGCCTCGCCCTGACGGTTCCCGACCTCCCGGAAGGCGGCCAGAGCGTTTTCGAAGCACTCCAGTGCCTGCTCGTGGTCGCGATATTCGCGACCGGGTGGGGTTTCGACGGCGGGGTGGAGAGCGTCAACGCGGCCCTGGACCCGGGACAAGAGTGGGACACGCACCTCGACCCAGAGCACCCGTTGTTCAACAGCTGGTGGGCGATCGCCATGCTGTTCGTCGCTCACGTGGGGTTCCCCGTCCAGCCCCAGCTCGGCAACAAGTTCATCGCCCTCGAGGACACCGACCAGACCCGGCGGTTCATGCTGTTCGCCTCGGTCGTGCTCCTGCTGTACGTGCTGACGTTCCTCGGCGGCGTGCTGGGCGCCGCACAGGGGCTCGCGGTCGAAAACCCCGACGCGGTCATCCCGACGCTGTTCGTCCGGAACCTCCCGCCGGTCGCCGCCGGCTTCCTCAACCCCCCGGAGTACCTCGCGATACTCGTCTGGACCGGCATCGGAGGGATCATCGTCACCTACGCGGGCCCTCTGCTGCTCGGCGTGTTCTGGGACGGGGCGACGAGCCGGGCCACACTGGCGGGCGTGGCAACGTCGTTCGCCGTGTACTTCGGGCTCCACCTCGGCCCGCAACTCGGCCTGTACGCCGGCCTCTGGCCGTTCAGCGAGAACCCGTTCGTGTCCACTTGCGTCGGGATAGTCGTCAGTATCGCCGTGACCGGCGCGGGGAGCCTGCTCTCCGACGCGCCGGCGGTCGGGGACGCCGCGGGCGGCGCGACACCGAGTGTCGGCTCGCGCGAGGACTGATACCCGGACCCCTCCTCCGGGAACGGCGCCGTTTTTGTGGGCCGGTCTGGTAGGGACGACCGTGCTCACCTTCGTCGGCCTCGGTCTCTACGACGAGCGCTCTATCACCGTGGCGGGCCGCGACGCGATCCGCGACGCCGACCGCGTCGTCGGGGAGTTCTACACCAGCAAACTCGCCGGCAGCACCGTCGCCGACCTCGAAGCGTATCACGGCGTCGACGTCGAGGTGCGCGACCGCGCCGGCGTCGAACGAGACCCCGACGACGTGCTCGACGACGCGCGGTCCCAGGACGTGGTCTTCCTGACCGCGGGCGATACGATGGTCTCGACCACCCACGTCGACTTGCGCCTGCGCGCCCACGAGCGCGACGTCGAGACGCGTATCGTTCACGGCACGACCGCACAGACGGCCGCGAGTTCGCTGACGGGGCTCCAGAACTACCGCTTCGGGAAGGCGACCACCCTCCCCTTCGAACGCTCGCACGGTGGCGAGGGCGTGCCAGCGAGCGTGGTCGAGACCATCGAGGCGAACCGCGAGCGGGGCCTGCACACGCTGGTCTTTCTCGACATCGACGCCGCGAACGACGACTACATGCGCGCGAATGTGGCCGCGGGAGCGCTGGCCGAGGCGTGGAGCGCCGACGGACTCGGCGTCGCCGTCGCGAGAGCCGGGTCACCGTCGCCGGTCGTGCGCGCTGACGACCTGGAGACGCTCGCCGGGGAGTCGTTCGGCGACCCGCTACACCTGCTGGTCGTCCCCGGTGACCTCCACCTGCTCGAACGCGAGGCGCTGGCCGAGCTCGGCGACGCGCCCGAGAACGCGCTCCCGCCAGCCGTGTAATCACGGGGCGACTGCCCGGGCGAGTCAGTCGCCACTCTCGCCGCCGTCGGCGCGGGCCGCCGGCACGTCGAGCGCCTCCCGGAGGTCGTACTCCGAACCCGTCACGAGGTAGAGCACGTCGTCAACGACTGCGAGCACCTCCGGGAGTTCGCGGACGACCAGCCAGGTGACGACCGCCAGCGCGACGACCGACCCGACCTGGGCGAGCATGCGGTCGGCGATGTAATACGAGACCAGTTGCGGGTCCGAGAGGCCGAACGCGGTCATGACGGGGTCGACGAACCACTGCATGCGCTGCTGGCCGAACATGGTCGCGATGAAGACGTTCCGGAGGAGATTCAGGACGTAGATGACCGGCAGCGCCACCGCGAGCGCGCGGACCTTCCGTCGCCACGGCGCCGAGACCGCCGCCACCAGCCCGGCGATGATCGACATGCTCCCGACGCCCGTGCACGCGACGATGATCGTGTAGGTGATCGGCTGGCTGTCGCCGGGAAAGAGGAAGGTACCCCGGTACTGGTAATCGGAGTTCGATACCTCGTCGAAGTACTCCACGCCCCTGATGAGGTCCGGCTCGACGCCGACCAGTCCGAGCAGCGTCTCGGTCTGTGCCGCGACGAGTTCGATGGCAAAGCCCCTGATGGGGTTCGCGGGGAGAAAGGGGACGTAGGCGAAGGGCAGGTAGAGCAGCCCCATGACCCCGATGGCCCGCGTCAGCACGAACAGCGAGTCCCGTCCCTGCCAGAGCACGTAGCCAGCGTACGCCGACAGCGGCACGGCGGCGACCGTCCCGACCCCCTCGACGATGGACCGCTGGGTGACCACGAAGTGGGGTATCAGGACGAGCCAGAAGGCCGCGAACAGCCCCCAGGCGAGGACGCCCAGCCCGCGGGCGCGCTCGCGGTCGCGGTCGGCCAGAAAGCCCGCCGCCAGGAAGGCGGCGACGACCACCCACGAGAGCGGCCGCGCGACCGCGAGCGGGTCGAACGTGCCGAAGACTGTGGGCATTGCTGTCGACGCTTGGTCGATGACGGGTATATGTCTTATCGTTGGTCGTGTCCGCGACGCACGACCGGCCGACAGCGTCGGGGGACGCCCGTCGCGACAGGTCGTTCCAACGGTCGGGTCCCGGGTACGGAAACGAAGCCGGTCCGTGCACTGTCGGAGCTATCGCTGTGTGGGTAGCGTCCGAAAAAATGGAACCGCGGAAACGTCAGGTCGGGCGTGAGCCCGATGGTTCAGCCGTCAGTCGTTACTCGCGGCGGCGCGCCGCCAGCAGCGCAGCGGCGAGCAGCGCGATGACTGCGACGACGACACCGAAGCCGGGACCAGTCGTCGTGGTCGTCGGCGTCGGCGTGTCAGGCTCTTCGGTCTCCGTCGGCGTCATGGGCTCCGGCGTGTCCGTCGGCGTCGCCGTCGCCGTCGGGGTGTCCGTCGGCGTCGGGGTATCCGTCGGGGTCGGAGTGTCCGTCGGAGTGTCCGTCGGGACCGGCGTGTCGACCACGACACTGACAGCAGCGTCGTCGACGACCGGAGCGCCGTCCTCAGTCAGGTACGGCGCGTCCAGACCGGAGGCCTGGCCGAACTCGTAGACGTTGTCACCGTCGGTGTCGAGGTGCGGCATCGCGACCAGCGTCGCGTCCTCGTCGAGGTTCTCGTCGAGAGCGATCCGCACGTTCTCGTGAGTACCGGCACTGAGGAACGAGCTCGCACCGATGACCGGGCCACCGGCGCCACCCTGGTGGATGGCGACGAACCCGCCGTCGGAGAGCGTGACCGAGGCGACCGTCACGCCCTGGGTCTCGACCTCCGAGGAGACGGACTGGTCGTCGATCGTCACGGACGCGACCGGGGCGCCCAGGAGACGACCGTCGAACTCTCCGCTAAGCTGGGTCGTGCCACGGCGGACGACTGCCGTGAAGTTGATGCCAGCGTTGCGGTTGCTGAAGTCCTCGGTGATCGTCAGCGTGTTCGGATGCTGGTTGGAGCCACCGCCCTGCGCGACCCGTGCGCTGGGCCGGATCAGGAACGGACTGTTGTCGCTCTCGCTCTGGATCTGGATGTTCAGGATCGTACCCGGAGCGACGTTAGTGTAGGCCGTGATCGTCTGGCCTTCCTGGTTGCGGACCTCGATCAGCTGGCTCGTGGTGTCGACGCTCGGCTGGAGCGTCGCGTCGGCTTCCTCGTAAGCGAACTCGGACTGGACTGCACCGCCGCCAGCACCGCCCAGGATCGGGCCGATGGCCTGGTAGCTAGCGAACGCGAACGTGGCGTTCCAGAGGTCGCCGTCCTCGAGCTTGTCCTGGTTGACCTCGTCGATGTTCACCGCGATGTAGTAGGTGTCGTTCTGGTAGTCCGGCAGGAACACGAAGTCGTTCGTGGTCTCCAGCGCGAACGTCCGGAGCGGCTCGTTGGGCTCGGGGTTGTCGAGCTGGAAGCCAGTCTCGAACGTGGTGCGGACGTGACGGTT
>JAZKRZ010000191.1:0-5658 GCA_036626395.1 Haloarculaceae archaeon
GAACGCCATCGACCGCGGCCTCCCGCTCGTGGACGTCCGGTCGCCCGAGGAGTTCTCCGGCGAGGTCCTGGCGCCGCCGGGACTCCAGGAGACCGCCCAGCGCGGCGGTCACATCCCCGGCGCGAAGAACATCTCGTGGGCCGCAGTCACCAACGACGACGGCACGTTCAAGAGCCGCGAGGCGGTCGAGGAACTCTACGCGGAGGAAGGTATCGACGGCGACGAGACCACGGTCGCGTACTGCCGCATCGGCGAGCGCTCGTCGGTCGCGTGGTTCGCGCTGCACGAACTCGCGGGTTACGACGACGCGATCAACTACGACGGGTCCTGGACCGAGTGGGGCAACCTGGTCGGTGCGCCGATCGAGAAAGGCGAAGCTGACGACTAAGCGAAGCGCAGGAGCCAGCTTCGAGTCGGAGCGACGCGACGAGCGGCCGCCGTCGGCGCGCCCGCGTCCGACTCCCGGTGGTCGTCCCGCCGCCGCCGGCGATAGCGGGCAACGAGGAATCCTTATGCGCCCGCGCGCCCTCGTTTCGAACGATGAGCGACCGGAGAGTGGACGGGGGCGACCCTCGGTCCGTCGAGGTCAGCCTGTCGGTCCCGGAGATGGACTGCGCTTCCTGTGCGGGGAAGGTCGGCGGGGCGCTCGACCGCGTCGAGGGCGTGGTCGACACCCAGCTGTCGCCCACGGCCGGTACCGCGACGGTCACGTACGACGCCGCGACGACCGACGAGGCGGCCGTCGTCGCCGCCATCGAAAGCGCGGGCTACGCGGTGGTCGACGGCGGCGGCGATAGCTCGGCGGAGGCGAGCGACGAGACCGACGCGTCGGTCGCACCGCCGGCCGAGGTCTGGACGAGTCCGCGCGCACTCAAGACGTGGGCCGGTGCGGTCTTTCTCGTCGCGGGTCTGCTGGTCGAGTTCGTCGTCACCGGCCTGAACGTCGAAGTGGCGACGGTGCTCTCGGCGCCGGTCGGCGTCGCGGACGCGGCCTTCCTCGCGGCGACGGCGGTCAGCGGCTATCCCGTGGTTCGCGGCGGCTACTACTCGGCGCGCAACCGGAGCCTCGACATCGACCTGCTGATGGGTGTCGCCATCCTCGCGGCGACTGGTATCGGCTACGTCGTCGAGGCGGCGACGCTCGCGGTGCTGTACAGCGTCGCCGAACTCATGGAGACCTACGCGATGGACCGGGCGCGGGACTCGCTGCGCGAACTCGTCGAGCTCGCGCCCGACGAGGCCACCGTGGTGACCGGCGAGGGGACCGAGACCCGCCCGGTCGACGACGTCGCCGTCGGCGAGGTAGTGGCCGTCTCGCCGGGCGAGAAGGTCCCCCTCGACGGCGTCGTCGTCGAGGGGACGAGCGCCGTCGACGAGTCGCCGATCACCGGCGAATCGGTCCCCGTCGACAAGGCGCCCGGCGACGACGTCTACGCCGGGTCCATCGCCGCCGAGGGGTATCTCGAGGTCGAGGTGACTGCGACGGCCGGCGACTCGACGCTGGCGCGGGTCATCGAACTCGTCCAGGGCGCCGAGGCCGACAGGACGGAGACCGAACAGTTCGTCGACCGCTTCGCGGGGTACTACACGCCCGCCGTCGTCGGCCTCGCGATACTGACCGCCGCAGTGCCGCCGCTGGTCATCGCCTCCCCGCTCGCGTTCGACCTGGCGGGCGTCGCGGTCGTCCTGCCGGCGGGCTGGCGACCGTGGTTCGTCCGCGGGCTGACGCTGCTCGTCATCGCTTGCCCGTGCGCGTTCGTCATCAGCACCCCCGTCTCGGTGGTCTCGGGCATCACGAGCGCCGCGCGCAACGGCGTCCTCGTCAAGGGCGGGCGCCACCTGGAGGCGATGGGGCGCGTCGACACCGTCGCCTTCGACAAGACCGGCACGCTCACCAGGGGCGAACTCGCCGTGACCGACGTCGTCCCCCTCGGTGACCGCGACGAGTCGGCCGTCCTGGCGCTCGCCGCGGCGCTGGAACGCCGGAGCGAACACCCCATCGGTGTGGCGATCACAGACCGCGCCGAGGAGGCCGATATCGTGGACCAGTCCGTCTCGGCGTTCGAGAGCATCCCCGGGAAGGGTGTCCGTGCCGTCGTCGAAGGGGAGACCTACTACGCCGGGAAACCGGCCCTGTTCGCCGACATGGGGGTCGACTTCTCGGCCGGCGGCGACGTGGCCACGGACGGCGGCGAAGCGGTGGGTGAAGACCCCACTGGCGCCGACGCGGTCGAGAGCGTCGGGGAGACGGTCACCCGTCTCGCGGCAGGCGGGAAGACGGTCGTCCTCGTGGGCACCGACCGCGACGTGGTCGGCGCTATCGCCGTCGCCGACGAGATCCGGCCGGCGGCAGCGGCGGGCGTCGAACGACTGCACGACCTGGGGGTCGAGCGAGTCGTGATGCTGACCGGTGACAACGAGGCGACGGCCCGTGCGGTCGCCGAACAGGTCGGCGTCGACGAGTACCGCGCGGGCCTCCTGCCCGAGGAGAAAGTCGAGGCCGTCCGGGAACTCCGGGAGCGCGGCGAGGTGGCGATGGTCGGCGACGGTATCAACGACGCCCCCGCGCTCGCCGCCGCCGACGTCGGCGTGGCGATGGGCGCGGCGGGCACCGACACCGCCATCGAGACTGCCGACGTCGCGCTGATGGGCGACGACCTCGCGGCAGTGCCGTACCTCTACTCCCTCTCGCACACCGCTAACGGCGTCATCCGCCAGAACATCTGGGCCAGTCTCGGCGTGAAGGCGCTGCTCGCCGTCGGCGTCCCGGTCGGCCTGGTCAGCGTCGCCGTCGCCGTCGTCGTCGGCGACATGGGGATGAGCCTCGGCGTCACCGGCAACGCGATGCGCCTTTCGCGGATCCGTCCCGACCGACTCGTGGAGTGACCGGCGTTCGGCGGCCGCCCCGCGTTCCTGTCTCTCCAGCCACGAGACCGACACCAGCGGACGGCCGACCGTCGCGTAGGAACTCGGCGGTCCCCGGTTCGGATGGTTACCCCGAGTGCGGTCACGACGCAGTCGAGGTTGACGGCGTCGCGATGACCGGCGACGGCCTCGGCAAGTTCTTCGACATCCAGACGAACAAGTTCACGGCCGTCCCGTGTCCGAGCCGTGGCTACACGGGGTGCTACCGCGTCGACCGCTCGCGCGGCGACGACATCGTCGACGTGTTCCGAAAACGGTTACAACGGTCCGTATCACTCGTCGGGCGAAGCCGAAAACACCCGGCGGATGGACCGCGCGAGCGCCGAGCGGACGGCCCGGCGGGACACCAACGAGTCCGGGGGTAGTGACTGAGAACGGACCAGCCGGCAGAGATAACGTCCCCACGAGCGACCGGGGAAACCCGACGCGAAGGCGGTCGTCTTCAGTCGTCGGCCTGGCTCTGCGTGGGTTCGGCGACGGCGCCGGACTCGCCGGCGGCGGGCGGGAGCTCGTTGCGGACGTCGTCGCGCCCGCGGTCGGCGATGACCTCGGCGTAGGCGTCGGGCATCACCTTGGTGAAGTTGTCGAGTTCGGTCTCCCAGTCGGCCAGCAGCTCCTCGGCGCGGTCGGAGTCGGTGTACTCGGCGTGGTTCTCGACGAGGCGGGTGACCATGGCGCGGTCTTTCTCCTCGAGGGTGAACTCCAGCGAGACCATGCCCGTGTTTGCCTTCCGGGCGAACTCGCCGTCGGGGTCGTGGACGTAGGCGATACCGCCGGACATCCCGGCAGCGAAGTTCTTGCCCGTCTCGCCCAGCACGACGATGGCGCCGCCGGTCATGTACTCACAGCCGTGGTCGCCGAGTCCCTCGACGACGCCTTTGACCCCGGAGTTGCGGACGGCGAAGCGCTCGCCGGCGAGGCCGTTGACGTAGGCCTCGCCCTGGGTCGCGCCGTACAGGGCGACGTTGCCGATGACGATGTTCTCGTCGGCCTCGTAGTTGGCGTTGCTCGGCGTGCGGACGACGAGTTTGCCCCCCGACAGGCCCTTGCTGACGTAGTCATTGGCGGTGCCGACGAGGTCCATCGTGACCCCCTGCTGGAGGAACGCGCCGAACGACTGGCCAGCGGTCCCGTCCAGGCGGACGCTGATGGTGTCGTCGGGGAGCCCCTCGCCGCCGTACTCCTTCGAGACGGCGTTCGAGAGTGTCGCGCCGACGGCGCGGTCGACGTTGTCGATCTCGGTGTCGATCGCGACCGGTTCGCCCGATTCCAGGGCGGGTTCGGCCGCCTCGATGAGCTCCCAGTCCATCGACTCGTCGACCTCGTGGGTCTGCTCGCGGGTCTTGTAACGGTCGTCCCCGCCGGCGGGGTCGGCGATGATCCCCGAGAGGTCGAGCTTTCTCGCTTTGGGCTGTTCGACGTCGGTGCGCTGTCTCAGGACGCCGGGACGGCCGACCATCTCGTCCACGCTGGTGAAGCCGAGTTCGGCCATGATCTCCCGGAGTTCCTGGGCGACGAAGGTCATGTAGTTGATGACGTGCTGGGGTTCGCCCGGGAACCGGTCGCGGAGTTTCTCGTTCTGGGTGGCGACGCCGACCGGACAGGTGTTCTCGTGACACTGCCGGGCCATCACACAGCCCGAGGTGACCATCGAGGCGGTGCCGAAGGCGTACCCCTCCGCACCCAGCAGCGTGGCGACGGCGACGTCGCGGCCGGTCTTCATGCCGCCGTCGGTGGTGACCTCGATCCGCGAGCGCAGGCCCGTCGCCCGGAGCATCTGGTTGGCCTCCGCGAGGCCCAGTTCCCAGGGGAGGCCGGCGTTTTTGATGCTGGTCTTGGGCGAGGCACCGGTACCGCCAGAGTGTCCGGAGATATGCACCTTGTCGGCGTTGGCCTTGGCGACGCCGGCCGCCACGGTCCCGATGCCGTCCTCGGCGACGAGTTTGACGTTGACGTCGGCGTCGGGATTCGAGGCTTTCAGGTCGTGGATCAGTTGCTTGAGGTCCTCGATGGAGTAGATGTCGTGTAGCGGGGGGGGCGAGATGAGCCCGACTCCGGGTGTCGCATACCGGACGTGGGCGATCATCTCGTTGACCTTCTTGCCCGGCAGGTGACCGCCCTCGCCGGGTTTCGAACCCTGAGCCATCTTGATCATGAGTTCGTCGGCCGACGAGAGGTAATCACTGGTGACGCCAAACCGCCCCGAGGCGACCTGTTTCGTCTTGCACTCTTTCTCGGTGTCGAAGCGCTCGGGCGGTTCCCCGCCCTCGCCGGTGTTCGCGTGGGCACCGAGTCTGTTCATCGCGATGGCGTTGTTCTCGTGCATCTCCGGGGAGAGCGACCCCAGGGACATCGCCGCCGTCTCGAAGCGCGTGACGATCTCCGCGACGGGTTCGACCGCCTCGATGGGGACCGGCTCGCGGTCGGAGTCGAATTCGAGCAGTCCACGCAACGTCTGGAGCTGCTCGTTTTGCTCGTTTATCATCGCGGCGAACTCCTTGTACTTCTCGTAGTCGCCGCTGCGGACGGCCTGCTGGATGGTGCCCACCGTCTGGGGGTTCCACTGGTGGTGGATACCCCCGGAACGGTTCTCGAACTCCCCCTGCCGTTCGAGGTCGGGATCCTCGCCCCAGGCGACCTCGTGGCGGTCCAGCAGGTCGGATTCGATCTCCTCGGTGCCGATCCCCTCCGTGCGGTTGGCGGTGCCCTCGAAGTACTCGTCGACGAAATCAG
>JAZKRZ010000192.1:0-5561 GCA_036626395.1 Haloarculaceae archaeon
TTCGACCGGGAACGGGCGTTTCGCTGGCGTGTTCCCGGCGAGCGTGTTCACGTACCTGTGTCCGACAGTATCATAACACCCTATCCTGCAACAACTGCTCGGTACGCACTCTCTAGATACCGTTCGACAGCGAGCAGAGAACGGGGTACGAGCGGTGTGGTCGAAACCTTCCGCCGGAGAGCCAACAACTACAAAGTCCAGAGGAACACAGGTCCGGATGCATGCGCCGCCGCGAGTACCTCCGCTCGGCGGTCGACGCCGCGGGCCTGGCCGGGCTGGCGACGTCCGCCCCGCGGGTTCTCGGCGCCGACGACGGGTCGCCTTCCAGTAGCGGCCGTTCCGCACCCGGCGCCGCGACGACTGAACAGGAGTTCGCCCCGATGGCGCGCCACGCGCTCGGGGAGGGACAGGTCGCCGAGGCCGTGACGACGCCCGACGGACGTTACGCGTTCGTCGCGACGCTGTCGGGCTTTCGCGTCGTGGACCTGGCCGACCCCGAGAACCCCGAGACCGTCGCCGGCCGCGACGGCATCCTCGCGGACCGGGGGCCCATGGAGAACGTCAAGGACGTCACGTACAACCGCGACCGGTTGCTGGTCGCCGCCGACCGCAACGGGTCGTTCACGGGCGTGGCGCTGTTCGACGTCCGGGACCCGACGGAGCCCCGCCTGCTCGGCGGCCATCGCACCCCGTACGGCGTCCACAACTGCGACCTGCACGGCGAGTACGCCTACCTGACGACGGGCACGGAACTCGAGATCCTGGACGTGAGCGACGACCCCCGGCCGGTTGCCCGGTGGTCGGTCGCGGACTACGACGCCGGATACGAGGACGTCCCCGCCGCGTTCCGGAACCTCCACGACGTCTACGTCCAGGGCGGGCGGGCGTACCTCGCCTACTGGGACGCCGGCGCGTGGATCCTGGACGTCTCCGACCCCACGGACCCCCGGTACATCGGTCACGGAGCCGACCACTCGCTCGAGGACCTCCTGGCTGTCGAGTCCGGACTGGAGTTCTTCTACGAACCGCCCGGCAACGCCCACTACGTCCAGCCCAGCGACGACGGGACGTTCGTGGCCGTCGGCCGCGAGGCCTGGGACGTCGAGGGCGACGACGAGGAAGACGACACCGGCGGGCCGGCCGGGATCACCCTCTGGGACACGACGGACGCGAGCGCGCCCGAACGACTCGCGACCATCGACCCGCCGCCGGTACCCGAGGGTCGCGACGCCACGTACGGCGGCTACTGGACGACCGCCCACAACTTCGACGTCGTCGGCGACTACCTCTACTCGTCGTGGTACCAGGGTGGCGTGAAGGTCCACGACGTCTCCGACCCGGGCGCACCCGAGGAACTCGCTCACTGGCACGACGGCGAGGTGACCCAGTTCTGGACCGCCCAGGCGGGGGTCCCGGGGGAGTACTTGGTCGCGACGAACTACGCGGACCCCTCCGGCGGGTCCGAACCCACGGGCCTGTTCGTCTTCCCCGACCCGACGGACAACCCGGCGACGGTCACGCCGTCGGGTCCGCCTGTCGACGTCTCGACGCCGACGCTCACGCCGACGGCGGCGACCCCGTCCTCGCCGACGCCCGCGCCGACGGGGACGCCCACACCCTCGCCGTCACCGACGCCGAGTCCGACCGCGTCCCCGACGCTGACGGCGAGCGACGAGTCGACAGCGACCGACGGGGCGACGGCGACGAACGGGTCCGGCCCGGGATTCGGTCCGCTCGCTGCGCTGGCGGCGCTCGGCGTCGGCGCGTGGCGGACCGTCCGACGTGACGGGAGCGACGGCGAGCGATGAGTCTCCACACGGCGGTTCCCCGGACGGGGCCGCGCCACCGTCCCGGCACAGGCGCCGCGACAGACTCAACACGGTCCCGGCCGAACGCGCGACCGTGAACCGCCGCCAGTTCCTCCGGGCGGCCGCCACGGGGGGGTCCTCCGCCGTTGTCGCCCGCGTCACCGCCCGCGAGTCGTCCGACCCGACGACGGATGCGACGGGTGCCGGCGTCCCTCACACGTCGCCAGCGCCGGGACGAGCCGGGACGACCACCCTCACCCCGACTGCGACGCCCTCGCCGACGCCCACGCCGACGGAGGCGGTGGCGACGCCGACCGCGGGGTGGGAACCGACGGGGTCGGTCGCCGTCCCGGGCGCGACCGAGACGGTCGTCACGCCGGACGGCGAGACAGCGTTCGTCGCGACCGGCGACGGGTTCGCCGCGGTCGACATTTCCGACCCCGCCGACCCGGCAGTGCTGACGCGAGAGACAGACATCTCGCCGCCGCGGGCCGACGCGGTCATGGGGAACGTCTTCGACGTGAAATACGACGACGACCGCCTGCTGGTCGCGGGGCCGGCCAACTACGAGCCCGCCGTCTTCCGCGGGGTCGCGCTGTTCGACGTCTCCGACCCCGTCGAACCCGTCCTGCTGGCGGGTTACCGGACGCCCTTCCCGGTCCACAACTGCTATCTCGACGGTCGGTACGCCTACCTGACCGGCAACGACGGGGTGACGAACCCGCTGGTGGTCGTCGACGTCGTGAACGTCCGCGAGGTCGCCCGGTGGTCGGTCACGGACCACGACGAGCGCTGGCGCGAGGTCGACGTCGGTCTGCGCCCCCTCCACGACGTCTACGTCCGGGACGGCTACGCCTACCTCGCCTACTGGGACGCCGGAACGTGGATCCTGGACGTCTCCGACCCGACGAACCCGACGTACGTCGCGGACGTCCGCGAGCAGTCGCTGGACCGCCTGGCGAACTTCGAAGGGTTACGAGCGGCCCGCAAGTCCGCCGAACCGCCGGGCAACGACCACTACGTCGCGACCGACGACGCCGGCGACCTGCTCGCCGTGGGCAAGGAGACCTGGAACTCCAACTTCGGGACCGACGGGACGCCCGGCCCGGACGACCCCGGCGGGCCCAGCGGGATCGCTCTGTACGACGTCTCCGACCCCACTGACCCCGTCCGCCGTGCGACGGTCGACCCGCCGCCGACCGCCGACCCGAACGTCAACGGCGTCTGGACGACCGCTCACAACTTCGAGGCCGCCGGCGACTCCCTCTACTCCTCGTGGTACCGCGGCGGCGTGAAGGTCCACGACGTCTCCGACCCGGCCAACCCCCGCGAACTGCGTCATTTCCGACGCTCGTCGACGACGAGTTTCTGGACGGCACAGGTGGCGGTCCCCGGCGAGACGGTCGTCGCGACCAGCCACGAGAACCCGCAAAGCCCCGGAGATTCGGGGACCGTCTACACCTTCCCGGACGCCCCCCGGACGACGCCGCCCTCGCCGTCGCCCACGCTATCACCGACCGACTCGCCGACTGCGACGCCGTCGCCGACTGCCTCGTTGGGGCCGAGTCCGACCGTCACCCCGACGCGGGCGTCGACCGCGACGGCTCCCGACGACTCGTCTGCGACCAGCGACGCCAGCGGTCCGGGGTTCGGCGCGTTTGCGGCGCTGGCGGGCCTGGGGCTCGGTGCCTGGCGGGCCGTCCGCGGGGACGGGAACGTCGTCGGTGGTGACGGCGGCGAGGGCCGCCGGAACGAGCGATAGCGGGAGCGACGCGGCGACCGAGACGAACCGGAGCGCGAGCGACACCGCTCAGAGCGCGCTTTCGACGGCGCTCGCGACCTCGCGGGCGCGCTCGACCAGTGCCGGCGGGACGTGGCCTGCGGCCTCCGCCTCGTCGAGTTCGTCGTCGTCGACGCGCTCGACCGTCCCGTCGGTGTGTTTCACCACGTCGACGTGGAGGTCGACGTAGCGCACCGCGTCGGGGAACACCTCGACCGGCGTGCAGACGTTGACGTAGGTGCCGCGTTTCTCGCCGTCCTCGCCGCGGTAGACGGTGGGATACCACCACTCCCCCTCGGTGAGTTTCGTGACGGCGACGTCCCCTGGTTGCTGCTCGACGCCGAGCGCGTCGTAGGTTCCCCGGCCGGACATCTCGCGTTCGAGCACGACCGTGCCGTCGGGGTCCCGTCGTGTCACCTCGCCCCGACCCAGTGAGAACGAGCGCCCGTCGGGCTTGCCGTGTTCGATCCACAGCGAGTCGCCCTCGGTCGGGCCGAACTGGCGCGTCGTGGCGTCGAACGGGAAGTCGGTCTCGTCGGCGGTGACGCCGGGACAGACCGCCTCGACGAAGTCGACGGCGGCGCTCGCCTGCTCGGTCCCGGCCTTCACGCGGTGGTGGCCGGCCATCGTCGCCGTCACCGCCCGGCGCTCGTCGTCCAGTCCGAAGCGCGTCTCGCGGCCGAACCGGAGCCAAACTGTGCCCTCGCCCGGCCAGTAACAGGCCGGTGCGACCTCTTCGGGGGGTTCGGCGTCGTCGAAGGCCGAGTCGAGCGCGTCTGCCCGCGTGCTCGCCCGTTCGAGCGCCGCTCCCAGCGCGTCGAGGTCGGCGTCGTCCGCCGCCGGTGCCCAGTCTGGCGCCCACCCGTCGGGTGCGTCGGTCGAGAGCAGGTCCGCCAGTTCCGGTCCGTTCCCGCCGGGATTCCTGCCCCGGACCAGTGTCAGGAGGGCGCTGTCGACCGTGAACGTGGTGTCGAGCACTGGCCGCCCGCCGGTCCACGGGGCGCTCGGCTCGGTCACCTGCACCCGCAGGCGGTCGCCCTCGGTGACGTGTCTCGCCGTCGACGGGTAGGGGAGAAACCCCTCGGGGTCGCGGGCGGCGACCGGGAGCGTCGTCTCGCTCGAAGGGTCGTCCGCTCGGGCCTCGGTCGCGTCCGTCAGCGCGACGACGGCACCGCTCCCGAGCGTCTCGGTCACCTCGCCGGCGTAGACGGCGCCCCGCGGCGTGGGGTCGCGCCAGGCCAGGGCGTCCCGGCTTACCGACTTGACCCGTCGGGCGACGGTCCGGACGCTCCCGGGGGTGCCGGCGACGCCGACACCCTGCCGGTCGTCGGCCGTCCACGCGGACGCGTCGGCGGGGTCGGCGGGCAGCGACGCGTCGAAGCGCTCGCGGATCGGCGGCGACGCCTGGACGACGGTCGTCTCCTCGCTCGCCTCCAGCAGGTGGGTCAGCGCCGTCGCGTAGATGCCGCGGACGCGGACTCGCGCGGGGCTATCCGCGCTCGAGTCGGTATCGCTCTCCACGTGCGAGTCGTCGCCGCTCATAGCGCGTCCCGGCCGGCGGCGAAGCGGACCCGCTCGTCGACGGTCGGGCCCAGCGACAGTTCGACGACCTCCTCGTTCAGGACGCGGGCCCCTTCGACGGGGACGCCCCATGAATCGAAGCGGAGGTACCCGCGGATGTCGTCGGCGTGAGTGAACAGGTCGAGATAGTCGACGGCGTGCTCGGGGAACTCCTCGGCGCTGTGGGCCAGGTCCATGTCGGAGTAGAGCGCGTCGTGGCACTCGAAAACCGACGAGACGCGCCCGGCGTCGGCCTCGGTCGCGGCGACGACCGCCTCGGAGGCCTCGCGGATCGCCTCGGTCGAGAGGCCGGCCTCACGGAGCGCGGCCTGTTCGCGCTGGGTGAAGTGCATGGGCGGCGTTCGGGGCCGCCGTTTGAAAACGTCGCGGTCGGCGTCATACGGACCGTTGTA
>JAZKRZ010000193.1:0-5415 GCA_036626395.1 Haloarculaceae archaeon
CCCTGCTGGACCTGCTCGTAGCGCCAGAACGGCCGCGTCGAGAACCACTTGATCGGCTTGGAGAGGGCCTGCTGTCTGGCGACGACCATCCGCGCGACCGTCGGCGTGAGTTCCGGCGTGAGCGTGACGTGACGCCCGCCCCTGTCCTCGAACTCGTAGAGTTCGTCGACGATGTCCTCGCCGCTCTTGTCCGTCCACATCTCCGCCGGTTCCAGGGCCGGCGTGGCCGTCTCGCGGAAGCCGTACGACCGGGCGGTCGCCTCGATCTCGTCGATGACGGCCCGCCGGGGCGCCAGCTGCGCGGGGTAGAAGTCCGTGAACCCCTTGAGTCCCTCGTACATGTGCCGTCGTTCGGGCAGGGGTCGCTTGAACCTGTCCGTCGGCGACGCGACCGCCGGTCGCGTCCGGGTGGCCGAGGGTATATGCCCCGGGGTCACCAATCCGGGCCCATGACAGCGACGAGCGAGCGGATCGAGCACGCACGCCGGGAACTCCGCGAGGCGTTCGGGCCCGGCGCCCCACTCACCGTCGCCTCGGCCCCCGGTCGCGTGAACCTGATCGGCGGGCACACCGACTACAACGAGGGGTTCGTCCTCCCGGCGGCCATCGACTACCGGACGGTCGTCGCGGCCCGCCCCCGCGAGGACCGCCGCGTCCGGGTCCGTGCGGTCGACCTCGACGACACCGCGGTGTTCGACCTCGATTCCGTCGAACCCGCCGAGGACGAACACTGGAGCGACTACCCCAAGGGCGTCGCCCAGCGCCTCCTCGTCCGCGGCCACGACATCGGCGGCGCCGACGTGGCCGTCGTCGGCGGCGTCCCGATGGGAGCGGGGCTCTCCTCGTCGGCGGCCATCGAAGTCGCGACCGCCGAGGCGCTGACGGGTGCCCACGGGCTCTCGCTGGGCGACGAACTCGTCGACGTCTGCTGGGAGGCCGAGACGGGCTTCGTCGGCCTCAGTTGCGGGATCATGGACCAGTACACCTCCGTTCACGGCGAGGCCGACAGCGCGCTCTTTCTCGACTGCCGCTCGCGCGAGCACGAGGTGGTCCCGCTGGTCGCCGACGAGGTGACGCTCGTCGTGACGAACACGAACGTCCGGCGCGAACTCGTGAGTTCGGCCTACAACGACCGCGTCGCCACCTGCCGGAGCGGGGTCGAGTACTTCCAGCAGACGCTCGACCGCGAGATAACCGCCCTGCGGGACGTCTCCGTCGCCGAGTTCGAGGCGAACGAGGCGACGCTCACCGACCCGTTGCGCAAGCGCGTGCGCCACGTCGTCACCGAGAACGCCCGCGTCGAGGAGGCCACCGCCGCGCTGCGCGAGGGGCGTTACGAGCGCGTCGGCGAACTGCTGGACGCCTCCCACGCGAGCCTGCGCGACGACTACGAGGTGAGCGTCCCCGAACTCGACGCCGTCGTCTCCGTGGCCGCCGACTGCGAGGGCGTGTACGGCTCGCGGCTCATCGGCGCCGGCTTCGGCGGCTGTGTCTGCTCGCTCGTCCGTCCCGACGCGGTCGACGCCGTCACCGACGCCATCGAGTCCGGGTATCGCGAGCGGACCGGCAACGACGCGGATATCTACGTCTGCAACCCCGGTCCCGGCGTCCGCCGACACGACGGCGAGTGAGTCGTCGACCTCGCCCCTCGGGAGCGAACTACTCCCGGTGTCCCGCCACGCGCGACTGCGTGTGCGCCGGGAAGACCGCCGCGACCGTCTCCGGGCCGTACTCGGCCGCCATCAGGGCTCGCAGTTCCGTCTCGTAGTCAGCCGTGGCCAGTCGCTCGCTGGGTCCCGTCTCGACGGCGAGACAGCGGGCGACGAGGTCGTCGACGGCTCCCCGGCCGTACCCGGCGAGCGGGCGGACGTAGTCGACCCCGTGGCGGTCTTCGAGACTCCGTGCGACCGACCGGTCGACGGCGGGCACGCGGTCGTCCCGGCGGGTACCGTCCGCGACTGCCGTGACCGCCCGTCCGGCGAGGCGCTCGCGGCCGGCCACGGCCTCCAGGGCGTGTTCGTGGACCTGCTGGATGCCCTCGCGGGGGTAGCCGTCGGCGACCATCCGCTCGACCGCGTCGTCGGCGACGCTCCGGTCGAGGTCGACAGTCCCGACGGGAAACCCGAGCGCGTCGGCCGCGCGGGCGGCCACCTCGTCGCCGCCAGTCGGGGGGGCCGGGTCGTCGACACCCGGCGCGTCGACACTCGGCGAGTCGGCGTCGACGCCGAACGTGCAGTGACAGAGGACGACGTCGTAGAAGGGGTCGAGCAACAGGGCGGCGAGCGCGGAGTCCTTGCCGGCGCTGAACAGGGCCGCGACGGCCATCTACCGGCGGCGGATGTCGTACTCCTGCTCGTCGGGCTGGAGTTCCTTGAGGATGGCCTTCATCTTCTCGTCGTCGATGCGGCCCTGGATACGCCCGCTCTGGGCCAGGGCGACGACCTGCTGTTCGACCTGCTCGCCGAACTCCGGTTTCGACATCTTGATCGTGTTGAGCCGCTTGCGGGCGTCGTCGGTGAGGTGCTTGCGGAGCATGGCCTTCTTCTGGGCCTCGCGTTGCTCGCGCTGGGCCTCGCGGGCCTCCTCGGCGCCCTCGCCCTCCTGGCGGTCCTGGAGCTGCTCCATTTTCTTCCGGCGAAGCTCCTCTAACTCCTCGTCGCTGGGGTCACCACTCATGGGCGTGAATTATCGACTCCGCCGGAAAACGATTTCGGAGCGGTCGGCGGCTCACGTCGCCGCGACCGCCCCGTCTCGCGCTGGCCGTCACGACCGCGCAGTCTCGCGGCAGTCGCCGTGACCGGCCCTATGCGTAGCGTTCGAGGTCGGGTCGGTCGAGGTCCGCGAGCACCTCGCTCGCGACCCCGTCGAGCAGCGCGCGACCCTCGGGAGTGACGCGGCGGCCCTCGCCCTCGGCGGTCATGACGTAGCCGGCGTCCTCCAGTTGCTGGAGCGCGACGCGGACGATCTTCCCGCTGCTGTCGGTTTTCCGGTCGGGTCGCACGCGGTAGCGGTTCGAGCCCTGCTTGGACCCCCCGTAGGCGGTCCGGAGGGCGCCGACGCCGACGGGACCGTCGACGGCGACCTTCCGGAGGAGGCTGGCCGCACGCCGCGCCCAGAAGTCCTCCTGTTCGGGGGGCAGTTCCCGGCCGACGCCGGTCTTGGCGAACTTGAACCAGTCGGGCTCGTGCACGTCGTCCTCGTCCTCGAGGCGCTCGGCGACCGCCTCGATGAGGGCGTCCGCGGGCGCGTCGTAGAGTGTCGTCATTGCCCGTCCATTCCCGACGCCGTCATTTAAGGGCGTCGTTCGCCGGTCGCGCCCGCTCGCGGTCCGGTCGACGGCGCGCGGTCGCGATTAGCCGGCCCGGTCGCCCACTCCAAGCGAAAAAGCGACGAGTCCCCCGAGTACCGTCGGGAACGCGTAGGTGGCGGCCCGGTGGACGAGGACCGCCGCTCCGATAACTGCGCCGCCGAGTTGCGTGGTCGGCACCAGCAAGACTATCAGAACGCTCTCGACCCCGCCCAGCCCGCCCGGCAGCGGCGTGATGCCCGCGATCGCGCCCATCGGTACCGCGAGCAACACCGCGGCAAAGGAGACGTTGAACCCGAGCGCGTACAGCGAGAGCCACAGCGAGACACAGAGCAACAGCCAGCCGAACGCGGAGAAACCGATCGCTTCCAGCAGGGTCACCCGACTGCCGGCGACGCGGTCGATAGCGCCGAAGAACGCCTCGATGCGGCGCTCGACGACCGCGACCTTCGGCGGGTTGCGCCGCGGGATGATTCGTCCCGTTCCCCGGAGTATCGGCGTGAGGATGCGCACGACGGCGGCTTCGAGTTCGTAGCGGTAGCGCCACCCGAGAAACGCCCCGACTGGAACCGCCAGCACGAGCGCCCCGACGGCCACGCTCGCGTAGACGACGTTCTGGTCGAACGCGAGTTCGCCGACGGCGACGAACACCAGTCCGACGAGCGCGTAGCCCAGCGACGGGACGAAGTGCAGGGCGTCGACCGAGGCGATGGCCGCGAGGCCGGTCTCGTACTCGCTGTCGGTCGCCTCGGAGACGAGATACGCCGTCACCGGTTCGCCGCCTGCCTGACCGAAGGGGGTGACGTTGTTCGAGAAGACCGCCGCCGCGAACACGAGCAGCGCCTTGTGGACTGCGATAGACTCCCCGAGGGCACTCAGCACCGTCCGGAGCGCCATCCCCCAGGCGGCCAGCCAGCACACCGCGTTCAGGAAGATGAGCGGGACCAGCGCCGGCCGGCGTACCGACAGCAGCGCGTCGACCATCTCCCGGATGCCGACGAGCCACATGACGACGGCGAGGACGACCAGCCCACCGAGAAACCCGAGGACGGTCGCCCACCTGTCGCCGTTCATGTACGCTCCATTGTCGGAGCCCTGTGTTGAACCCACCGAACCGCAGGCGAGGCGCGAGCGTCTCGAAACAGGGGAGGTTTTCCACGTCCCGGTCGAAGGCCGGGCATGGACGAGCGGACAGCGCTGGGACTCGTCGGCGAGCACCTCCCCGCGGCGGGCGACGACGCCGCCGTCGTCGACGGGCAGGTGCTCACGACCGACATGCTCCACGACCGGACGGACTTCCCGGAGGGGACGACCCGCTATACGGCGGGCTGGCGCGCCGTCGGCGCCTCGCTCTCGGACGTCGCCGCCATGGGCGCCGGGGCAACCGCCGCCGTCGCCGTCTACGCCGCGCCTACCTTCGAGGCCGACGACCTCAGTGACTTCCTCGACGGCGCGAGCGACGTCTGCGAGGGGGTCGGCGCCGAGTACGTCGGCGGCGACCTCGACGGCCACGACGAGTTCACGGTCGCGACCACCGCGCTCGGCCGGGCCGACGACCCCGTCTATCGCTCCGGCGCGGCCCCGGGCGAGGCCGTCTGCGTGACCGGGACGCTCGGGCGCACCGGCGCCGCTCTCCGCCTGTTCGAACGCGGCGACACGGAGCGCGCGAACGACCTCTTCCGGTTCGAACCGCGGGTCGCCGCCGGGCGCGTCCTCGCCGACCGCGCGACGGCGATGATGGATTCGAGCGACGGCCTCGCGCGCTCGCTCCACCAGCTCGCCGAGGCGAGCAGCTGTGGGTTCGCGGTCGAGTCGCCGCTGCCGGTCGACGACACCGTCGAGGCGGTGACCGAGAGCGCCGACGACCGGCGCGAACTGGGCGTCTTCTTCGGCGAGGACTTCGAACTCGTGTTCACCGTGGCGCCGTCCGCCCTTCCGGCCGTCCGCGAGGACTGTCCGGTCGCGGTCACGCAGGTCGGGCGCGTGGTCACCCAGGGCGTCACGCTCGACGGCGACCCGCTCCCCGACCGGGGATTCACCCACGGCGAGTGACGCGTGAACGGCGGCGAGTGCCGTCCTCCGGAGCGCTCGCGCTCCGGTTCATACTG
>JAZKRZ010000194.1:0-5378 GCA_036626395.1 Haloarculaceae archaeon
GACTTCTCCCGGCCGGCCAGTGCACGAGACTGTTGCGTGGTTCGTGTCCGGGTGTCCGTCGGGTACCGTCCTCGTCCCCGTCGAACCGAACGTGCCGGTAAGCCGGTCTCGTCCCCTCGGCCGCCGGGTCGCCCGAGAGCCAGTGGACCGGGCGTTCGCGGCCGTGGCCGGCGAGAGCCTCCCGGAGAGCGGCGACCGCCGGGTCCGGGAGCTGGTAGAGGGTCATGGTACTGAACGCGACGAGCGTCGGGGCGAGTCATACTGTCGGACACAAGTACGTGAACACGCTCGCCGGGAACACACTATCGAAACGCCCGTTCCCGGTCGAACGAGCCACCGACGGTGGCCTCACGTGTGTCCGACAGTATCAGCGGCCGCGAGGTCGAGCGCCGCGGCGAGGCGCTCGTAGAGGGGCGACTGGTCGCGGGCCCAGTCGGCGTAGTCGCGAAACGCCGCGGCGCGTGTCACACCCCCGGGTAGCCCCGAGACCGGCAAAAGGGTGCCGGGGGCGGCGAGGAACAGACTTACTTGCCCCCCTCCCCGATGTCCGACCATGAATCGGGGAGGGACCGACGGACGCGCCGGCCGGGGGCGCCGATGAGCGTGACCGTCCCCGTCGGGTCGGACCACCAGCTGGCCCGGCTCCTCCAGATCGGGATCGTCCTGGAGGAAGTCGTCGAGGCCCGCGCGGCGCGCCACGCCCGCGAGACCGACGACCTCGACGAGGACGTCCGGACGATGCTGGAGGAGGCCGCCGAGGAGTCGGCCGACCACCGCCGCCGCCTCGAGGAACTCGTCGACGAACTCGACGCCGAGACGGTGCCCTTCGAGGAGATCGAGGCGCTCGTCGAGGCCCGGTACGAGGCCGACGAGGACTTCGACGGCGTGCTCTACGACCAGCTCTGTAACGAGGAGACCGCCTACAAGTTCTACGACGACCTCGTCGACGCCGTCGAGGCCTCGGACGTGGCGTTCGGCGTCGACCGCGACCGCCTGCTCGACGTCCTGGTGACCATCCGCGAGGAGGAAGCCGAAGGCGCCGAGGAGGTCACGAAACTCATGGGGACAGGACGATGACGGCCCACACGACGCGCGGGAGGGTATCGGCGTGAACACCGCAGACCAGTATCTCAAGGCCATCTACCTGGTCCAGGACCGCGAGGACGGCCCCGCGTCGACGGGTGCCGTCGCTGACATGCTCGACGTCAGTCCCGCCAGCGCCAACGAGATGATCGGCAAACTCGAAGACCAGGACCTGGCCGAACACGAGAAGTACAAGGGCGTCTCGCTGACCGACGACGGGATCGTCCGCGCCCGCGACACCCTCCAGAACTACTGTATTATCGAGCGGTTCCTCCTCGAAGTCCTCGAGGTCGAGGACTTTCGCGGCGAGGCAAAGCAACTGGAGAGCGTCATCGACGAGACGGTCGCCGAACGCCTCGACACCATCATCGACCGCGAGCCCCAGTGTCCGGACTGTTTCGACGCCGAAGAGGACGTCTGCGCGCTGCTCGAAACCTCCGCCCCCGCCGACGACTGAGACCTGTCGGCGGGACCGACGGCCGAAACCCGCCGGCGGGACCCGAAACGGTATCACCCGCTCGGGCGTGAGTTACGCCAACTGCGAGTCGCCCACAGATGGAACGATACGACCAGCTCTACACGCTCTACGAGGAGTACGACACCGACCGCCTGCGAGCGTTACAGGACTTCGTCGGCGTCTTCCCGCCCGTCGACTCCCGGGTCGCCCTGGAGTACTGGCAGGACGCCAGCGACGACCTCGAGGGCCAGAGGGCGGCCGTCCGCGATGGGTTTCCCGGCGTCGGCGAGACGTTCGCGGACGTCGCCGCCCACGCCGACCGCGACGAGGCCTTCACCGCGATGGACCTGCTGCGCAAGTACGACCGCGGCGTGAACGTCCTCGTCCTCGACGTCGACGAGACGCTGCGCTCGGCCGGCAGTACCGACAACGAGATCCCCCGGGAGACGCTACGCCTGCTCACCGAACTCCACGAGGTCGGCCTCCCGGTCGTCATCTGTACCGGCCAGACCCTGGAGAACGTCAAGGGATTTCTCATCCAGGGGCTCGGGAACGAACTCGTCCACTCGGGGGACGTCAGCGTCGTCTACGAGGCGGGTTCGGGCGTGTTCACGCCCGGCCACGGTCCGGAGACGAAGCGACTGCTCTACGAGGACCTGGACGACGACATCGTGGCCGTCTTCGACCGCGTCCGCTCGCGAGTGCTCTCGGACGCGCCCGAGTCGATCCGCCACGGCTGTCACCTCCAGGGCAACGAGTTCAACGTCACCCTCAAGCCCAACTTCGAGACGGGAAGCGACGCCGCCCGTGAGGTCATCGACGAGGCGCTGGTCTACGAACTCGACGTGTTCGGCGAGGCGGTCGCCGACCGCGTCGACGCCGACGCCGCCCACGGTGCCGGCGGCGGCGAGTGGGCCCGCGCCTTCTACGCCGACGCCGACCCCGAGATCCGTGCCGTCCTCGAGTCCGAGGGCGTGACGTCGGACTGTGGACCCGAGGCGGTCCCGGGGGCGGTCCGCTCGGTCTTCGAGCGCGTCGACGTCGCCTACTACGAGGCCGACGCGGCCGAGATCGGGAGTCTCGAACTCAACAAGGTCGTCGGTGTCGAGGCCGCCCTCGACGTCCTGGGCATCGACGACCCCTTCGCCGTCGTCATGGGCGACTCCAAGAGCGACCTGCGGGTCATGGAGTGGGTCGCCGAGCGCGACGCGGGACTGGCCGCCGCGCCCGAGCACTCCTCGGAAGGGGTCCTGGACCACGTCCACGAGCGGGACGGCCTCGTCTTCGACCGCGGCGACGCCGCGACGCCCCTGCGGATCGTCTACGCGCTCGACCGACTGGCGCGCATCGAGTAGGACCCGACCGACGGGGTCGGTAGGGGGCCGGCGGTCCCCAGGTTATCCGGTATCGTACTTGTAGGTGGCCTCGTCGGGGTCGATGCCGAAGTCCTCGGGGCCTTCCTGTGGCTCGTCGGGTTCGTCCTCGGCGGCCGCGCCCTTGAACGCCTCCCGAAGGCGCGAGGGCATCCGGAACTCGTCGGGGTCGAGGCGCAGGGGGACGGCGTCCGGGGCGACTCCCTCCTGTTTGTCGGCGAGGCGCTCGCGCAGTCGCTCGGGCAACTGGGTCACGTCGATGCGCTCGAAGCCGAACTGTTCCAGGTACCGGGGTTCGCCGGTCAGCGCGTAGACGGTATCGAACCCCTGGTCGGCGGCCGTGCGCACGAGTCGCTCGACGACGTGGGCGCCCACGCCCTGTCCGCGCCAGTCCTCGAGGACGCCGATGCTCGTGAGTTCGCACACCTCCCCGTCGTCGGTCTTGTGGACGCGGATGCGACCGAACCCCGCCTTGACGTTCTCCTCTTCGTCGATGGCGACGACGTAGTCGCGCGAACGGAACGCGGTCTCGTCCAGCCCCATCCCCTCGATGTGTTCCAGCAACCAGGCCTCGTCCCGGTTTTTCGCGTCCCGAACGTACATGCCCGGATGTTGGCGACCCCCGGCCAAAAGGGTTTGTCAGACTCGGCCCCCCGCGCCGCGCGACACCCCGTCGGCCCCGGACCCCGGGCGACCAGTCCCCCGGTCGGGGCCGTCCCTCGCATTCCTGGGCAAATGTTACCTCCGGCCCCGTCGAAGGTGTGGTATGACGAGTCTCGACGACATCGACGAGGTCGTTCACACGCCCTCCGGGGAGTTCGTCGAATCGACGAACGTGTGGGCGTTCATGCAGGACTACGACATCGACGACTACGAGGAACTGATAGCGCGGACGACCACGGCCGACCCCGGGACCCCGGCGTCTGGCGTCGACTGGTTCTGGGACACCGCCGTCGACTACCTCGACGTCGACTTCTTCGAACCGTACGACCGGGTGCGCGACGACAGCGACGGCCCCCAGTTCACCGAGTGGTACCCCGGCGGGACGACGAACCTCGCGCACAACGTCCTCGACAGACACGCCGCCGGCGACGCCGAGACCCGCAACAAGGTCGCCTGCATCTGGGAGGGCGAACCCGTCGACCCGGCGGGCGAGGCCACCGACGTCCGGGAGGTGACCTTCCACGAACTCCACCGCCAGACCAACAGGGTCGCGAACTACCTCGAAAGCCGGGGCGTCGGGACGGGCGACACCGTCGGCCTGTACATGCCGATGGTCCCGGAGGTCATCTCGATACTGTACGGCTGTTTCAAGGTCGGCGCTATCGCCGTGCCCGTCTTCTCGGGGTTCGGCGTCGACGCGACGGCCACCCGCATCGACGACGCCGCCTGCCCGGTACTGTTTACGGGTGACGGTTTCTACCGCCGCGGCGAGGAGGTCCGGCTGAAGGGGACGGCCGACGAGGCCATCGCCCAGGCCGGCCACGTCGAAGAGGTCGTCGTCTACGACCGCCTCGGGAGTCGCGCGAGCACGAGCGGAGACGACGAACCCGACCCCGGCGACCACGACCTGCCCTGGACCGAGGGCCGGGACCGCTGGTGGGGCGACGCCGTCGAACCGCGGGACGACGCCTACGACACCAAGGAACTCGACGCGAACCAGGAGTCGATGCTGCTCTATTCGTCGGGGACGACCGGCCGGCCCAAGGGCATCGTCCACACCCACGCCGGCGTCAACGTCCAGTGTGCGAAGGAACTGTACTTCGGGTTCGACCTCAAGCCCCCCGACCGCTTTTTCTGGGTGGCGGACATCGGCTGGATGATGGGTCCGTGGACGCTCGTCGGCAACCACCACTTCGGGAACACCGTCTTCATGTACGAGGGCGCGCCGGACTACCCGGAACCCGACCGCTACTGGGAGATGATAGACCGCCACGGGGTCACGCAGTTCGGCATCTCTCCCACGGCGATCAGGGCGCTGCGGAAACGGGGCGACGAGTGGGTCGAGGGTCACGACCTGTCCTCGCTTCGCCTGCTCGGGTCGACCGGCGAGCCCTGGGACCCCGAGTCCTGGCTGTGGTTCTACGAGACCGTCGGCGGCGGGGAGACACCGATAATCAACATCTCCGGCGGCACGGAGATCTGTGGCTGTTTCCTCATGCCCATGCCCATCCAGGAGCTCAAACCCTGTACGCTGGGCGGGCCGGGACTGGGCATGGACATCGACGTCGTCGACGAGCACGGCGAGAGCATCCGCGACACGGGCGAACGGGGGTATCTCGTCGCTCGCGACTCCTGTCCGTCGATGACCAAGTCGCTGTGGAGCGGCGACGAGCGCTACCTCGAGGAGTACTGGTCGACCTGGGAGGGCCTGTGGGACCACGGCGACTGGGCCCAGGAGGACGCCGAGGGCTTCTGGTTCCTCCACGGGCGGGCCGACGACGCGCTGAACGTCGCCGGCCGGA
>JAZKRZ010000195.1:0-5376 GCA_036626395.1 Haloarculaceae archaeon
CGCTCCAGCCCAGCGACCCTATCGCCGTCGAACTCGCCGGGCGGTGAACGGACTAACTCTCGTACGTTTCGGTGACCGGCCCGGACGCCCCTCGGCGGGTGGGCACCACAGTATTTGGTTGGGCACGTTCAATGAGAGGGTATGGAGTTCAGCCTCCCCGACGAACACCGGATGATACGGGACTCGGTCCGGGAGTTTTGCGAGGCGGAGGTCGCCCCAATCGCCCAGGAGATCGAGGACGACCACCGCTTCCCCGCCGAGATATTCGACCAGCTGGCGGACCTCGACGTGATGGGCGTGCCCGTCGCCGAGGAGTACGGCGGGCTGGGCGGCGACCAGCTCATGTACGCGCTGGTCACCGAGGAACTGGGTCGCGTGTCCGGAGCCATCGGACTCTCGTACGCCGCGCACGTCTCGCTGGGTTCGAAGCCGGTCGAGAGTTTCGGCACCGAGGAACAGAAAGAGCGGTGGCTCCGCCCGCTGGCGACCGGCGAGGCGATGGGCGCGTGGGCGCTGACCGAACCCGGGTCGGGGTCGGACGCCTCGGACATGGACACCACCGCAGTCAGGGAGGGCGACGAGTGGGTCCTCGACGGCACCAAGCAGTTCATCACGAACGCGAACGTCGCGGGGTCGGTCCTCGTCAAGGCCGTCACCGAACCCGGTGCCGGCTACGACGGCATCTCGACGTTCATCGTCGACCCCGAGGACGACGGCTTCGAGGTCTCGACCGTCTGGGACAAGATGGGCCTGAACGCCTCGCCGACCTGCGAGATCCAGTTGAACGACGTCCGGATCCCGGCGGACCGCCTGCTCGGCGAGGAGGGCGCGGGCTGGGACCAGACCAAGGAGACGCTCAACGGCGGGCGCATCTCCATCGCCGCCCTGTCGGTGGGGCTGGCCCAGGGGGCCTTCGAGGCCGCTCTCTCCTATGCGAAAGAGCGCGAGCAGTTCGGCCAGCCCATCGGCGAGTTCGACGCCGTCCGGGACATGCTCGTCGCGATGGACCGCAAGATCGAACGGGCGCGACTGCTCACCCACAAGGCCGCCACGATGTACGACGAGGGCGAGGACGTGACACGTATGTCCTCGATGGCCAAACTCGACGCCAGCGAAATCTCGCGAGAGGTCGCCGAGGACGCCGTCCAGGTACTGGGGGGGTACGGCTACACGACCGACTTCGCGCCACAGCGCTTTTTCCGCGACGCGAAACTCATGGAGATCGGCGAGGGGACCAGCGAGATCCAGCGCCTGGTCCTCGGGCGGGAACTCGGGTTGTAATCGAGCCGTCTCTGGGGGTCGCGCTTTTGTGGTCTGTGGGTCGTCAGTCCGGTGGCTGGTCGTCCCCCTCCGTGTGTGGCCCGTCGCGGGGACGACGTTCTGTGCGGTCGGGCGGCCGCAGTCGCGGTGAGCGAGACCGACCATCCACAGTGGCGCGCGCTGTCGCGCGACGAGACGCGCGACAGCAGCGCGCGAGGGGCGAGGTGCGCGTGGCGCGACCGCAGGAAGCGCCACGCGTGGCCGAGGGCTTCCATCGGCTGACGTCGAGCGCGGGCGATCTCACTGCTAGCGAGCGAACCGGGAGGAGTCAGTTCAGTTATCGTCCCATTCGTCGGCGAGCACGCCGTAGCGGTAGACGTCGACGTACTCGCCGTCGACGAAGACCCGGTCGCGGTGGCGACCCTCCTGCTCGAAGCCGACCTTCTCCAGGACGCGCTGTGAAGCGTCGTTGAACGCGAAGGCCCGGGCATACACCTTGTGGAGGCGTCGCTCTTCGAAGGCGTACTGCGTCACCGTCCGGGTGGCGTCGGTGGCGTAGCCGTTGCCCCAGGCCTCGGGTGCGAAGAAGTAGCCGATCTCGCCGTTACCGTTGGTCGGCGTGATATCGTGCAGGCCGATGGTCCCGACTCGCTCGGCGTCGACGCGGACGAGAAACTGTGCGCCGTCGTCCTCGCCGACCGACTCGACGTACTCCCGTTCTTCGACCATCGAGACGGGGTCGGTCGCGCCGATACCCCGACGTATCCGCTGGTCATTGACCAGGCGTTGCAGGAACTCCGCGTCGTCCTCCTCGACCGGGTGCAGCGTCACTCGCTCGCCTTCGAGGAACACCGGACTGGGCATACCGGATAGTCCGCGGCGGCCGTATTCAGCGTTCTCCTGGTGTGTGGGCTGTTGGCGTGGGGCTCCGCGGGCGTTCTGGTTTCGTCGACGTGACTGGATTAATCGGTCGGTGGTGGACGGACCCGGTCCGCTCGCCAGCAGTCACTACCACCGCAACTCACAGGAGCGGATGAAAGCCCCTGGCCGACTCGCTCGGTGTCGTCGTGACTGCACACGTCCTCACTCGTTGAAAGCCCTCGCCCGTTCGATCCGCCAGGACCGCACAGCACCGCGACCGCGGGCCACACCCCTCCCCAACCGATTGCGGTGCTCGCTTCGCTGCGCTCCTCGTCCCTCGCGCGGCTTCGTCTCGCGGTCAGCGCAGTACGCCGACACGCTCGACAGCGCGCGCCGCTGTGGGTAGTTCGATCAAGCACGAGCGGATACACTACCAGCCGAACACCGATCACCCCCTCACGAGTCAGGGGAACTCGCGGAGGGTTTCGAGCATCTCGTCCAGGTCGGTGGGGCAGACGGCGAGCGAGTAGCCGTCGACGCGGGCGAGGTCGTCGGCGTGGTCCCACAGGCTCGCCTCGTCGAGACCGTGCAGGACGACCGAGGTTGGGGTGGGGTTGGCGACGCGGAGGGCGACGAGCGGCCCCTCGCCGCTGGTGACGTTCGTGAACACCAGCGCGCGGTTTGTCGACTGCCCGTACAGCCGGTAGAACTCCTCGGAGGAGAGCCGCGAGATGGCCTGGATGCTGTCGATGACCGTGTGGCCGGCGACGGTCCCGGAGGTGCCGTCGGCGACCTCCGTCGCGCCGATGGCGTCGTAGAAACTATCCAGGGAGACGGCGGTCTGGTACTCGCGGAGGTCGTGGACGATGTCGGCGTCGAACCCCGCCGAGAGCACGCGGGCGTGCTGGCGGATGTGGCTGCCGCCCCGGCGGTCGTCGATGGCCAGTAGCGCCTCGACCGAGCGCTTGACGACGCCGATCCCCGGGCTCTCGCGGCGACCGCTTTCGTAGTCCGAGACGACCGACGGCGAGACTGCGAGTTCGTCGGCCAGTTCCGTCTGGGCGATCTCGAAGTCGGTGCGCCACTTCCTGAGCGTCCCTCCCGGGTCGTCGCTGAGCGTTACCTCGCCGGCGATCTTCTCGGCGAGTTCCCGACGCTGTCCGCCCTCCATTGGAGTCTGGATGCGCCAGTGGCGACAAAAACGTACCGGAGACCGCCGCGCGCCGTTCTCCCCCGGTCGGGTCGCGTTCTGTGTGGTCGGCGGGCGCTGTCACTCCGAGCCAGCGACGGCCGCGACGGCAGCCCCACCGAGAGCACCGAAGACGAACGGGTAGACCAGCCCCGCCAGCAGGACGGCGGTGACGAGCACCGGTCCGGCGACGGCGTCGGCGACGGTGATGCGCACGGCGAAGGCGGCGACGAGCGAGACCAGCAGGTAGCCCAGCGCGACCGCCGCACCCTCGCGAGCAGCGGTGGCCGGCTCGTCCGTGCCGCCCGCGAGGAAGACGCCCGCGCCGAGCAACGCCACCGGCGGCACGACGTACAGGACGAGCAGCGCGGCGTCCTCGGCGCCAGACAGGAGGTTCACGGTCGAACTGCCGAGCAGGCCGGGTACCGACGCGTCGACGAAGTGGGCGTTGAAGTAGAGCCACCCGACCAGTTTCCAGGTGACCGGGTCGCCCGCGAGGAACTCCAGGATATCGGTCGCCAGCGCGTCGCGAACGTTCCCGCCGTGGAGGAGGTACGTGACGAGGTAGCCCAGCAACCACGCGGCGACGCCGACCAGCCCGCCTCGCGCGAGCATCGGCGCCGCATCGGGGACCGAACGTGTCGACATACCGGACCGTCTCCCGCGCGCCTGAAGTGTCTTCTGGGGGCGGGCCCGATGCGAGTGGTCCATCGCACACGGAGGTTTTTATCCGAACAGACACTAATTCCGCTCGTTGGCCGATATCGTCCGTACCGACGGCGTCCTCGGTGGTGATCCCCGTCTCGATGGGACTCGGGTCGGGGTTCTCCACGTCTACGAGCTGGTCGTGGCGGGAGACCACTCGCCTGCCGACGTCGCTGACCAGTTCGCCCTCTCGCTGGGTGAGGTATACCCCGCGCTCGCGTACTATCACGAACACCCAGACGAGATGCGAGCAGTGCGTCGCGCCAACGAGACTGCCGAAAAAGAACCCGCCGACATCGCACTGACCCCGCCGGAACCCGCGAAGTGACCGTGTCGCTGCTCACAGACGAACACGTCCCGAGCGTCTTCGTGACAACACTCCGTTCGAACGGATACGACGTCCGCAGGGCGAACTATCTCCGCGACGACACAAGGGGTCATCAGGACGTTCGAGCGTGTTCTCGACCACTACCCGCTCGAGGAACTACACGACGAACTCGCCTGGCTCGATCAGTGGCGGCCGTGAAACCGCTCCGAAACCACTAACGTCCTCACCGCCCTCCGATTCGGTAATGGACTGGACGGAGAAATATCGGCCGTCCTCGCTCGCGGAGATCCGGGGCAACGACAAGGCACGCGACGCCCTCAGGGAGTGGGCCGAGACGTGGGACGACCACCGGGAGGCGGTCATCCTCCACGGGTCGCCGGGCGTGGGCAAGACCTCCTCGGCACACGCGCTGGCCAACGACATGGGCTGGCCGACCATCGAGTTGAACGCCTCCGACTCCCGGACCAGGGACGTCATCGAGCGCGTCGCCGGCGAGGCCGCCAAGTCGGGCACCCTCTCGGCCGGCGGGAGCGGACGCCGCCTCGTCATCCTCGACGAGGCCGACAACCTCCACGGCAACGTCGACCGCGGGGGGACCCGCGCCATCACCTCGCTGGTCAAGGAGGCAAGTCAGCCGATGGTCCTCATCGCCAACGACTTCTACGAGATGTCCAACGGTCTCCGCAACGCCTGCCAGGACGTCGAGTTCCGCGACGTCGGCAAGCGCTCTATCGTCCCCGTCCTCCGGGACCTCTGCCGTCAGGAGGGCATCGAGTTCGAGGACGCGGCGCTGGACCGGATCGCGGAGATGAACTCCGGGGACCTCCGCGGGGCGGTCAAGGACCTCCAGGCGCTGGCCGACGGTCGGGACGCCATCGCCGCCGAGGACGTCGTGACCGGCGAGCGCGACCGCACGAAGGGCGTCTTCGACTACCTCGATACCGTGATCAAGGAGGCCGGCCCACAGGCGGCGCTGGAAGCGTCCTACGACGTCGACGAGACGCCCGACGACCTCATCAACTGGATCGAGGAC
>JAZKRZ010000196.1:0-5370 GCA_036626395.1 Haloarculaceae archaeon
GGATGGTCATCCAGAACAAGGACGCCCGCTCGGGCAAGTACGAACCGTTCGTCACGGCGCCGCGACCCTCCCACGGCGACTACACCTACTCGGCGAAGTTCGGGACGCGCAACTGGGGCGGGGGCGGCCGGTCGTCGGCCCGCGAGACGGTCAACTGGGTCGCCGCCGGCGCCGTCGCCAAGCAGGTGTTGGACCAGTCCGAGTACGACGTCCGCGTCAAGGCCCACGTCACACAGATCGGGGACATCGAGGCGCCTGACGTGAGCTTCGAGGAGATGCTCGACCACACCGAGGAAAACGAGGTGCGGTGTGCACACCCCGAAACCGCCGAGGAGATGCGCGATGCCATCGACCAGTACCAGAGGGAGGGCGACTCCATCGGGGGCTCCATCTACTTCGAGTGTCGGGGCGTCCCGCGCGGACTCGGCGCGCCGCGGTTTGACTCGTTCGCCGCGAGACTGGGACGGGCGATGTTCTCCATCCCGGCGACGACCGCCGTCGAGTACGGCCTCGGCCGGGAGGCCCGGTCGGTGCGGGGCATCGACCGCAACGAGGACTGGGAGTTCGACGACGGGACGCGCGAGGAGGTCGTCAGCGAGGAGGGCGACCCCGTGCCCGTGGGTAACGACCACGGCGGCCTCCAGGGCGGGATCACGACCGGCGAGCCGGTCTACGGCGAGGTGACCTGGCACGCACCCGTCTCGATCCCCAAGACCCAGCAGACCGTCGACTGGGAGACCGGCGAGAAGAAAGAAGCACAGGTCGTGGGTCGCCACGACCCGTCGCTGCCCCCCAGGGCGGTGCCGGTCGTCGAGGCGATGTTGCGCGTGACCGTCCTCGACTTCATGCTGCTGGGCGGCCGGATCAACCCCGACAGGCTCGACGACCGTCCCGGCGAGTACGACACGCCCTACCACCCAGAGAGCCCGCAGAACGACCCCGACGACGCCGAAACCGAGACCCACACGGTGGACGAGGAATAGATGGACGCCAGACAGGACGAAGCCTCGAACCCGTTCGGAATGGACGAGGACTGCACGAACTGTCCCGAACTCTGCGAGACGCGCTCGCAGGTCGTGCACGGCTACGGCGACGTCGGGGCGGACTTCGTCGTCCTCGGCGAGGCACCGGGCGCGGGCGCCGACGAGACCGGCGTCCCCTTCACCGGCGAGGACCGCCTGGTGCTCGACGCGCTCGCGCGGGTCGGCCTCGTCGCGGACCCGGCCGCCGACGAACCGGACGTGGACAACGTCTACCTGAGTTACGTGACGCGGTGTCGCCACCCGGAACGCGGGGCGACCGACGACGAGGTGCGCAACTGCGAGGGGTATCGCAGCAGCGAACTCCGGATGATAAACCCGGAGATCATCGTCCCCGTCGGTCAGCGAGCACTCGAATCGCTGGCTTTCCAGTACACCACCGAGAGCGCCGAGGACCTCGACGTCACGGAGTTACACGCCACGACCGTCCGCGGGCGCGGGTTCGAACTGGTGCCGATGCTCGCCCCCGGAGACCAGAACCCGGACGACACCGAGGCGTTCGTCGAGCACTTCGCCGGGGTCCTCGGGACGGACTACCGCCAGACGAAGGGCCGCCAGGGCAGTCTGGAGAGCGGCCGCGGCCCGGAGGACGCCGAGGACGTCTGATACGGACCGTTGTACCCATTTTCGGCGATGCCGCCGACGTATGGGCGAGTCACGGCCCGATGCGTTCACCGTGGTTCGCGACGGTGGTAACGAAGTACAACGGTCCGTATGACGGCGGCGCCAGACCGCCGGTCAGTCGCTCATGTCGACGACGAGTACGGGCAACTCGACGCTCTCGACGACGCGCTGTGTGACCGAGCCGAGGTTGGCGACCCGGTCGCGGCCGGTACGGCCGTGCGTGCCCATGACGACCACCTCCACGTCCGACTCCGCGGCGTAGTCGACGATCTCCCGGTGGGGGATGCCGTCACGCTGGACCGTTTCGACCGCGAGGCCGTGTTCCTCGAGTCGCGTCCGCGCGTCGTCGAGCGCCCGGTCGGCCTCGAGTTCGAGGGACCTGCGGACCTCCTCGGTGGTGTCGCTGTCGGCCGCTCGGTAGCGGCGCTGGTCGACCACGTAGAGGGCGTGGACGACCGCGTCCTCACCGGCGACCCGCACCGCGTGTTCGACCGCGTCCGTGCTGCGAGCGCTCCCGTCGGTCGGCAACAGTATCGCCTCGTACATACGCGACTCTTGGACCCCCCACTAGATAGTCATGTCTCTTCGGCACGCTCCGACCGCCGGTTACTGCTCGTCCTCTTTCAGTTCCTCGAGTTCCGCCTCGACTTCGCTCTGCTGGACCTCCTCTTCCACGTCCACCTCGACGTCGGCGACGTCGACATCGGAAGCGTCGCCGTCCGCGGACGACCCGCTATCCCCCCCGGCGTCCGCGCTCCCGGTCTCGACGTCGGTTTCGCTCGCGTCCTCGCCGTTTTCCGACCCCTGGCCCATGTCGCTTTTGAGCGTCTCGAGCTCGGCGTCGACGCTGCTGTCGGTGCTGAGCTGTTCGAGTTCGCGGTCGATCTCGTCTTTGTCCGAGAGGGCGTCGTCGAACGCCCCCGTCTCCTGGAGCTCGTCCATGGCCTGCGAGCGGGCCTCCATCTCCTCGGTGCGCTCTTCGGCGCGATCGATGGCCCGACCGACGTCCTCGAACTCGTCGCCGGCGCCGGTCATCGCCTCCGAGACCTTGGCGCTGGCTTCGGCGGCCTCGTAGCGGGCCTTCATCGTCTCCTTTTTCGTGCGGAACTCCTCGATCCGGCTCTGCAGGGTGTTTTTCTTCTCGACGAGCTGGTCCTGCTGGCGCTGGAGTTCGGCGATCTGGTCCTCCAGCCCCTCGATCTGGCTCATCTTCTGTTTCTTCTTCTCGAGGGCCTTGCGCGCGAGGTCGTCTCTCCCCTGCTGGACGGCCTCGCGGGCCTGCTCGTTGTGTTTCTCGACGTTCTCCTCGAGGCGCCGTTTCTGGATCTCCAGGCGCTTTTTCTGGGTCGTCAGGTCCGCGATGCCCTGTTTGACGTCCTGTAGCTGGTCGCGCAACTGCTCGTAGGAGTAATCGAGCGTCTCCTGTGGGTCCTCGGCGCGGTTCAGGACGGCGTTGATCTTCGAGCGGATGATGTATGACGTACGCGAGAGGATTCCCATGACCGCTCGTTGTGTCCCCAGGCTTTTAAAACGTTCAGTGGGAGAGGGGGCCGCTCGGCCGCGGGCCCCGGGCGCGTACGCTCCCCAGTGGACCGCGACGAGTGACGGGGATTATTGTCCGAGGGTCCGATAGAGCCGGTGTGAGCCGGATCCGTCTCCCCGCGGGGCGGGACCTGCGGGGGACGGCGAGCGAACGGACGCGGGGTCGACACTCGACTGGGCCCGCGAGCGCTACGAGCGGGTCGGGCTGTTCGGCTACAGTTTCGGCGGCGCCGTCGCCCTCTGTGCGGGCGCCGACCGGGGGGACGTCGACGCGCTCGCGGCGCTGGCACCGGCGCCCACACTCGAAAACGGGAGTGACGCGGTCGAGGCCGTCGCGCGTCGCGACGGACCGACACTCGTCGTCTGTGGCGAACGCGATACCACCGTCGACTGCGCGGCGGTCACCGAGGCGGCACGGTCGGCAGGACACGCCGTCGAGATACTCCCGGCCGACCACCACTTCGCGGGACAGACCGACCGCGTCGCCGCGACGGCGGCCTCGTTTTTCGCCGGGTATCTGACCGACCCCGAAGACGGGTCGCCGCGGGACCAGTAGCGGGATGGGTCCGGGCTCGGAACGTCGTCGACGCCGACTCGAGAACCGGGGCGGACAGGACCGGACACACGTCGTATCGACGGGTAAACCGTGTGCCAGTGTGTGGCGAGACTCGCGGGTCCCGAAACGGTTTTGGGGGGCGCCGGCCCACGGTCAGTATGCCGACCGAACCGGAGACGGAGTACGACGACACTCTGGGGAACAAGTTCATTTTCGTCACCGGGGGCGTCATGTCCGGCCTGGGCAAGGGCATCACGGCCGCGAGCACCGGCCGACTCCTCTCGAACGCCGGGTTCGACGTGACCGCGGTGAAAGTCGACCCCTATCTCAACGTCGACGCGGGCACGATGAACCCCTTCCAGCACGGGGAGGTGTACGTCCTCAAGGACGGCGGGGAAGTCGACCTCGACCTCGGGAACTACGAGCGCTTCCTCGACATCGACATGACCTCCGACCACAACGTCACGACTGGGAAGGTCTACCAGTCGGTCATCGAGAAGGAACGGGCGGGCGACTACCTCGGCAAGACCGTCCAGATCATCCCCCACATCACCAACGACATCAAACGCCGGATCAGAGCGGTCGGTGTCGACAGCGACGTCTGCATCGTCGAGGTGGGGGGCACCGTCGGCGACATCGAGGGGATGCCCTACCTCGAGGCCCTGCGACAGTTCGCCCACGAGCAGGACGAGGACGACATCCTGTTCGTCCACGTCACGCTCGTCCCCTACTCGAAAAACGGCGAACAGAAGACCAAACCAACCCAGCACAGCGTCAAGGAACTGCGCTCGATCGGCCTGCAGCCGGACGTCCTCGTGGGGCGCTGTGACGACCCGCTCGAGCCAAAGACGAAAGAGAAGATCGCGCTGTTCTGTGACGTCCCTACGGACGCGGTGTTCTCGAACCCCGACGTCGAGGATATCTACCAGGTACCGCTGGTCGTCGAGGACGAGGGACTGGACGACTACGTCATGTCGGAACTCGGTCTCATCGGCCGGGCGCTCCCGGAGACCGACCGCGAGAACGACTGGCGCGACCTCGTCACGCAGGAACAGACCGGGGAACTCGACGTGGCCCTGGTCGGCAAGTACGGCCTGGAAGACGCCTACATCTCCGTCTACGAGGCGCTGAAACACGCCGGGCTGGCCCACAACGTCAACGTCAACACCGAGTGGGTCCACTCGGAGAACTTCGCCGACGGTCACGAGAACGGTCTCGACGACGTCGACGCCATCGTCGTGCCGGGCGGGTTCGGCTCGCGGGGCACCGATGGCAAGGTCGAGGCCATCCGCTACGCCCGCGAGAACGGCGTCCCCTACCTCGGGCTCTGTCTGGGGTTCCAGATGGCCGTCGTCGAGTACGCCCGCAACGTCCTCGGTCTGGACGGCGCCCACTCCGCGGAGATCGACGAGGACACGCCCCACCCGGTCATCGACATCCTTCCGGAGCAGGAGGGCGTCGAGGACATGGGCGGGACGATGCGGCTGGGTGCCCACGTCACCGAGATCGAACCGGACACCATCGCCCACGAGGTCTACGGCGAGACGAGCGCGACCGAGCGCCACCGCCACCGCTACGAGGTCAACCCCGAGTACATCGACGACCTCG
>JAZKRZ010000197.1:0-5366 GCA_036626395.1 Haloarculaceae archaeon
GTCCTCGAGGCCGGCCAGCTCCACGTCCCCCGCGGGTCGACCGAGTACAACAACGACACCTACCGCTGTCCGGACTGTGGCGAACACGACGTGAACTACGTCGCCGGCGAGACGGTCTGTCTGTACTGTTCCGTGCGGGTCGAAGAGCGGTAGGTGGGGAGCGAACTGCCGCCGAGCGCTCGTTCTCACCGCTTTCACCGCTTTCACCGCTTGCCCAGCGCTTCCTCGAAAACCCGCTGGGCGCGCTCGTAGGCCTCGTTCCGGTCGACGACCGGGTCGGGGTAGTCGGGCGCGCGCCGGTCCCGCTCCGGTTTCGGCAGGGTCGGCCAGTCGACCACCGCGTCGGCAGGCGTGTCCCGGAGTTCCGGGACGTACTCCTTCACGTAGGTTGCCCCGTCGTCGTACTTGGACATCTGGGCGACCGGGTCGAAGATGCGCACGTCGACGCTGTCGGTCCCGGTCGAGGCGGTCCACTGCCAGTTGCCGTAGTTGTTGGCGGGGTCGTGGTCCACGAGCCGTTTGGCGAAGTAGCGGGCACCCTTCCGCCAGTCGACCAAGAGGTGTTTCGTCAGAAAGGAGGCGACGTTCTGGCGCGGCCGGTTGTGGATATACCCCTCCTCGTTCAGCTGGCGCATCCCCGCGTCGACGAAGGGATACCCCGTCTCCCCGCGCTTCCAGGCCTCGAAGTGTTCGGGGTCGTTCTCCCAGGCGACCGAGTTGGGGAAGTCCTTGTAGTTCTCGGTCAGCAGGGTGGGGTTGTAGTACAGCAGGTGATAGTTCTGCTCGCGCCACGAGAGCTCGTAGCGGAACTTGTCGACGTTGCGGCGGGCGCTCCCGCTGGCGGCGTTGTATCGCTCGCTGGCGTCGGCCCAGACCTCCCGGATCCCGACCATCCCTGCAGCCAGATACGGCGAGAGCCGCGAGACCGCGCCCACCGGACGCTCGACGGCCATCCGCATGTCGTCGCGGGTGTCGTTGTATGTCTCGATCCCCGCGTCCAGAAAGCGGTCGTAACGCTCGCGAGCCGCGCGGTAGCCGGCCTCCGGCAGGTCGATGTCGGTCTCGACGTCCGGCACTCCCGTGTCGTCGTCGGCGTCGACCACCCGGTCCCCGTCGGGGGCGTCGAACGGCGTGAGCTTCTGTTCGTCCTGCCAGTCCTCGTAGAAGCGGCTGTGGTTCTCGTACCGCGAATCGAGGCGCCGCGGGTCGACGAGGAGCAGGTCCTCGACGGCCTCGGTTGGGAGCCGCTCGCCGACCCGGCGCTGTCGGTTGCGCCGCGCCGGGCGGTAATGACGGTTGTAGTAGACGCGGTCGGCGCCGTACTCCTCGGCCACCTCGGCCAGCACGTCGGCGGACGCGCCAGCCCGCACGAGCAGGTCACCGCCCAACGAGCGGTACCGCCGCTTCAGTTCCCGGACACCCTCGAAGAAGAACGCACGCTGGCGCTTGCCGGTCTGCCTGAGCAGGTCGGTGTCGACGACGTAGACCGGGAGCACCTCGCTGTCGTTCGCGGCCAGCGAGAGCCCGCGGTTGTCGGGGATCCGGAGGTCCCGGCGGTGCCAGAAGAGGTTCATGTCCGTGGTTGGGCTGGGAAACCAAGAGCGACGCGGTCCGCCCGCGCGGTCCGGTTTGCGTCGTCGAGTGTCGGCCGGACGGGGCGGGGAGTTACAGGCGGGAGGCGCTCAGTTGTTCAGTTGTCGCGGACCCAGCGCCCGAGATAGCCACCGAGCGCGCTCAGCCCGACGAGATACGCCAGGGAGAACAGGACGGCGACCGCGAAAACGGCCGCGGCGGCCGGAACGAAGCCGGCCGGGAGGCCGGTAACCAAGCCAGCACCGACGAACAGCGTGATGACGACTGCGGGCAGGGCCGCGAAGAGGCCGGCGACGATCCCGACGCCGAGGCCGCTCGCAGCCGGGTCGGGGTCGAGGTAGCCCGCGACCGCGCCGCCGAGCGCGGGCGACAGCGGGACGAACCCGAGGAGTGTCCCGACCATCGCACCCACGACGCCGAGGATCCAGCGGGGCGTGGGCTGGCCCTTCTCGCGCGCCCGACCGTGAGCGACGACGACTGCAACGCCGACGGCCACGCTCAGGATACCGACCGCGACGAGTCCGAGCCCGACCCACTGGCTAAGCGCCGACAGCAGGTCGACGGCCTGGGGTTCGGTCAACACGTCCGACCGGAACTCGCCGGCAGCGATGACGTCGGCGACGGTGCCACGGTCGACGACGTAGTACAGCGACCAGCCGACGAGCGCGCTCAGGAGACCGGCGATCCCCAGCAGCGCGGCGACCGCCCAGTCGAAGAGGCGGTCGAAGACGGCCGGAGAGTCGGAGGGACCGTTCGACTGTTCGAGCGAGGGGTTCGCTCCCATATCCGGCCATACGACATCTACCCTGTTAATAAAACGGGCAGAGTTTCCGGCTCTGCAACACCGGACGAGTTCGAGCGGTGAACCCACAGGGATCGAGCGAGCCCGCCGCACCGAACGCGGGGCCGGAGGCCGAGCGTTCGGGTCTTTTTCGCCCACGCAAGAGCGGAGCTCTTGCGCAGTACGGGAGACGCGGTGCGTCTTCCGTGCACATCAGAACGCGAAGCGTTCTGCGGACAGCCCGGGAGAAATCCCCGATTTTTGCAGCCGTTCTTGCCGTCGAGGGTGCCCGCAGCGCCGCAGGCACGAGGGCACCCCCGCGGGAAAAAGGTGGTCAGCCGAAGTTCTCGACCTTCGCGGCCTCGGGGTCCCCGCCGGCAGCCTCGATGGCTGCGGTGGCATCGTCGAGGAAGTCGGCGAAGCCGTAGACGAACACCTGCGTGTCCTCGGTCAGCACGTCGGCGACGGCCTCGGTCAGCGAGTCTCCGGGTGTGAGGATGGCGACCTCCGCGCCGTCACTCGACAGGGCGGCCAGCCGCTTTTCGTGAACCGGCGACTCGTCGCGGTAGACGACGGCGGCCCCGTTGCCGTCCGCGAGGGCGCGCTCGGCGATACCGACCGCAGGCCCGACCCCCGGGCCGCCGGCGAGGACGAGCACGCGGGACTCGTCCTCGTAGTAGGCGTTGCCGAAGGGGCCGGAGACAGCCACCTCGTCACCCGCCGCAAGCGAGCGCAGGCGCGGGCTTACCTCCCCCTCCGGGTCGATCCCGACGGTCACCTCGAAGGTGTCGGCGACGTTCGGCGAGGAGATGGTATAGAAGCGGGGCTCGGTCTCGCCGTCGACCTCCATGATGAGTTTCACGAACTGCCCGGGGCGGGCCCGGAAGTCGGGCGGCGACTCGAACTCGATGGCGACGGTGTCGGGACCGACCTCCCGCACGGCCGCGACCGGGAGCGGAGTCTCGTCCATGCTCGCCTTCAGGCCAGGCCGGGCAAGGGGTTTTCGTTCCACCGGTCCGGCCGCCGCCAGCGGTCTCCGCACGCCAGCTCGCGGGGCGTTTCGTGCCCGCTGGCGGAGATAGATACGCTTTACAGAAGGCTTTTCCTCCCGCCCTGGGTACGGGTGGCTAGTATGCCCGACGACCTGAACTGGGCCATCGGCGGCGAAGCCGGCGATGGGATCGACTCTACAGGAAAGATCTTCGCTCAGGCACTCTCGCGGGCAGGCCGACACGTCTTCACCTCCAAGGACTTCGCGTCCCGGATCCGAGGGGGATACACCGCGTACAAGGTACGCACCTCTGTCGACCGCGTCGAGAGTGTCGTCGACCGTCTTGACATCCTCATCGCGCTCACCGAGCGGACCATCGACGAGAACCTCGACGAGCTCCACGAGGGGAGTGTCATCATCTACGACGGCGAGCGGACGACCATGCAGGACATCGAGATCCCGGAGGGGATGGTCGGTCTCGACGTCCCGCTGAAGAGCCTTGCCGAGGACGCCGGCGGCGCCATCATGCGCAACGTCGTCGCGCTGGGGGCCGCCTGCGAGGTGGCGAGTTTCCCGATCGACAACCTCGACGAGTCCCTGGAGAAACGGTTCAAGGACAAGGGCCAGGCGCTCGTCGAGAACAACCAGCAGGCGGCCCGGCTGGGCCAGGAGTACGTCGCCGAGGAGTACGACCACGACTTCGACTACGAACTCGAGACGACCGACGCGGACTACGTCCTGCTGAACGGCGACGAGGCCATCGGGATGGGGGCCATCGCCGCGGGCTGTCGCTTCTACGCGGGCTACCCGATCACTCCGGCGACGGACGTGATGGAGTATCTCACGGGACGGATCGACCAGTACGGCGGCAAGGTCGTCCAGGCCGAGGACGAACTCGCGGCGATCAACCTCGCGCTCGGCGCGGCACGCTCGGGCGCGCGGGCGATGACCGCCACCTCCGGCCCGGGACTCGACCTCATGACCGAGACCTTCGGGCTCGTGGCCACGACCGAGACGCCGCTCGTCATCTGTGACGTGATGCGCTCCGGCCCCTCGACGGGGATGCCGACGAAACAGGAACAGGGTGACCTCGACATGGCGCTGTACGGCGGCCACGGCGAGATCCCCCGCTTTGTCGTCGCGCCAACGACGGTCGCGGAGTGTTTCTGGAAGACCGTCGAGGCCTTCAACCTCGCCGAGAAGTACCAGATCCCGGTGTTCCTCGTCTCCGATCTGGCGCTTGCGGTCACCGAACAGACGTTCCCCCCGGAGGCCTTCGACATGGACGAGGTCGAGGTCGAGCGCGGGAACGTCGTCGACGAGAGCGGCGTCGACGACTGGCTGGACGACAGCGAGCGGTTCCAGCCCCACGCCGCCACCGAGGACGGCGTCAGTCCCCGGGCGTTCCCCGGGACGACCGACGGCGCTCACATGACCACCGGGCTGGAACACGACGCACTCGGCCGCCGGACCGAGGAGGAAGAGGTCCGTGTCGAGCAGGTCGACAAACGCCAGCGGAAAGTCGAGACCGCCCGCGAACGGGAGACGTGGGACTACCGGGAGTTCGGCGACCCCGACGCCGACACGCTCGTCATCTCGTGGGGCTCGAACGAGGGTGCCATCCGCGAGGGCATGGAGTTGCTCGCCGAGGACGGCATCGACGTTCGCTTCATCTCGATGCCGTACCTGTTCCCCAGACCTGATTTATCCGACGAGATCGAAGCGGCGGAGGAAGTCATCGTGATCGAGTGTAACGCGGAGGGTCAGCTCGCGGACGTCATCGAACACGACGTTCTCGAGCGTGTCGAGCGGATCAACAAGTACACCGGCGTGCGATTCAAGGCCGACGACGTCGCAGAGGAAATCAGGGCCGTCGTCGGGCCGGCACAGGAGGCAACACAATGAGCTCAGACGTCAGATTCACCGACTTCAAGTCAGACAAGCAACCGACCTGGTGTCCCGGCTGCGGCGACTTCGGGACGATGAACGGCATGATGAAGG
>JAZKRZ010000198.1:0-5320 GCA_036626395.1 Haloarculaceae archaeon
CCATCTCGAAGACCGGCGAGATGCTCAACCCGGACCTCAACTACGTCGAGATAAGCATGGGGGCCCGGTCGTGTCCCCACTGCGGGGAGGAACTCGAACCCGCCTTCGTCGCCGCCGACGAGAGCCTCGTGTCCCTCGAACTCGAGATGACGGTCTTCAACGTCGAGCGCGAGGAACACGCCGCCCGGATCGCCCGCAAGGAGATCGGGCAGCGCCTCGAGAACATCCCGCTCGAAGTACTCGAGGTCGAGACGATCGACGACGAGGAAGACGACGAGACGACCGCGGACGAGGAGGGGGACGCCGCCTCGACCACGAGCGGGGACGGCGACGAGGGCGGCGACACCGACGAGGGCGGCGACACCGACGAGGTGCTGCCGGAGTTCGAGGAACTCATCGACGAGTGACCCGCGGGGCTGACCGTTCTACCGGGCCAGCGCCACGACAGCGGGCGCTCCGACGTCCTCGCGAGGGACGAACCAGCGACTGGTGGGTCGTAGTCTCGGGTGCCGGCGCCGTCGGCGGCGTCAGTCGGCGGAGGCCGGGACGCGCTCGCGCGTCTCGGGCTCCATTTCGGACGTGATCCCGTCAGCCAGAGCAAAAACAGCGTTTTTGTGGTCGGTCTTCGATTTGTGGATGGATGTCGGCTGTACCCCGAGTGAAGTGTACTCGTCGTGTGTCACTTCGTTGCCGGTCTCCATCTCGTAGTGATTCTCCACCTGAGCAAGCAGGCCGTGCAGGTGAATGAGCTCCTGCTTTTTCATGGTCACCCAAGCGTAGCCGCTGGAGGGTTATAGTAGTATCCTGAGTCGCGTTAACACACGCCGGCGGAGATCCGTCGGAAAAACCGTGACAAATCCGTTTTCGGCGGGTCGGGGGGTGGCGTCCGGCGACGGCGTGGTTGAAAGACTTTTGTCCGCCCGTCGGTTTCTTCGGGTATGGACTACGACGACATGCTAGACCGGGCGCTCGAAGAGACCCCGGACATCGAGGGGAGCTCGGACCGGTTCGAGGTGCCCGACCCGCAGGTCAGACAGGAGGGCAACGTCACCGTCTACGAGAACTTCCAGTCCACCGTGGACCGGCTGGGCCGCGAGGACGAACACGTCATGAAGTTCCTCCAGAACGAACTGGGTACCAGTGGCCACATTGACGAGAGCGGGCGGGCACGATTGACCGGGGAGTTCGGCGAACGGCGCATCTCCGAGGCCGTCGAGGCCTACAGCGACGAGTTCGTTCTCTGTTCGGAGTGTGGCCTGCCGGACACGCACTTCGAGCGCGAGGGCGGCGCCCTCCTCCTGCGGTGTGAGGCCTGTGGCGCACGCTCGGCAACCAGCGGCTAGCTCAGCGCTCTGAGCGTCTCCAGGCCCCGTTCCGTCCGCGTGAACTCAGCGAGCCGCCGGCTCGCGTGACAGCCCGGACAGTGAAACGTCCGTCTGTGTCCCGGCAGTGCCGACGGCGTCGACTCCCAGGCTTTGCCACACTCCGGACAGAGCAACCGAACGTACGCTTCTTCCATGTCTGTGATTGTCACACAAGGCTGCGACGATGAAAAAGGTTCGCTCCCGCGGTGCCGGTGAGCTATCCCCAGAGGTTCAGGTCGCGCGGGCGCCTTCGGCGTCGAGCAGTTCCTTGTAGCGGTTGCGGATGGTGACTTCGGAGACGTCCGCCACGTCCGAGACCTCGCTCTGGGTGACCTTCTGGTTGGTGAGCAGGGCGGCGGCGTAGACCGCGGCCGCGGCGATACCGACGGGGCTTTTCCCGCTGAGAACGCCCGCCTGGCGGGCGGCCTCGACCAGTTCGCGGGCGCGGCGCTCGACGTCGTCGGGCAGGTCCAGGTCCGAGACGTACCGCGGGATGTAGCTCTCGGGGTCGGCCGGCTTGACCTCCAGCTTGAGTTCTCGGACGATGTAGCGGTACGTCCGGGTGAGTTCCATCTTCTCGACGCGGGAGACGGCGGCGATCTCGTCGAGACTCCGGGGCGTGCCGGCCTGACGGGCCGCGGCGTAGAGTGCGGCGGTCGCGACCCCCTCGATCGACCGGCCCGGCAGGAGGTCTTCCTCCAGGGCCCGCCGGTAGATCACCGAGGCAGTCTGGCGGACGTTCTCGGGGAGGCCCAGCGCCGAGGCCATGCGGTCGATCTCGCCCAGCGCCTGCTTGAGGTTGCGCTCCTTGGAGTCGCGGGTGCGGAACCGCTCGTTCCACGTCCGGAGACGCTGCATCTTCTCGCGCTGGCGCGAGGACAGCGAGTTGCCGTAGGCGTCCTTGTCCTGCCAGCCGATGTTCGTCGACAGCCCCTTGTCGTGCATCATGTTGGTCGTGGGGGCACCGACGCGGGACTTCCTGTCGCGCTCGGCCGAATCGAAGGCCCGCCACTCGGGCCCGCGGTCGATCTCGTCGGTCTCGACGACCAGCCCGCAGTCGTCACAGACGGTCTCGCCGTGCGTGCTGTCGGTGTGGAGGTCACCACCACACTCCGGACAGACCTGTTCGTCCTCGCGTACCTGCTCGGACTCCGCTTCGGTGGCCCGGTCGGTTCGCTCGGGTCGCTTCCCGGGGCGCTCGTCAGTCGGTGTGTGTATCGTCGTATCGCTCATTTGGGGAGTGTTCCGGGCGGCTTGCCGCAGGCAACAGCCTGATAAATACGGTGCCGCTCTCAGTGATACTAGGTTAGTGCGACAAGTATTTAAAGCTTTCGACAGCGTTCGAGATCGACGTTCGGCCGTGCGGGGGCTCACAGGGCCAGGAACGCGGAATCTGGAGGAGTCAGGTTCGCTCGATGCGGAGCAAGACGGCGGCGAAGACCCACATGAACAGCGTGCCGACGGGGACGGTGAGCTGGTGGGGACTGAACATGACGACGGCGACGCTGAACGTCGCGGCGAGGACGGCGAAGGCGGCGCCGAACAGGCGGACGACGTCGACGGGGACCCGTTCGGTCAGCGCCGCCTCGCGTGCGTAGTACGCGAAACTCAGGAGTAACAGTACGGCGAAGACGGCGGCGCCGGCGACCCATATCTCGGCTTCGAGTCGCTGGTTCGGCGGGACGAAGCCGGGGACCTCGAAGACGAACTGGACGAGGCCGTCCAGCGTCTGTTCGCCGAAGGAGATGCCAAAGAGGTAGTGAAACTGGAAGAACAGAAAGCGGATGTTGACCACCGTCACGCTCCGGCCGGCGATGGTCTCGTTGAAATACGACACCGACCAGGGGAGGAGGGCCGTCAGCCACACCGAGAGGACGGCCAGTTCACCGGCGTACTCGGAACGGACCCAGGGCATCGTCTCGACCGGCGGCGGGGGCAGTATAAAAACTACCGGCTTCGGTCGTCGCCGGGGACCGGTCGTGTGTCGGTGGGCGAACCCGGGCAATTCACCGGGGCCGGCGTTACGTTCATGCCTGACCGCGCCATAGGGGGCGATAGCGAATGAGGCGCGATTACGTCACTCTGGATGTCCGCTACACCGACTCCGACGGGGAGCAGCTCCCGACGGCGGTGCTCACAGTCGAGGAGTCGACCGACCTGCTCGGGGAGCGCCTCGTGGCGGCGGCGGGCGACCGCCTGGGCGCCGACCGCATCGACGTCGCCTTCCGCCTGCAGACGCCGGTCGACGACGACGAGGCCGCCGGCGTGTTCAGCCTCAGCAACCGCGTCACCGGCGAGTTCGTCCTCGAGGTCAACGCGAACGCGGGACCGGTGCTCGACCTCGTCGAGGCCGCTCGCGACGGCCCGGACGGCCGCGACGCCCGCTACCGCGTCGTCGTCCGACAGGACGGGGAGGAGGTGGCCGTCTACGAGAAAGGCACGCTCCTGGTCTACGACGACGATGGGAACCTGCTGCGCCAGCACAGCCTCATCCCGAGCGGCGTCGAACTGTAGAGGCTCCGCGCGCCAGCAGGGCGGTCACGTCCGCCCGCAGGTCGCGGTCGGCCCGCTCTGGCGCCGGTGTCCCCTCGAGGTTCACGACGACCAGCGCCGCGCCCGCCTCCGCGGCGACCTCGGGAAGCAGCGACGCCGGTCGGACCGTTAGCGACGAACCGAGCGCGAGGAACACGTCACACCGCCGGGCCGCGCGCTGTGCCCGGTCGAACGGTTCGTCGGGTAGCCCTTCGCCGAACAGCACGACGTCCGGCCTGTAGACGCCCCCGCACTCACAGGTCGGCGGGCAGTCCCCGGCGCGGACGCGCTCGACGGCCGCCTCGGCGGGTCGCCCGCGCCCACAGTCGTCACAGACGACGCGGTCGCTGCGTCCGTGGAGGCGGACCACGTCCTCCGAACCGGCGGCCGCGTGGAGGGCGTCGCCGTACATCGCCTCGCGCAGCGCGAGCCGGTCCGTCCAGAAGCCGGCCGGGTCGGCCTCCCGTATCCGGTCGGCGAGTCGGTCGACCGTCGTCGCCGGGAGGTCCGTCTCCATGTCCGGTGACGGGCAGTCGAGGGGTAAAAACCTCGCGGGCTCGCCGTCCGCGGGCGCGGCTCTTTTCCCGTTCGGCCCGAACAGACGGGTATGGAGAGCTTCGAGGCCGAACTCGACCGGGCGCGAGATTTGGACGTCGCCGCGCTCGCGGACGCCATCGAGTCCATCGGCTTCGAGTGTACCCGGTGTGGCGCCTGCTGCAAGGCCGTCGAGGGCTGTGACGACGAGGACGGGAGCGCGGACCGCGACGGCGAGGGCGAGCACACTGGTCACGACCACGTCGCGACGGTGTTCCCCGACGAGGTGCGCCGGCTCCAGCGGGCCGCGGCCGGGCGCGACGGGACCGACTACGACTGGCGCGACGTCGCCCGGCCGATGCCCTACGGGCTCGCCGACGGGCCGGAGGGCCCCGAGGGCGAGACCTTCGAGTGGGCGCTCCAGACCGACGACTGTGGCGACTGTCGCTTCTACGCCGAGGCCGACGAGGCGGGCGGTGAGAGCGGTCGCGGACGGTGTACGGTCCACGCTGACCGGCCGCTGGTCTGTCGCACCTACCCGTTCAGCGTCGCGCTCGGCGGGACGAGCCAGCCGATGGGCGAGGCGGTCGACGGCGAGGGGCTGGTCCGCGCCCACGAGTGTGAGGGACTCGGTCGGGAGATCTCGCGGGCCGACGCCGAGGAGCTGGCCGCCGCCCTCAAGGAACGAGCGGTCCGCGAACTCGAAGAGGCGGTCGCCGTCCGCGACGAGTACGAGCCCGTCGCCACGGCACCCGGCGAGGTCGTGGTCCACGACTCCGAGGGGACGAAACGCCCGGACGGGTCGGCCGTCGACCGGTAAGCGGGAACGGCCACCGGGCCGGCACCCGCGATCCGCGCCGCCCTCGGTTCCGACGACGCGGGCCGCTGTG
>JAZKRZ010000199.1:0-5229 GCA_036626395.1 Haloarculaceae archaeon
GGAAATCCGATGGTCGGATTCCACGTCCTTCAGGGCGTGGAGGAGGTCAAACCGTAGTGTAGTCCGGGCGCGACGGACCGACCTACCGCCGCCGCTGTGCGACGGACTCCTCTGCCGTCTCCTCGGCGACGACCTCGTAGAGGACGGCCCGGCCGCCGTCATCCTTCGGACGGAGGACCCGCCCGAGTCGCTGGGTGAACTCCCGTTCGGACCCGCTGCCCGAGAGCACCACCGCGACGTTGGCGTCCGGAACGTCGACCCCCTCGTCGAGGACGTTCGCCGTGACGACCCGGGAGTACGCGCCCTCGCGGAACCGGTCCAGGATGCGCCGGCGCTCGTCGGCGCCGGTCTCGTGGGTGATGGCCGGGATGAGAAAACGTTCGGAGAGTCGGTAGACGAGGTCGGTGTACGCGGTGAAGACGATGATCCGGTCCTCGCGGTGGCGGTCCAGGACGTTCGCGAGTTCGGTCACCTTGCGCTCGGCGTTCATCATCACCTCCCGGGCGCGCTGTTTGGCGAGCAGCGCCTCGCGGGCCCGGGGGTCGTTGCCCGAACGCTTGACGAGTTCCTGGTAGTCGCTGCCGCTTTGCATCCGGATGCCCGACGTCGCGAGATAGTCCGTGAACGTCTCCTGGTGGCGCTCGTAGACCTCGCGTTCCTCGGCCGTGAGCCCCACCTCGACCCGTTTGATGTCGTAGTTCGCGAGGTGTTCGCCGGCGAGGTCGTCGACGGCGACGCGGTGGACGAGCGGCCCCACGAGTTCCTCGACCACCTCGTGGGCGCCGTCGGGACGCTCGAAGGTCGCGGTGAGCCCCATGCGGGCGGGCGCGGCCAGCAGGCGCGCGATGTCGCGGTAGCCCTCGCCGCCGAGGTGGTGGGCCTCGTCGAAGACGACAAGACCGAACCGGTCGCCGAGTTCGTCCGCGCGCAGGTACGCCGAGTCGTACGTCGAGACGGTGAGGTCCGCGACGCGTTGCTCGCCGCCGCCCAGCTGGCCGACGGGGACGTCGAACTCCGTTTCGAGTTCCTCGCGCCACTGGTTCAGGAGGTCGATAGTCGGGACGACCACGAGCGTCGGCGTCCCGAGCGCCTCGATGGCCGCGATGCCGATGACCGTCTTGCCGCTCCCCGTCGGGAGTTCGAGCACGCCCCGGTCGCCGGCCGCGCGCCAGTCCTCGAGGGCGTCGTGCTGGTACTCGCGCAGCTGGTAGGTCGAAGTGAGCGCGAGACCCGGGAGGTCGAACACCCGGTCCTCGTAGTCGACGCCGCGTCTTTCGAGCGCGTCGACGACCGCGGCGTAACGGTGGCCGGGCGCCCTGGCGGTCTTCGAGCGCTCGTCACTGGCGACGCCGGGCAGGTCCCCGGGAGCGAGCCCCGCGTCGTCGAGTCCCTCGACGCGGACCGTTCCGTCCTCGTAGGCGAGGCGAACCGTCACGCGGGGCCGTACACGCCCGAAGGACTTAATCCACCGCCCGCCCGGATTCTCAACCCTTTTGTCGATTCGCGGCCTCCCGTCGAGTATGAGCGAACAGGACGCCGCGGACGCAGACGCCGAGCCGGCCGCGGACGAGTCCGGGGACGCGGCGACCGAGAACGGCGACGAGGACGACGACCACGGCGGGACGGAAACCGCCGAAAACGGGGTGGCCGTCGAGGACAGCGAGGAAGCCGTCGACGAGGAACTCGGAGACGACGCGGTCGATGAATCGCTACTCGAGCGGGTAGTCGAGTCCGACCCCGAGTCCGTCGCCCACGAACTCGCCGCGCTCCGGACGCGCGTCGAAGGACTCGAAGACCAACTGGAAGCGCGCGAGGAGGAGCTCGACGACGTGACTGCCAAACTCAAGCGCAAGCAGGCGGACTTCCAGAACTACAAAAAGCGCATGGAGAGACGCCGCGAGCAGGAGAAGCGGCGCGCCACCGAGGACCTGGTCGAGCGTCTCGTCGAGGTCCGGGACAACCTGGTGCGGGCCCTCGACCAGGACGACGCCGACGCCGAGGACATCACGAGGGGCGTCGAGACGACGCTCTCGCAGTTCGACCGCGTCCTCGCCGACGAGAACGTCGAGGTCGTCGACCCCGAACCGGGCGAAGAGGTCGACCCCCACACCCACGAGGTGCTGATGCGCGTCGAGAGCGACCAACCCGAGGGGACCGTCGACGACGTCCACCGCCCCGGCTACCTCATGGCCGACAAGGTCATCCAGACCGCACAGGTCACCGTCAGCGACGGCGAGTAACGCGACCCCACGCCGAAACCGGCGGCAGTGCGACACGAGCGGGCCACTGTTTTCACTCCGCCGACGCAACCGTCGACGATGAACGTGCGAGACGTCCTCCCGCGCGACGCCATCCCCAGCGTCGACGACCCGACGTTCGGCCCCGAGTATCGGGGCGACCCCGAGGACCGCGTGCTGGTTCTGGACGCCGACCCGCCCCGGGCGTACCCGTTCCGGGTGCTCGACTTCCACGAGATAGTCAACGACGACCTGGGGCGGGAACGCGGGGAGAGCGACAGCGGGTCGGGGGACCGCGGGTCGGACCCGGTCGCGGTGACGTGGTGTCCGCTCTGCGGGAGCGCGGTCGTCTACGACCGAAGACTCGACGACCGGACGCTCACGTTCGGCGTCTCGGGCAAACTCGCCGACGACGACCTCGTGTTGTACGACCGCGAGACGGACTCGGAGTGGAAGCAGTCGACCGGCGAGTGCATCGCCGGCGAACTGGCGGGCGAGCGCCTCTCGGTCCGGCGCGCTATGACGCTCACGTGGGCCGGGTTCCGGGAGCGCCACCCCGAGGGCGTCGTCCTCCAGCCACCGGAAACGGAGAGCGAAGTCGCCAGCGACGACGACACCCCGGCACCGGTCGACTACGATTCCGACCCCTACCGGGAGTACCGCGCGGGCGAGGGGTTCGGGCTGGCGGCCCACCGCGGCGAAGACGACCGGCGCGCGTGGACGGTCGACGACCTGGCGCCCAAAACGGTCGTTCTCGGTCTGGAACGCGAGGGCGAGGCGCTGGCGTTCCCGCTCCCGGCGGTCAGGGCGGCCGGTGGCGTCGTCCGGGCGACCGTCGGGTCGACCGACGCCGTCGTCTTCGAGGGCGACGGCGAGTTACACGCCTTCGCGGACCCCGGTATCGAGTTCGAGCCGGAGGGTCGGGAAGGCGGCGACGGCGCTGTCAGGGGCGACGGGACGCTGTGGGACCCGGCGACGGGCGAAGCCGGAGACGACCGGCGACTGGCACGACTGCCGGCGCGGCGACTGTACGCGTTCGCCTGGGCGGACGACCACGGGACCGACTCGTTCTACGCCGGCGAGGACGGGTGACGGAACGGGCAACTCGGCCGCTCCGCTCGGGTGAATAGACAAACATTAACCGCGCCAGTCAACTAGGGGGGAATAACATGGCGAGCAACAAGATTCTCGGTATCGACCTCGGGACCACGAACAGCGCGTTCGCGGTCATGGAAGGCAGCGACCCCGAGATCATCGTCAACAGCGAGGGCGAACGCACCACACCCTCCGTGGTCGCGTTCTCCGACGGGGAGCGCCTCGTGGGCAAGCCCGCGAAGAACCAGGCCGTCCAGAACCCCGATCAGACTGTCCAGTCCATCAAGCGCCACATGGGCGAGGACGACTACACGGTCTCACTGGACGGCGAGGAGTACACGCCCGAGCAGGTCTCGGCGATGATCCTCCAGAAGATCAAACGCGACGCCGAGGAGTACCTGGGCGACGAGGTCGAGAAGGCCGTCATCACCGTCCCCGCGTACTTCTCGGACAGTCAGCGCCAGGCGACCAAAGACGCCGGCGAGGTCGCCGGCTTCGAGGTCGAGCGCATCGTCAACGAGCCCACGGCCGCGGCGATGGCCTACGGACTCGACGACGAGACCGACCAGACCGTCCTCGTCTACGACCTCGGTGGCGGCACGTTCGACGTCTCCATCCTCGACCTGGGCGGCGGGGTCTACGAGGTCGTCGCCACCAACGGCGACAACGACCTCGGGGGCGACGACTGGGACGAGGCCATCATGGAGTACCTCGCCGACGAGTTCGAGGCCGAGCACGGCATCGACCTCCGCGAGGACCGCCAGGCGCTCCAGCGCCTGCGCGACGCCGCCGAGGAGGCCAAACACGAGCTCTCCTCGCGCAAGGAGACGACCGTCACCCTCCCGTTCATCGCCGCCGACGACGACGGCCCCAAGGACCTCGAACAGACCATCTCGCGGGCGAAGTTCGAATCCCTCACGTCGGACCTCATCGAGCGGACCGTCGGCCCGACCCGGCAGGCACTCACGGACGCCGGCTACGAGAAGGGCGACATCGACGAGGTCATCCTCGTCGGCGGCTCGACGCGGATGCCCCAGGTCCAGGAGAAAGTCGAGGAACTCGCCGGCCAGGAGCCCAAGAAGAACGTCAACCCCGACGAGGCCGTCGCGCTCGGCGCGGCCATCCAGGGCGGCGTCCTCTCGGGCGACGTCGACGACATCGTCCTGCTCGACGTGACGCCGCTCTCGCTGGGGGTCGAGGTCAAGGGCGGCCTCTTCGAGCGCCTCATCGAGAAGAACACGACGATCCCCACGGAGGAATCCAAGGTGTTCACCACGGCGGCGGCCAACCAGACGCAGGTCCAGATCCGCGTCTTCCAGGGCGAACGTGAGATCGCCCAGGAGAACGAACTGCTGGGCGAGTTCGCGCTTCGGGGTATCCCGCCGGCGCCCGCGGGCACCCCGCAGATCGAGGTGACGTTCTCCATCGACGAGAACGGCATCGTCAACGTCACCGCCGAGGACAAAGGGTCGGGCAACCAGGAGGACATCACCATCGAGGGCGGCGCCGGCCTGTCCGACGAGCAGATAGAGGAGATGCAACAGGAGGCCGAGGAACACGCCGAGGAAGACCAGAAGCGCCGCGAGCGCATCGAGGCGCGCAACCAGGCCGAGAGCACGATCCAGCGCGCCGAGACGCTCATGGACGAAAACGAGGAGGCCATCGACGACGACCTCCGCGAGAGCATCGAGGCGAAGGTCGAGGACGTCGAGGAGACCCTCGAAGACGACGACGCCACGAAGGAGGACTACGAGGAGGTCACCGAGGCTCTCGCCGAGGAACTCCAGGAGATCGGCAAGCAGATGTACCAGGACCAGTCCCAGCAGGCCGCTGGCGCCGCTGGCGGTGCCGGTGCCGGTGCCGCAGGCGCCGGTCCGGGCGGCGCCGCGGGCGCGGG
>JAZKRZ010000200.1:0-5209 GCA_036626395.1 Haloarculaceae archaeon
CCGACTGGGCCTCGCCCAGCGACTCCCCGCCGTGGGTGTCACAGTAGACCTGCACGCTGTCGCGGTACTTCCCGCCCATGAGTTCGTAGGCGGGGACGTCGAGCAGTTTCCCCTTGACGTCCCACAGCGCCATCTCGACGCCGGGGCCGGCGGCTCCCCGGATGTCCTGGACGCGCTCGACGTCAAGGGGGTTCTGCCCCTCCAGCAGGCCCAGTTCCTGGGGCCCGTCGCCGTGGACCTCGCCGTAGCCCGTGACCCCCGCGTCGGTCTCGACGCGGACGATCCCCCAGCGGAAGTTCCCCTGCAGGACCATCGTCGAGACGTCCGTGATGGTCACGTCGCGCTCGTCGGCACGGTGTGACTCCTCGTCGGTGCGGTCCATCCACGGGACGCCGCCGCCCCGCGGGATGACGTACTCCGGTGTCTCCGCGTCGTCTGCCATACGCCCACGTCTCCCACCGCCGGGTTGAAGGTTGCAGTCCCGGCGAACGGTTCCGGCTCTCGGGCCGGGAGTTGCGGCGCGTCCCGACGCTGGCTCCACCACCGCTTTGTCCGTCCCGGCGCCGGCGACCTTGATACTGTCGGACACAAGTACGTGAACACGCTCGCCGGGAACACGCCAGCGAAACGCCCGTTCCCGGTCGAACGAGCCACCGACGGTGGCCTCACGTGTGTCCGACAGTATGACTACCACGTCCTGCTGTCCGCCCTCGACGAACTCGACGACGACCTCCCCGTCCTGCTGGAGCACCTCGACAGCGCCGAGGCCTACGAACGGGCGGCCGGGTACGTCCGCGACGTCGCGGACGAGGTCGGCGTCGACGTCTGAATTATAACCACCCATATGTCCACAACTACAGGATAGAGGCACTCGGTACGCCAGCAAACTGCCGGGAAATTCATATGACTGATGTGTTGGTGCGGACGAGGGGGAGGTGTCGTTCAGGTCACTGACGACGGCACTGACGCTGTATCGCGGCGGGACACTCACACTGGCAGGCCGCCGTCCGGGGCGGCGTGACGGCGACGCTGGCGAGGGAACTGCGCTCGCGCGCGGTCGCCGTGCGCGAGGCCGACCGGACGAGTCCAAGCGAGCGAACGGCGAACTGGACCGTTGGCGTCGCCGCGTGGCCTCGTCGGCTGCCCGCCCGACGCGACGGCGCTCTACTGTTCGCGTGCCGACTCGCCGACGCGTCGCCGGTCGTACACCGACGTGTCGGGCGGGACAGAATTGGTCGAACCCCACGGCTTTAGCCCGACCGGCCTGTGTTGGGGGGTATGACTCTCGAAGACGATTCGCTCGCGTATCACGAGGCGGACCCGCCCGGGAAGATCGAGATACGGACGACGAAATCGACCAGCACGCAACGCGACCTGAGCCTGGCGTACTCGCCCGGCGTGGCCGGGCCGTGTCGCGCCATCGCCGAGGAACGCGGCGAGTCGTTCACCTACACCGCACGCGGGAACCTGGTCGCCGTCGTCTCGGACGGCAGTGCAGTCCTCGGGCTGGGCGACATCGGCCCCCACGCCTCGAAACCGGTCATGGAGGGGAAAGGGGTGCTGTTCAAGCGCTTCGCGGACATCGACGTCTTCGACGTGGAACTGGACCTGTCGGGGCCGGCAGCGTTCGTCGACGCCGTCGCCGGGATGGAACCGACCTTCGGCGGGGTCAACCTGGAGGACATCGGCGCGCCGGCCTGTTTCGTCATCGAGGCGGAACTGCGCGAGCGCATGGACGTCCCGGTGTTTCACGACGACCAGCACGGCACCGCCATCATCTCCGGGGCCGCCCTGCTCAACGCCGTCGACATCGCCGACAAGGACCTCGCTTCGCTCTCCGTGACCTTCGCCGGCGCCGGCGCGGCGGCCATCGCGACCGCGAAGTTCTACGTCTCGCTGGGCGTCCCGCGCGAGAACATCACGATGGTGGACGTCGACGGCATCCTCACCGAGGAGCGGGCCGCGGCCGGCGAGTTGAACACCTACAATCGCGAGTTCGCCCGCGACGTACCCGAGGGGGGGCTCGCCGACGCGATGGAAGGCGCGGACGTGTTCGTGGGTCTCTCGACCGGTGGCATCGTCGACCAGGAGATGGTGCGCTCGATGGCACCGGACCCGGTCGTCTTCGCGATGGCCAACCCCGACCCCGAGATCGGCTACGAGGAAGCGAAGGCCGCCCGCGACGATACCGTGATCATGGCGACCGGTCGCTCCGATTACCCCAACCAGGTCAACAACGTGCTGGGATTTCCCTTTATTTTCCGGGGGGCGCTGGACGTCCGCGCCCGGGAGATAAACGAGGCGATGAAAGTCGCCGCGGCGGAGGCGCTCGCGGACCTGGCGCGCGCGGACGTCCCGGACTCCGTCGTCAAGGCCTACGGCGACGGACCCCTGGAGTTCGGCCCCGAGTACATCATCCCCAAACCGCTGGACTCGCGCGTCCTCTTCGAGGTCGCACCGGCCGTCGCACGGGCGGCCGTCGAGAGCGGCGTCGCCCGACGGGAGGTCGACACCGGCCGCTACGTCGAGCGCCTCGAGGCCCGCCTCGGGAAGTCGAGGGAGATGATGCGGGTCGTCATCAACAAGGCTCGCAGCGACCCCGGACGGCTCGCGCTCGCCGAGGGCACCGACGAGAAGGTCGTCCGGGCGGCCGCCCAGCTGGCAGACCGGGGCATCGCCGACCCCGTCCTGGTCGGCAACCGCCCGGAGGTCGAACGGAAAGTCGATAGTCTCGGGCTGGACTTCGAACCCGACGTCGTGGACCCGGCCGCCGGCGACTACGAGGGGTACGTCGACCGGCTGTACGAACTCCGCCGGCGGAAGGGACTCACGCGGCGGGAGGCCCGAGAGCGGATCCGCGACAGCAACTACTTCGCGAGCGTGATGGTCGAACAGGGTGACGCCGACGGGATGCTCACCGGCCTCACGCACCACTACCCGTCCGCCCTGCGCCCGCCCCTGGAGGTGATCGGGACGTCGGAGGGCGTCGACTACGCGGCCGGCGTGTACATGCTCGCCTTCCGCAACCGCGTGGTGTTCGTCGCCGACGCCACCGTCAACCAGGACCCCGACGCCGACGCGCTGGCAGCAGTCACGCGCCACGCCGCGGGCGTCGCCCGCCGCTTCGACGTCGACCCGCGGGCCGCCCTGCTCTCGTATTCGAACTTCGGGAGCGTCGACAACGAGGGCACACGCAAGCCCCGGCGCGCCGCCGAGCGGCTGCGCGAGGACCCGACCGTCGACTTCCCGGTCGACGGCGAGATGCAGGCCGACACCGCCGTCGTCCCGGACCTCCTGCAGGGCACCTACGAGTTCGCCGACCTCGACGACCCGGCGAACGTGCTCGTCCTGCCGAACCTCGAGGCGGGTAACGTCGTCTACAAGCTCCTCCAGCGGCTGGGCGGGGCCGAGGCCATCGGGCCGATGCTCGCGGGCATGGCCGAGCCCGTCCACGTCCTCCAGCGCGACGACGAGGTCGATGACATCGTCCACCTCGGCGCCGTCGCGACGCTGGACGCGCAAAACGCCGGGACCGGTCCCACCGAGTGAGAACGCCCGGCGGGGGTCTTTTAGCGGGCGAGCGAACGGACGGGTATGCGATACATCGTGGCGACAGACGGTTCCGAGGAGTCGGACGCGGCCGTCCGCTACGCGACGAGACACGCGCTGGCCTTCGACGCGACCCTCGAGATCGTCCACGTGCTCGAACCGAAGACGGAACTGGTCGGCGGCGAGGTCGTCCTCCCCGGCGGGGAGAAAGCGACCGAACTCGGCAGACGGACGCTCGAAGCGGCCCGGGGCGTGGCGACGGACGTCGCCGACGCGGACGGCGGGACAGAGATCGAGACGGAGTTGCTCGCCGGACGGCCGGCCGACGCGATCGCCGACCGCGCGCGCGAGACAGAGGCCGACGCGATATTCGTCGGCCACCGCGGACTGTCCGAGGAGCGCGAACGAGTCGTCGGGAGCGTCGCGAAAAACGTCGTCGACAAGGCCACCGTGCCGGTGACCGTCATCAGGTGAGCCGGGACGACCAGTCCGCGCCCGGTCGGATGGACCCCACCACCGGCGGGTTTTATACTGTCGGACACACGTGAGGCCACCGTCGGTGGCTCGTTCGACCGGGAACGGGCGTTTCGATAGTGTGTTCCCGGCGAGCGTGTTCACGTACTTGTGTCCGACAGTATTAGTCGGGGCCGGGTCGACCCCTGCGCATGGACATCCTCGTCACGATCCCCGAGGGCGAGTTGCGCGAGACGTTCTTTCCCGACCGGCTCCGCGAGCGCCTCGAATCGCTCGGCACGGTCGCCTGGAACGACTCGACGGAGAACCTCGACGAGCCCGGACTTCGCGAGCAGGTCCCGGGGGTGGACGTCCTCGTCACCGGGTGGGGGAGTCCCCGGGTCACCGCCGATGTCCTCGCGGCCGCCGACGACCTCGAACTGGTGGCACACACCGGTGGTAGCGTCGCGGACTACGTCTCCGAGGCCGTCTACGACGCCGGGATCTCGGTCGTCAGCGCCAACGACGTGATGGCCGAGTTCACCGCCGAACACGCACTGGCGCTGATACTATCAGACCTGCGCGCCGTGCCTGACCTGGACAGGGGCATGGGGTTCGGCGAGTGGGCCGGCGACGACACCGCAGTCCGGACGCTCTTCGGGCGCGATGTCGGCCTCGTCGGTCTCGGCACCGTCGGACGCACGCTGCTCGACCTGCTCGAACCCTTCGACGCCGCCGTGTCGGTCTACGACCCCTACGTCGACCCCCCCGACCTGGCCGACGCGCCACACGCCGAACTGGCCGACCTCGACGCCGCGCTCGACTCGTCGGTCGTCTCGGTCCACGCGGCGCGCACCGAGGAGACAGTCGGGATGATAGACGCCGACCGGCTCGCACGGGTGCCCGACGGCGCGCTGTTCGTCAACACTGCCCGGGCCGAGGTCGTCGAGGAGGAGGCGCTGTTCGAAGCCGTGGCAGCGGGCCGGATCCGGTGTGCGCTGGACGTCTACCACGAGGAACCGCTGGCGCCCGACGACGAGTGGCGCCAGCTCGACGGGGCGCTTTTGACTCCCCACGTCGGCGGGTCCCAGATCCGCCCGCCGCTGACCGAGGCGGTGCTGGACGGCATCGAACGGTTCCAGCACGGCGACCCCCTGGAGGGAGAGATTCCGCGCGAGCAGTGGGCGACGATGACGCGGTGACGTCT
>JAZKRZ010000201.1:0-5168 GCA_036626395.1 Haloarculaceae archaeon
GACCCCGGGCAGTGCCAGGCCGACGTCGAGGCGATCCGGGATATCGACCCCGGGGTACTCTGTTACCCCCACTTCGGCGCGACCGAGACGGGTGACCTGCTGGACTGGTACGCCGCTCTCCTCGCCGACTGGGTGGACGCAGTCGCGACGAAGCGCGCGGAACTGGGAGACGACGACGCGGTCGTGGAGCACTTCGTGGCCGAGGCGGACGCCGAACGCGCGGTGTGGGGGGCGGAGAAAGCCGACGCCGAGGTGGCGATGAACGTCCGCGGCGTGCTGATGGCGCTGGACCGCGACCACTGAGCGGGGGAGACGCCGACCACGCGTCCGCCGCGCCGGTCAGGCGAAGCGAACGGTATTAGTGTGTGTCGGCGTGACGTAGACCCAGTAAGCTAACTCACGGCTAAAGCCGTGGGCTTTCACCATGGACTCCCGCTCTAACCGAATCCGGCAGGGGTTTGACCCCGTTCGCGTTCAGCATCCCGGTGTTCAAGCGCACGCCTACGGGTGCGCCTCCTTCGCCCCCGGTCTGGTTGCGAAGGAGTCGATAGCCAATGTTCTTGGCCGCGTTGTAGTCCGCGTGGTTCTCGTACCCGCAGGACCGACAGTAAAATGTGTCCTGCGACGGGCGGTTGTCCTCGTGGGTGAACCCGCACGACGAACACCGCCGCGACGTGTTCTTCGGATTCACCTGCTCGACACGGATGCCCCGCTCCTTGGCCTTGTACGAGACGTACTCGTACAGGCGTCGGAACGCCCACTCGTGGAACTGTCGGGCACTGGGAAGCCGGTCGCGGATGTCCGTCAAGTTCTCGAAGGCGATTACTGTACAGCCGGTCTCGAGGGCTTCCCCGACGAGTTCGTTTGTCACGCGGTGCAGAGACTGCTCGAACCGGCCCGTCTCTTTGCGCCCGACTGCTTGGACGTTCTCGTGTGCCCACCGCGACCCACACTCCTGGAGGGATTTGCGGCGCTGAACGTACTCCTGGCGCCAGTGGTTGAGTTCGTCGGCAGACCAGAACACGCCGGTCGACGTGACGGCGATGTTCTCGACTCCGAGGTCCACGCCGAGAACCGTTCCGTTCTCGGCTGGGTCGGGGTCTTCCACATCCGCCTTTGTTCGGACGTGGAGGTAGAACTCGCCACGGCGATAGTGGAGTGTCGCGTCGGTCGTCTCCCACTGCTCGGAGCGCAGGTACTTAGAGTGGGGCGTGTCACGGTTCTCGTCGGGCAAAACGTACTCGACGGTGACGCGCCCATCGACGGTGGCCAGCGAAGCGTGGTCGGCGTGAAACGTCGCGTTGCGCTGGTTGTATTCGCAGAATGGCGTGGTAAACGTCGGCAACGAGGCAAACTCGGCTTTCGACCACGTCGCCACGACGCTGTCGAGCGCGTCAACGGCACGGTCACGAGCCGATTGGACGTGGTTGCTGTGGAGTTGCGTCTGCTCGCGCACGGCGTCATACGTCATGTCGTGGAGGACCGACGAGCGGGTTTCGGCCCATTCGCCGTCCCACGCGGCGTCTACAACGTAGTTGGCGGCCCACAGGAACTCGTCGACCGTCTCGTGAAGCAGGTCCGCCTGTTCGCCGGTCACGTCCAGTTTGACCGGGACGGTGCGGCGGACCTCCATACCTATCACAACACAATACATGCTTAAAAGTATTAATATAGTCCGGTGGGGGAGTCAGTCTGCCACTGGCGACGGCAGTAGTGTAATCAAGCGAACGCGCTTCCTCCCACCCCTGAAGGAGTGGGTTTCCGCGCTGTGGTATCTATGACCGACGACCCGGGTACCGACGACCCGGGTACCGACGACCGGGTCACTGACGGGGGCATCGACGCGGAGGGCGCCGACGAGATGACGCTGGACCCGTGGGGGTCGGCGACGGTGTCGGACTACCGCAAACTCTTCGCCGAGTTCGGCATCGAGGAGTTCGACGAGGTGCTCCCCGAAGTCCCCGAGCCCCACTACCTCATGCGACGGGGTGTCATCTTCGGCCACCGCGATTACCGCCCCGTGGCCCACGCCATGCGCGAGGGCGACCCCTTCGCCGCGCTCTCCGGGTTCATGCCGACGGGCGACCCCCACATCGGCCACAAACTCGTCTTCGACGAGATCATCTGGCACCAGCAACAGGGCGGCGAGGCTTACGGTCTCATCGCCGACCTGGAGGCCCACAGCGCCCGCGGGATGACCTGGGAGGAGATCGACGAACACGCCCGCGACTACGTCCTCTCGCTGCTCGCGCTCGGGTTCGACCCGGAAGCGGGGGAACTGTATCGCCAGTCCGAGAACCGCGTAGTCCAGGACCTGGCCTTCGAGCTGGGGATCGAGGCCAACTACTCCGAGCTGCAGGCCATCTACGGCTTCGACGGCGAGACGGACGTCTCGCACATGCAGTCAGTCGTCACGCAGATGGCCGATATCCTCTATCCCCAGCTCGACGAGCCCAAACCCACCGTGATCCCCGTCGGGCCGGACCAGGACCCCCACGTCCGCCTGGCGCGCGACCTGGCGGCTCGAACCCGGTATTTCGGCGTCACCGAGGCCTACGCGAGTTTCGAGGCCGACGCCGCCGAGCGGGAACTGCTCGCCGAGGCCTACGAGACGCTCACGGAGCGCCACCCCGAGGAGACGGTCCGGTGTGGCGACGCCGCCGAGTACCTGGAGAGCGAGCGCGAGGAGGGTGCGACCGACGCCCGCGCGACGGGCATCGACGCGACGGTGACGATGCTCCGGGAGGCGGGCAAGGAGCCGCTCCGGCCCCGCGTGCGGTTCCTCGACCGCAACGCCACCGACGAGGCCTTCGACGCGCTCGTCACGGCCATCGACGGGGAAAAGCGCGTCTACGACGAACACGTCGACGCGTTCGACCTCGCCCGGGCGGAGGCAGAGGAACTGGCCCGCCGGGTCGAGGTCGACCACGGCGGCTACGGTTTTCTCGCGCCGTCCTCTATCTACCACCGCTTCATGACCGGGCTCACGGGCGGCAAGATGTCCTCGTCGGTGCCCGCCTCGCACATCAGCCTGCTCGACGACCCCCAGGAGGGCTACGAGAAGGTCAGGGCCGCCACGACGGGCGGGCGCGAGACCGCCGAAGAACAGCGCGAACTCGGCGGGAAAGCCGACGAGTGTCCCGTCTACGAACTGTACGCCTACCTGCTGGCCGAGGCCGACGACGAGTTCGCCACCGAGGTCTACGAGGAGTGTGTCAACGGCGAGCGGCTCTGTGGCGGGTGCAAGGAACAGGCCGCCGAACTCATGGAGCGGTTCCTCGAAGACCACCAGGCGAAACGCGCCGAGTGGGAGGACCGACTGGCGGAACTCGACATCGACCTCGATTCCTCGCGAAAGCGGGCCTGATACGGACTGCTGTCAGTCAGTTCTCCATCGACCGCCCGCAGTCGGGCGGTCGTCGTGGACACAGTGACCGCAGTCCGTACCAGGAGACGCCGGTCCGAGACAGGTGCGACTCGCCCGCGTCGTCCCGACACACCCGCGACAGAGCCCCGGTCTCCTCATACTGTCGGACACACGTGAGGCCACCGTCGGTGGCTCGTTCGACCGGGAACGGGCGTTTCGATGGCGTGTTCCCGGCGAGCGTGTTCACGTACTTGTGTCCGACAGTATCAGACTTCGATCTCGACGAGTTCGCGGTCGTCTTCGAGGTCGAGGTCGGCGAACCGGTCGTAGGCGACCCAGCTCGCCGCGGCGCCGACGGCGCCGGCGACGAGTCCGGCTCCGACGCCCGCCTGGCGACCACGCAGCAGGGTACCGACCGCGTACCCGACCAGGAAGTTGAGCGCGAAGTTCGCGAGCGCGTTGGTCGTACGGTTCATACAGGTGTCTTGTCCCGCACGGAAATAAGCGGTTGTGCTCGCGGCGACCCGTCAGCGACCGGGTCGGCCCGCTACTCGTGGTCGTCGGCCTTCCCACTCGGCCGCCCGCGTGTGGTCCTCCGGTTCTACGCTGCGGGCGGGCACGGTACTGCCGGCCGGCCCCCACGGGTGCGAAACGGTTTTGTTCCGGCGTGCCATCGGTTCGCACATGCAGCCCGGATCCATCGCGGGACGGCTCGTTCGCCAGGCAGCGGTGCCGTTCGGAGCGGGGTTCGGGTTCGGGTTCGGCTTCGCGTTCTGACGGACGGCGGAGCCCCGGTCGATGACCGGTTCGCCCGAAACGAACCGCAGACCGGGCCGAAACCGTCCGCGCTGACCTCGCGTCCAGTCGTGGCTGTGGCCGGACGCCGTCCCGTCGGGGGTTGCCCGGTGGGACGCGATGAGAACCGTTAACTGACGACCACGCAGACTCGGAAGCAATGAAACTCCCGGAAACGCAGGTCGCGGTGCTCGAAGCGGCGAGCGCCGACGACCCCAGGACAGTCGAATCGATCGCCGAGGAGACCGGCGAACCGGAGGCGTCGGTCGCGGGCGCCGCCTTCGCGCTCGAAGAGGAGGGGCTGCTCGACGTCGAGGAGGCCACCGAGACGGAACTCGAACTCACCGAGGAGGGCGAGACCTACGAGTACGAGGCGCTGCCCGAGCACGCGCTGTGGGTGGGGGCGCTCTCGCTCGGCGCCGACGAGGACCCCGTCGAGATCGGGCAGGCCATCGGCACCTCCAATCTGGACGAGGACCGCGTCGAGGTCGCACTCGCCAACTTCGCCCGCAAGGGCATGGGCAGTATCGACGAGGGCGAGGTCGTCGTCGACCCCGACTTCGTCCCCGACAACGACCCGGAGAAATCGGCGCTCTCGACCATCGCGCAGGGCGCTGTCAGTCCCGAGGGATACGCCGACGACGTCGTCGACCAGCTCCGCCGGCGCGGCCTCGTGACCGAACGCGAGCGCACCGTCCGGCGGGTCACGCTCACCGAGGCGGGCGTCACGGCGCTCATGGAGGGGGTCGAAGTCGCCGAGACCGTCGGGCAGGTGACCTCCGAACTGATCACCAGCGGCGAGTGGGCGGAGGTGGAGTTCGCCGACTACAACGTCGAGGCGGACGCCGAGACGACCTACGGCGGGAAACACCACCCGCTCCGCCAGCTGGTCGACCGCGTCTCGGAAGTCCTGGTGGGGATGGGCTTCCAGGAGATGCAGGGCCCCCACGTCGACGCCGACTTCTTCATCCACGACTGCCTGTTCATGCCCCAGGACCACCCGGCC
>JAZKRZ010000202.1:0-5151 GCA_036626395.1 Haloarculaceae archaeon
ACTCGCCCATCCGTCGGCGGCATCGCCGAAAATGGGTACAACGGTCCGTATGAGTGCCGAGAGCGACCCCCACACGGTCGAACGTAGCCCGGCCCCCGATGTAATGTCCGTCGGTCCCGGCAGGTGTTCGTCCCCGGACTGGCGTGTGTCGTTGCTTGCGGGGGGGCGCCACCCTCGCGTCCGCGGCGCCCGTCGTCCGACTCCCCCGGCGGGAACGGCCGACCGCCCCGCTACTCCCGGTGCCGGCGCGTAACGAGCGTAACCCTTCACCTGTCAACCGTGATTATCTCTTTCGATAACCATTCGCAACTAAATTGTGGGACCCGACCGTAGGACGCGGACATGAGCGGCACTCCCGACTCCGGGGACGTCCTCTCGACTTCGCTCGCCGGGCACGTCCTGGAACCGCTTTCGACCGCAGAGGGGGTCGTGGAGACGGAACACGCCGAGGTCGAGGCCGAGCGCCGGGCGTTCGTCAGGTTCAGTGAGCGCGTCGCGGGCGTCGAGACGATGACCTCCCCGGCGGGTACTGCACCCGCCGGGCGTGCTGTCGGCGACACGAGGCGGTCCGACGCGACCCGACGCCTCCGCGGGGCGTTCCGCGAGACCGTGATGAGCGTCGACCACTACGAGCGCGTCTACGGCGAGTCACTGGTGGAACACGCGGCGGCGGAACTCTCGCCGGAAGCGGCGGCCGGACTCTCCCGGGACGGGACGGTTCCAGTCACCGAACTGTACAAGAGGACCCTGAACGCCGCCATTGAGACGGCTATCGACGGCCGGGAGTCGTTTTGCGACCAGCTCGAGGACGAACTGACCTCGCTCGCCGAGAGCCGTGACGCGCTCGTGACCCTCCTCGACCGCTGTGACGGACCGACCGTTCCCGGCCGCCACCGCGGCGACGTCGCGTCCGGCCTCGAGGACCTCGCCGAGCGCCGCCAGGCAACCGTCCAGCGCCGTGCACCCGCCTCCCGCGTCGACGGCCACGACCTCTGTGACTACATCTACGCGGACGAGTCCTGGACGTATCCGGTCCTCACGGCCGTCACCCGCTTCCGGACCGCGACGGTCTGACCCTTCTCTCGGGTCAACGCGTCGTCCACTACCGCGAGTGTGACTGACTGGCACCGCTTCGACGGATTGAAGCGGTCGCCCCGTCGATTCCCGGGCATGACCCTGCACGTGACCAACACGCTCACGGGCGAGCGCGAGCGGTTCGAGCCGGCAGACGACGACCAGGTCACGCTGTATCTCTGCGGGCTCACTACCTCCGACCCCGTCCACGTTGGTCACGCTCGCACCTGGACCCACACCGACGTCATGGTTCGCTGGCTGGAGTACCTCGGCTACGAGGTCAGGTACGTCCAGAACTTCACCGACGTCAACGAGAAGATCGTCGCGCGCGTCGGGGCCGATGGCGCGGACGAGGCGGAGGTCGCCCGCCACTACCTGGCCGACGTCATCGAGGCCATGCGGGACCTCAACCTCCGGCGAGCGGACGTCTATCCGCGCGTCTCCGAGCACGTCGACGAGATAATCGCGATGGTCGAGACGCTGGTCGAGGGCGGCTACGCCTACGAGTCCGACGGCTCGGTCTACTTCGACGTCACGGCCTTCGAGGAGTACGGCAAACTCTCGAACCAGCGCCTCGACGAGCTGGAGACCCAGGGTGACCCCGACGAACGGTCCGAGAAGCGCAACCCGGCGGACTTCGCCCTCTGGAAGGCCGGCGGCGTCGACCCAGACGCCGTCGCCGAAGAGCGCAAGCCGGGCGCGGCCCCGCCCGAGGAAGCGGCGAAGGGTGCCCGGACCTGGGATTCGCCCTGGGGCCAGGGCCGCCCCGGCTGGCACATCGAGTGCTCGGCGATGTCCACGACCCACCTCGGCGAGAGCTTCGATGTCCACGTCGCCGGGTCGGACCTCGTTTTCCCGCACAACGAAAACGAGATCGCACAGAGCGAGGCCGCCACGGGCGAGGAGTTCTCCCGGTACTGGCTCCACACCGGGATGGTTCAGGTCGACGAAGAGAAGATGTCCTCCAGCCTGGAGAACTTCACCACCGCCCGCGCCGCCATCGAGGAGTACGGCCCCGACGTCCTCCGGACCTTTTTCATCTCGACAGTGTACTCGGCGGACCCGACCTTCTCGGCGGCGACTATCGCCGAGGCAGCGGACCGCTGGGAGACGCTCGAACGTGGCTACGAGCGAGCGGCCGCGGCCGCCGACAGCGTCGACGCGTACGCCACGGTCGAAGACGCCGACCTGCGCGAGGCGGTCGCGACGACGCGCGAGGCCTTCGAGACGGCGATGAACGACGATTTCAATACGCGCGAAGCGATGGCTGCCCTCCTGGACCTCGCTTCGGCGGTCAACGCCCACGTCGACAGTCGCGGCCGCTACGACTTCGAGGGGCTCAAGCGCGCTATCGACGCGTTCGGGGAACTCGGCGGTGACGTGTTCGGTCTCTCCTTCGGGGCGTCCGCCGGCGGCACCGACGGCGCGGGCATCGCGGCCGACCTGGTCGAACTCGTCCTCGACGTCCGCCAGGAGGAACGCGAGGCGGGCAACTACGACCGGGCCGACGCGCTGCGCGAACGCCTCCGGGACCTCGGCGTCGAAGTGCAGGACAGCGACGACGGACCCACCTACCGCTTCGAGTAACTCGTGGCGCCTGCCCGGGAGACACAGGGGGATCGACCCGGTATTTAAGTTGCCGCTCACCGCGTGTGCGACCATGGCGAACTATCGGCGGGTACTGCTTGTCATCGCGCTGGTCGGGTTGAGCGCGGGGTGTCTCGGCTTTTTGACCGGGAGTCAGGCGCTGGAGTTCTCGGCCAACAGGACCGTCGCGAGCGACGCCGCCCTCGACGCGACGGGCTACCAGGAGGCCGACAACCAGACCGTCACGAACGTCGTGAGGGTGGGCACAGCCGGCCAGGAGCGGCGGGTGAACCTCACGAGCTACCTCTACGTCTACAACCGGTCGGTCGACGCGAACGACCTGAACGAGAGCCAGCTCGCGGCGCTGGGCGGCGAGACCGGCGTGGGCGCGCCGGGACAGGGAACCGAACCGCCCGACGGGATCGGCAACGCGACGGTCCCGGTCGGGAACGCGCGCAGCCCGGTCACGTTCTCGGTGCTCGCGATGCCCAACGCCCGGGTGGGCGGGCAGAGCGTCCATCCGCTGAGTCGCGTCTCCCCGGAGCGACTCGTCCGGCGGTTCCTCGAGACCGGAGACGCGTCGGTGCGCTTCGTCGGCAACCGCACGGTCGACTCGCTTGGCGGCGAGCGGACCGTCTCGACGTTCCGTGTCGAGAACCAGGGGACCGCCGCTGACGTCGTCGTCCACGTCGCGGCGTTCGACGCCGGTAACGACTACGTCATCGCCTTCGGGACCCATCCCGGACTGGTCGACGAGCGCGACCGCGTCGACACGCTCATCGCCGGCCTCGAACAGCCGTTCGTGTGAGTCCCCGCTTTCGGGAGTCGGCTCACCGGGCAGGGGGCCAAACGTTTTGCCGCTGTCGACGGAACCCCCGTGGCATGAACCGCGCGCTGGGGGGCGGTATCGCCCTCTCGCTGGCCGGACTCGCGGCCTACGCTGCGGGCGTCTGGGTGTCCTATCCCGGACGGGCGTTCTCGGTGATGGCGGTCATGGTCGGACTCACGCTCGTCGCCATCGGCCGCTCGCTCGACCCCGCCGAGACCGACGGGGACACCGAACGCACGACCGACCACAGGGACAGGGAGGGGTCGACGTGACCGGGGCGCTCGTCTACAGCGCGGAGACGGTCACCGAGCACGACGACATCGAAGCCGCTCGCGACGCCGACGGGACGACGTGGGTCCACCTGGCCGAACCCGACGCCGCCACCGTCGACCGCGTCGCCGACGTGTTCGGTCTGCACCCCCTCGCCATCGAGGACGTCCACAACGACGTCCGCCCGAAGACCGAGGAGTTCGACCGCTACACGTTCGTCATGCTCAAGACGGCGACGCTCCGGCGCGGCGAGACCACCTTCGAGGAGGAGATCTGCGACGAACCCGTCGGCCTCTTCTTCGGCGAGGACTGGCTCGTCACCTACGCCACCGGCCCCGCCGCGGCGATCGGCCGCGTCCGGACGGCCGTCGAACGCGGCGACGAGCGACTGCTCCACCGCGGTCCCGACTTCACCGCCTACCGCGTCATCGACGTCGTCGTCGACGAGTACTTCGCGCTCCTGGACGCCATCGAGGACAAGATCGAGGACATCGAGGAGGCCGTCCTGGCCTCGACCGACGCCGAGACCATCGAGGACCTCCACAGCGTCCGGCGGGAACTCCTGTCCTTTCGCAAACTCGCCTGGCCCACCCGCGAGGCCGTCGGCGTCCTCGCGCGGGGGGACCCCGCCTACGTTCAGGAGTCGACCGAGAAGTACTTCCGGGACGTCTACGACCACCTCGTCCAGCTGGTCGACCTGACCGAGACCTACCGCGACCTGGCCAGCGGCGCCCGCGACATCTACCTCAACGCCCTCTCCCAGTCCACCAACGAGGTGATGAAGGTGCTCACGGTCGTCGCGACCATCTTCATCCCCCTCACCTTCGTCGTCGGCGTCTACGGCATGAACTTCGCCGACAGCCCGTTCAACATGCCCGAACTCGGCTGGACCTACGCCTACCCCGCGGTCATGACCGGGATGGGTATCGTCACCGTGGTCATGATGGGCTACTTCCGTCGACAGGGGTTCATATAGCGACCGTCTTTTTCGCGGTGGGGTTTCCTCGGCCGCTTCACGGCCTGCGGGAACCCTACCGTGAAAAATGGGTGAAAAAGCGGGACCTCACTTCATACACTCACACCCCTAGCGCCAGCGGCACGAGCAAGACGCCCATCAGGTTCGCCCGGCGGGCGCCGAACCGAACCGGTACCCCCCCCACCACCGGCGCCGCGGCGAAGACGCCGACCCCGAGCGGGCCCGCGAGGACGGCCACGAGAACGACCAACAGTCCGAGAACACTCGCAGAGAGCTTCGTGTACTCGAGCCGGCCCACCGTCGCCAGATAGTGGTCCCCGAGCGTCACTACGAGGACGAACCCCGTGGCGCCGCCGGCGACGACCCCCGCGAGCAGCGGCGCGAGTTCAATGGCGACGCCGGCACGCTGGACGGC
>JAZKRZ010000203.1:0-5041 GCA_036626395.1 Haloarculaceae archaeon
GACGGACGAAACCGCTAATTGAACCCCACTCCTTTTCGGGGGTAGATGGACGCTGCACTCCTGACTGTCGGCGACGAACTGCTCGCGGGGGACACGGAGAACACGAACGCGACCTGGCTCGCCCGCCAGCTCGCGGAGCGTGGCGTCACCGTCGAGCGGATCCTCGTGGTCCCGGACGACCGCGCGACTATCGCCCGCCACGTCCGGGAGTACAGCGACGGCTTCGACGCCGTCATCGTCACCGGCGGGATCGGCGGGACGCCCGACGACGTGACCATGGAGGCCGTCGCCGACGCCTTCGACCGCGGGATGGTCGTCGACGACCTCGCGCTGGAGGACATCGAGGCGACCCTGGAGCAGGTCGAGGCCTCGATCCCCGAACTCGACATCGACATCGAGGCCGAGGCGAGCATTCCCCAGGGCGCCCGCCCGCTGATCAACGGCGAGGGACTCGCACCCGGTGCCGTTCTGGAGAACGTCTACGTCATGCCGGGGATCCCCCGGGAGCTGAAAGCGATGTTCGAAGACATCGCGGAGGAGTTCGACGGGGACGCCGTCTCGCGATTCCTCTACACCGTCGAGCCCGAGGCGAACATCGTCGGCGCCCTGGAGGACGTGGAGGCGGAGTTCGACGTGATGGTCGGCTGTTACCCCGACCGGGACGCCGGTCACAACCGGCTGAAGCTGACAGCCACCAGCCAGGGCGCCATCGACGCGGCCGCGGAGTGGTTGCTGGAGACACTGGACGCCAGCGAGACCCCCGTCGAGCGCGACTGGGACGCCTGAGGGAGCGGCACGCGCCCGGTCAGTCGCCGACGACCTCGACCTTCGAAACCTCGAACCGCGCCCCGCCGCTCTGGCCGTCGGTCACGCGGACCTCCCAGCCGTGGGCCTCGGCCACTCGCTTGACGATGGCGAGCCCGAACCCGACCCCGTTCTCGGCGGTCGAGTAGCCGGCCTCGAACACCGCCTCGCGCGCCTCGGGGGGGACCCCCGGGCCGTCGTCCTCCACGTAGAAGCCAGCGTCATTCGGGAGTGTCCCGACCCGGACGGTGACGCCGTCGTCGCCGGTGGGGCCCGCCGAGCCGTGCTCGACGGCGTCCTCCGGAGCCTGCGACGGAGGGCTCGTGGAACCGTGTTCCACGGCGTTCCGCAGGAGGTTCTCGACGAGCTGTCTGAGCTGGCTCGCGTCGGCCTCGATGGTCGCCGCGTTCCGGAGCGTGAGCGTCGCGTCGGGCGTCTCCACGGCCCCCCAGGCGCGCCGAACGACGTCCTCAAGCTCGATGTGCCCGAGTTCGACCGACTCCGCCCCCTGTCGAGCCAGTGTCAGGATGTCGTCGATCATCACCGCCATCCGGTCCAGCGCGTCGGCCGCGTCCCCGAGATGGTCGCTGTCGCAGTCATGGGCGGCGAGTTCGACCCGGGTGATGGCGACGTTCAGCGGGTTCCGCAGGTCGTGGGAGACGGCGTTCGCGAACTCCTCGAGGCGCTCGTTTTTGCGTTCGAGTTCGGCCCGGCGGTCGGCCCCTTCGAGTGCCGCCTCGGTCGCCGTCGCCAGGATCTGTCCCAGGAAGAGGTCGGTTTCGTCGAAGGTCTCGGGTTCGGTGGAGCCGGCCGCCAGGGTACCGAACTCGCCGACCGGGAGGACCATCAGGCTCTGGAGGGGGGTGTCGGCATCGACCGCGCGGTCGTGGTGGTTGATGTCGTCGACGACCCGCGGCTCGCCGGTCTCGAAGACCTCCCAGGTGACGCTCCCGCCGTCGCGTTCGAAGACGGGACGGCCGTCGAACACGTCGTCGACCCGGTCGCTGGCCGCGACCGGCACCAGCCCGTCCTCGTCGGGGTCGTACAGGCGGACCATCGCCAGCGGGAACTCCAGAACGCTCTCGGCCTCCGCGACGGCGCGCTCGGCGACGCCTCGGGTCTCTTCGGCCCCCACCAGCGAGAGCGTCGCGTCGTGGAGCCGCTCGAGCCGGCGGAGGCTCTTCCGCCGGCGTCGGGCCTGCTCGACCCGGTCGAGCGCGGTCGTGAGCGTCGTCGCCAGGATCTCGACCAGCGTCTCGTCGGTCTCGGTGAAGGCGTCGGGGTCGTCCGAGGAAACCACGAAGACGCCGTGGCCCTCGATCGGGTAGAGCAGCACGCTCCGGGCCGGCGTGTCCTCCGCCAGCGCGTCGTGACCCCGCGTGTCGCGGATCCGGTACGGTTCCTGGTGTTCGAAGACTTCCCACACGAGCGCAGCCCGTGACCCCTCGGGAGCGCCCCTCGGATAGGAGGGCAGCTCGTCGAAGGCGTCGTAGACGCCGCCGACGACCGCGGCTGGCTCGAGTTCGTCGCCGGCGTCGTTCAGGAGGTGGACGCCGCTCAGCGGGGCATCGATGAGGTCGTCGGCGGCCTCCGTGGCGGTCCGGACCGTCTCCTCGACGGTCTGTGTCTCCATGAGCAGTTGGGTCCGCTGCTGGAGTTCGTCGAGCTTTCGCTGGCGCCGCTCGCGCTCGGTGACGTCCTGGAACTGCGAGAAGACCGCGACGACCTCGCCGTCGTCGTCGGTGACGACGCGGTTGTGCCACTCGCAGATGATGCGTTCGCCGTCTTTCCGGACGTTCTCGTCGATGCTGTGGTAGCCGCCCTCGCCCGCCTCCAGCGCCGAGGTGACCTCGTCGACGTGGTCGTAGCTGGCGTCCGTGACGAGTTTCTCCCAGGTCTCCCCGCGGAGTTCCTCCTCGGAGTAGCCGAGGATCTCCTCTCCGGCCTCGTTGACGCGGACGATCTCGAAGTCGTTGTTGTACTCGAGGACGCCCAGCGGCGACTGCTCGATGAACAGCGAGAGCCGCTTCTGGCTGGCTTCGAGTTCGTTCTGGGACCGGTGCTGGTCGACCACGTTCGCGATCCGGTTTGCCAGGACCGCGTACTGGCTGGTCCCGGTCTCCTTCTGGAGGTAGTCGGTGACGCCCGCGGAGATGGCGTCGCTGGCGACCTCCTCGCTCCCCTTGCCGGTAAAGAGAATAAAGGGAAGGTCGGGATGGTCTTCGCGGACGGCCTCGAGGAGGTCGATGCCGTTGCGCCCGGGCATCTCGTAATCGGAGACGATACAGTCGACGTCGCGGTCGGCGAGCACGTCGAGGGCCTCCCCGGCGCTGGTGGCAGTGTCGATCCGGAACCGCTCGTCCTCGCGTTCGAGGAACGTCGCTGCAACGTCGGCGAGGTCCGGCTCGTCGTCGACGTGGAGCACCCGGACGGTGTCGGCCATTGCCTACACACGATTGTTCAGTGTCATAACCGTTCCGGGAGTGGTTTCGAGAGTGATACTCGTCGGCCGCTCCCACCTCCCCCCGGCCCGGCCGGTCATCGTCCGACCAACGGTGTCGTCCGGCGGGGCGCTACACGGGCGTGAACCAGTCCCCGTAGGCCTCGGGGGCGTCCTCGATGACCTCGAAGAACTTCGTCTGGATCTCGTCGGTGACCGGTCCCTTCGTCCCCTCGCCGATGACGTTGTCGTCGACGCTGCGGATCGGTGTCACCTCCGCCGCGGTCCCGGTGAAGAAGAGCTCGTCGGCGGTGTACAGCTCGCCCCGCGAGATGGAGACGGTGTCGTGAACCTCGTAGCCCAGATCCTCGGCGATCGTGATGACGGACTGGCGGGTGATCCCGTCGAGGATCGATTCCGACAGGCCCGTGGTGTACAGCTCGCCGTCCCGGACCAGAAAGAGGTTCTCGCCGGGCCCCTCCGCGACGTTGCCCTCCTTGTTGAGGACGATAGCCTCGACGTAGCCGTTGGAGTCGGCCTCCAGCGAGGCCAGCACGCTGTTGACGTACGCGCCGGTGGTCTTGGAGTTGGTCGGGATCTGGCTGGAGGCGTGTTTCCGCCAGGAGGAGACCGCGACGTCGACGCCCTCCTCGAGGGCTTCCTCGCCGAGGTAGGCGCCCCACGGCCAGACCGCGACGGTCACGCTGACCGGTGCCCCCCGGGGGTCGACGCCGAGCGGGCCGTGGCCGCGGAAGGCCAGCGGGCGGATGTAACAGGAGTCGAGCTCCTCCCGGCGGATGAGTTCGAGGGTCGCCTCCGTGAGTTCCTCGCGGTCGAAGGGGATCTCCATATCGTAGGGTTTCGCGGACTGGTAGAAGCGGTCGAGGTGCTCCTCCCACCGGAAGACCGCCGACCCCTTCGCGGTGTCGTAACACCGGACGCCCTCGAAGACGCCCGTCCCGTAGTGCAGCGCGTGTGAGAGGACGTGCGTCGTCGCGTCCTCGAAGTCGACGAACTCGCCGTCCATCCAGATCTCGTCGACACCCTCGAACATCTCGGGCCGGTCGGCGTCGCTCACGGCGACCACCACGCTGCCGGTCCGTCGCTGTCGGCGTACATACCCGGACGCAGGACGGCCACCGTTAAGAGTCTTGACGGTTCGGCGGCGGGTCCCGGAGCCCGACCGGGTCGAACTCGCCGCCGAGGCTCCCTACAGCTGTGCGACCAGGTCCGCACCCTCGACGTAGGGGATGTCGTGGCGGCGGGCGTAGTCGGCGGCGGCGGCCGGGGAGAGTGCCCCGCCGGTCGTGTCGTCGAGCATCTCACAGACCACAACGGCGGGGGCCACGCCCGCCGCTTCCGCGAGCGCGACCCCGAGTTCGGTGTGTCCCTGGCGGTCGGCGAGCAGCCCCGGGGCGGCCCGGAGGACGTGGACGTGACCGGGGGTACGGAACTCGCTCGCGAAGTCCGTCTCCGCTGGGTCGGCGGCCGCGGCGGCGAGTTCGCGGATGGTGAGCGCGCGGTCCCCGTCGGTGATCCCCGTCCGGGTGTCCCGGTGGTTGACCGGCAGCGAGAAGGAGGAGCGGTCGTCGTACGAGAGGTCGTGGTCGGCGGCGGCGGGGTGGTCCAGCTGCCCCTGGAGGAACGGGAGGTCGAAGGCGTCGGCGACGGCGTCCGAAACGGCGACACAGACCAGCCCGCCGGCGTCGTTGCGCAGGCGGGCGACGGCCTCGGGCGTGACCGCGCCGGCGGGGTAGACGAGGTCGGTCTCGCCCTCCCGGTCGGCGGCGTCGTGGA
>JAZKRZ010000204.1:0-4815 GCA_036626395.1 Haloarculaceae archaeon
CGCGATGGTCTGACCCATGTCGCGGATGGCGAAGCTCCCCAGTTCGGGGATCTCGCTCGAGGGCTCGATGCTGAGCGGCTTCTGGGGGCGCACCGTCACGACCGCCGCGTCGCCGTTCTGGATGAAGTCCGGGTCCTCGTCGGTGACTTCGCCCGAGGAGGCGTCGATCTTCTTGTCGATGGACTCGACCGTGCAGGCGACCTGCGCGGTGTGGGCGTGGAAGACCGGGGTGTAGCCGGCCGTGATCACGCTCGGGTGCTGCATGACGACGATCTGGGCCTGGAAGGTCTCGGCGACCGTCGGCGGGTCGTCGGCCGGGCCACAGACGTCGCCCCGGCGGATGTCGTCCTGGCCGATACCGCGGACGTTGAACCCGACGTTGTCGCCGGGGCCCGCCTCGGGCACTTCCTCGTGGTGCATCTCGATGGTCTTGACCTCGCCGCCCACGTCGCTGGGCTGGAAGACGACGTCGTCACCGGTGTTCATGACGCCGGTCTCGACGCGGCCGACCGGGACCGTCCCGATACCGGAGATGGTGTAGACGTCCTGGATGGGCAGGCGCAGCGACGTGTCCGTCGGCGGTTCCGGCTCGGGTAGCTCGTTGAGCGCCTCGAGCAGGATATCCCCGTCGTACCAGGGGGTGTTCTCGGACTCCTCGGCGACGTTGTCGCCCTCGAACGCCGAAAGCGGGATGAACTTCGCGTCGTCGGGGTTGAACTGCACCTGCTTGAGCAGCTGCGTGACCTCGTCGACGACTTCCTCGTAGCGACCCTCGTCGTAGTCGACGAGGTCCATCTTGTTGACGCCGACGATCATCTCGCCGATGCCCAGCGTGCGCGCCAGGAAGACGTGTTCCTGAGTCTGGGGCTGGACGCCGTCGTCGGCTGCGACCACGAGCACGGCGTTGTCGGCCTGGCTCGCGCCCGTGATCATGTTCTTGACGAAGTCGCGGTGGCCCGGACAGTCGACGATGGTGAAGTAGTACTCGTCGGTGTCGAACTCCTGGTGGGCGATGTCGATGGTGACCCCGCGTTCGCGCTCCTCGGCGAGGTTGTCCATGACGTAGGCGAACTCGAAGCCGCCCTTGCCCTTCTCTTCGGCTTCCTCTCGGTACTGCTCGATGACGTGCTCGGGTACGCTCCCCGTCTCGAAGAGGAGGCGCCCGACCAGTGTGCTCTTGCCGTGGTCGACGTGGCCGATGATGGCCAGGTTCTGGTGCGGTTTGTCTTCGCTCATTGTGTATCTCACGCGCAGAGGCGCTATGTGGGAATCTTTCGGCGGTTAGTGTTAAAACCATTTCGATAGCGCTTACACGTGATCTCCGCGCCGTCTTGCGATTTGGCAACCGCTGACACGGACCGCGGGGCACCGGTCTGATACTGTCGGACACACGTTCGTGAACGGGCGATCCGCTGTTCGGGGAGGAACCGTCACGAAAACCCCGAAACAGTCATCGAACGGTGGCATTGCTCGTGTCCGACAGTATGACCCGTGTGGCGAAGACGGGGCGTCCGATCCTGAACGGGTCGGCGGGGCCTCTATCGCTCGGGGAGGCGACCGACGTCACCCAGCACCGCGGTGGCGGTCTCGGGGCCGCCCGCGCCACGCCCGGAAATGTTGAGTCGCCCGGCGTGTTCAGTCTCGAACTGGACGATGTTGTTGGTGCCCGTCACCGCGAGCGTGCCGTTCTGCGGGACGAGTCGTGGGCCCACGCGGACGTCCCCGCTGTTCGTGACCTCGCCCACGAGGCGCACGGTCCGGCCGTCCTCGGTGGCGAGTTCGAGCGCGCTGCCCGGGATGTCCTCGATGCCCTCGACTTCCGCGTCTTCGAGGGCGTACTCGCGGCCGTTGCCCCGGAGGACGTTCGCCAGGATGACGCACTTCAGCGCGGCGTCGGTGCCGTCGACGTCGAAGGTCGGGTCCGCTTCGGCCACGCCCAGGTCCTGGGCCTCGGCGAGGACGTGCTCGTAGCCCAGGCCCTCGGCGGCCATCCGCGAGAGGATGAAATTCGCGGTGCCGTTCAAGACGCCCCGCACGGCCGAGATGTGTTCGGGGCCGAAGTCCTCGACGGTCGAGAGGACCGGCATCGCGCCGCCGACGGTCGCCTCGAACCTGACCGTGCCGGCGCTCTCGCGTTCGAGCGCGCGCAGGTCGCCGTAGCGCTCGGCGACCGGTCCCTTGTTCGCGAGGACGACGTGGCGGTCCCGGTCGAGGGCGCGCTCGACGTGACCGAAGCCGGGCTGGGCGTCGCCAAGCGTCGTCGGCGTCGCCTCGACGAGGACGTCGTACTCGCCGGCGAGGGCGTCCTCGGGGTCCCCGTCGCCGGGCGTCCCCTCCTCGCGTTTGGCCGCCAGGGCGGCCCCGACGTCGATACCGTCGGGGTCGACCGCGGCACCGCTCGAATCGGCCAGCGCCGTCACCGTATGGCCGTACTCGTCGGCGAGTTCCGCCACGCTGGTACCGACCGCGCCGGCGCCCAGGACCGCGAGTCTCATTGGTCACCTCCGGCCAGCGGTTCGATGACCCGGAGACCTTTCTCGGTGGCGATGTCGCGGACGGCGTCCATCGTCGCCCGGCGCTCGTTTTCCTCGGTAGCGAGTCGCAGGCGCGCGCTGGAGACGTCGTCGGTCCCTTCGGGAGCCGACAGCGACAGGTCCGTCACCGTCGCCTGCGTCGACTCGTGGAGCCGCGAGAGCGTATCGGAGAGGTCGGTATCGACGACGTGGCCCGTCAGCACGACGGTCAGTGACTCGCCGTATCGCCGTGACCCGGCCTGGATGACGTTGATGCCGGCCTCGCGCAGCGCCTCGACGATGTCGTCGAACCGTTCGGGCGTGGCCTCCAGGTCGACCTCGACCGGGATGTGTCCCCGCGGAGTGACGTTGCCCCGCTCGTGGAAGATAGAGAGGAGGTTGCCGCCGTTGTCGGCGATGGGTTCGAGCGCCCGCAGGAGTTCGCCGGGCTCGTCGACGAGTTCGAGCCTGACTGTGTAGGCCCGAACCTCGTCGGTCGAGTCACTCATCGCCCGGTCACCTCCCGAGTGCGCTCACGTGCGCTCATTGTCATCGACAAACTGGCCCGGCGTATAAGAATCCCGCCGTTTCGGGTCACGCCCCCCGCGCTCGCCGGGCCGCGTCCCCGAGACCGCGCCACCGTGAGTGAGACAGTCACTCCCGCTGAATTTTAGCCGTCCGGTGGCGATAGTGGGGGCATGGTACTGGAGATCGTTGCGGGGTTCGTTCTGGTGCTCTTATACTGTCGGACACAAGTACGTGAACACACTCGCCGGGAACACGCCAGCGAAAGGCCCGTTCCCGGTCGAACGAACCACCGACGGTGGCCTCACTTGTATCCGACAGTATTAGTCGTGATAGGCGTCGCCTACGCGGTCAACGTCTACAACCAGCTCGTCAACCTGAACAACCGGGCCGACCAGGCCAGACAGAACATCGACGTCGTCCTGAAACAGCGCCAGGACGAACTCACCAAACTCATCGACGCCGCCAAAGAGTACATGGACTACGAACGGGAGGTCCTGACGGACCTCGTCGAGGCCCGCGAGCAGGCCGAACGCGCCCCGACGCCCGCCGAGGAAGCCGCGGCCGACCAGCAGATCCGGCAGGCGCTTGGGTCGTTCCGTGCGCGCATGGAGGACTACCCCGAACTGCGCTCCCAGGAGAATCTGCTCCAGTTCCAGGAGCGTATCAGTGCCCTGGAGAACCAGATCGCCGACCGGCGTGATACTGTCGGACACAAGTACGTGAACACGCTCGCCGGGAACACACTATCGAAACGCCCGTTCCCGGTCGGACGAGCCACCGACGGTGGCCTCACTTGTGTCCGACAGTATGAGGTGTACAACGAGGCAGTCACTCAGTACAACACCCGCATCGAGCAGGTCCCCTACGGGCTTTCTCTTCTCGGCGGACCGCCGGTACGTACAGCGATACATCCCCGTCGGCGCGGAGCTGTATCTGCTGGGCGCGACCGAACCCGCCGAGGAAGACGGGCACAACTCCAGCGGCCTCGTCTTCCGGCGGGACCCCGCCAGCGACCAGTTCGTCGTCTCGGCGCTCTCGGAGGCAGAACTCGTCTCCGGGTCGCGGTGGATGGCGCCCGCCAAGGTCGCCGGCGGGGTCGCGCTGAGCGCCGTGGCGCTGGTCTTCCTACTCGACGCGCTGGGCGTCGCGTGAACCGGTCGACCACGACCAGCGCTTTGACGCCAGCCGGCCGAGGATACCCGAGCCGGAAAAAAGTCGTCTCAGAAGTAATCGAGGGACTCGGGCAGTTCCTGTTTCATGCCCTTGCGCTCGCGGATCTCCATGATCTTCTCGCGCTGGAGGTTGTCGGCCATGACCTGGAAGCCGGCGTTCTCGGTGTTCCAGGAAGCGCGGCCCTCGGTGGCCGAGCGAATATCGGAGGAGAAACCGATCATCTCCTCGACGGGCGCGACGCCCTCGACGACCATGAGGTCGCCCTCCTGGTACATGTCGTCGACGCGGCCGCGGCGCCCCTGGATCTCGCCGGAGGCCGACCCCATGTACTCGTTGGGGACGTCGATGCGGACCTCCTGGATGGGTTCGAGCAGTCGGATCTCCCCGTCGATCAGGGCGTTGTGGACGGCCTGGCGGACGGCGGGGATGACCTGTGCGGGCCCGCGGTGGATGGCGTCCTCGTGGAGGCGTGCGTCGTGGAGCTGGATGAGCGACCCCTGGACGGGTTCGGCGGCCAGCGGACCGTCGTCGAGCGCCTCCTCCATCCCCTCGAGGACGAGTTCCATCGTCTCGTTGAGGTGCTGGATCCCCTTCGTGTCGT
>JAZKRZ010000205.1:0-4551 GCA_036626395.1 Haloarculaceae archaeon
AGTGCCGTCCCGGCGATACTTCCGTATCGGAGCAGATCACGTCGAGTAACGTCGTTGCGCATGATCGGCGGCCACCTCGACGGGGACGACGAACTGAGCGACGAACCGGAGACCGAAACCGACGCCGGCGAACCCGCCTGATACGGTCGGTTGTGAGTCATTTCCGGGCGTCGCCCGACCGCTCGGCGAAGTACCGGTACACAGTCAACCGACCGCATGACGGGACCGGACGGACTGTCATCTGGCGCTCATACTGTCGGACACAAGCAATGCCATCGTTCGATGACTGCTTCGGAGTTTTTCTAACGGTTCATCCCCGAACAGCGGATCGCCCGTTCACGAACTTGTGTCTGACAGTATCAGATGCAGTTTGCCTCGTCCCGTCCGCACCCTCGATACGGCGCCCTGCCGCGAGCACGCCGACCCGTCCACGTTCGACTCGGCCGGGTCAGCCCTCGATAACTTCGATGGTGTCACCGACCCGCAACGTCCCCCCGCGCCCGTCCACGACCCGGGCGATGAGCATCAGCGAGTAGTAGTGGTCGAGGGCGTCGGGGTCGGCGAACGCGGGAAAGGTCTCCCGGCGCTTCTCGACGAACCGTTCGCGAAACCCCTCCAGGGGCTCGCCGGTGTCGGGGTCCCGCGACGGCACGACACACCGACCACAGGGGGTGACGCCCTCGACCCGCACGTCGCCGGCCTCGAAGGTCGGTGCCCCGGGACCGACGAAGCGGTCCTCCCAGAACGCCGGGACGCCCGACACCTCGACGTTCGCGCGCAGTCGCCGGCGAGCGCTGTCGACGGTCAACCCCTCGAACCACGAGGCGACTTCCGCGAGGGTGGCGGTACTGACCACGGACGGACCCATGTCCGTCCGGTCGACGTGACCGACGGTGGTGTCGCGTTCGAGCGTCAGGTCGCCGCCGAAGTCGTCGCTGAACCACGCGGCCGCCCGCTCGCGGCCCGCCTCGCTGTCGAGGGCGAACGTCCGGGTGCTACCCGCCGGCGTCTCGACGCGCAGTCGGCCGGTGTCGGTGTCGAAGTCGGTCCGGAGTTCGTGGACCCGGTCGGTCCACTTGCCGTTGACGATGCGGTCCGCGGCGTCGAAGAGGGCGAACTCGCGGTCGAACTCGAGAGTCCCCCCCTCGCGTATCCGGGCGGCGTCGCGGTCGACCCCGTCGAGGCCCTTGACCGGGTAAACCCGCAGTCGCTCGATGGCTGCCATTGCTGATGGGAGGGGGCCGCACGGTCAAAGGCCTTCGCTCGGTGGCGGTCCTCTCGACGGGCGACCGCCGGAGCGAGGGCGAGACCACGGGGATTCGGCGACCGCGGTCGTGTCCGACGGACGCGAGCGCTCGAAGGGTATATTCGCGGACCCCTCCGATCAGGGGTATGAACGACGACTCGGACCTGTATCCCAACCGCGGCCGGGAGGGGCGACCCGTCTCGCGCCGGCGTTTTCTCGCGGGGTCGACGGCACTGGGCGCGGCGGCGACGGCAGGGTGTTCCGGCGACGGCGGGGCGGGTGAGGCGACGGACGCACCGACGGCGACGCCCAGGTCGGGCGACGCGGTGCTCGTGTTCAATACCGGCGACGCGACCGTGAGCGTCGTCGACGCCGGCAGCGTCGAGGTGGTCGAGACGACGCCCATCGGGGTCACGTCGTCGTTCCCGGCGAACCAGCACGCGCGGACGCTCGTCGACTCGGCGAACGACAGCGTCTGGGTGAACGTCGGCCGGGGCGTCCGCGCGCTCGGAGCACACAGACTCGAGGAGCGCGCCCGCGTCGAGACGGGGTCGGGCGCCAACTGGCAGGAACTCACGCCCGACGGGGAGGCCGTCGTCGTCAGCGCGCGCGAACCCGCCCACACCCAGTACCGGGTCGACGCCGACCCCGACAGCGACAGGTTCGGCGAGGTCACGGCCGAGGTCGACCGCACCGACGAGGGGGGACGCGGCGACAACGAGGGGCCCGGCCCCTGTGACGTCACGGTCCACCCCGACGGCCAGTACGCGTTCGTCCCCGACCTGTACGGCGACACGCTGACCGTCCTCGACGTCGAGCGCTTCGAGGTCGCGACACAGGTCGACGTGGCGCCCGTGGACGGCGGCGCCCCACAGCCCTGGATGGGGACCGTCGACCCGCAGGGCGAGCGGTTGCTCGTCGAACACCGGCGCGACGTCGAGACGGTCTGGGACGTCTCGGACCCGACCGCACCGGAGGAGATCGCGCGGTTCACGAGCGCCGACGGCCTCGGTGCCGGGCCGCTCACGAGCGAGATCAGCGCCGACGGCTCGACGGGATACGTCTTCACCCGCGGGAGCGAGGACGTCACGGTGGTCGACCTGGAAGCGCTCGAAGTGACGGGACGGATCGACCTCGGCGGTGCGGCGTTCACCGGGACGTGGGACCCCGCCCACGAGGCTCTCTACGTCCCTGTCCGGGGCGAGGACGTCGTCCGGGTTATCGACCACGCGGCCGGGCAGGTCACGGCGACGCTGGCAGTGGGGTCGCGCCCATACGGCGCGACGGCCACGCGGGTCGTGCCCGACCCCGAATCGCCCGGGACGGCGACGGCCGCCGCGTCGCGACTCGGTCTCGACGACGCGGGGACGACCTACTGTATCGGCGAGTGTGCCTGCGGGCACGAGCTCTGAAGGTCGGTCGACCGGGCGGGTGTCGCGTCGGGGTCAGGCTTCCAGAAGCGAGTCGAGGACTTTCGACTGGGCGGCCGCGAGGTGTTCGGCGAACGTCGACGGCGAGATGTCGAGTGCCCCCGCGACCTCGGTGGCGTTGGCGTCGCGGGGCCGCCGGAAGTAGCCCATCTCCATGGCGGTCTCCAGCACTTCCTGCTGGCGGTCGGTGAGGCGCCCGCGGTCGACCATCACGAGGTCGGCGGCGGCGGCGTCGCCGGTCCGCGCGAGGCGGTCGATCCGGACCGACTCGTAGACGTCGGTGAGGTCGCCGACGACGTCCTGGACCGTCTCGACGTCGGTCGTGTGGAAACTCAGCCTGAGCGTGCCGTGGGAAGCCGTCACGTCGGTCACTGGCACGCCGTGGTGCTCGACGCGGTCACAGATACAGTCCGCGTCGTCGCGCTCGAACCGGACCCGGTGGCTGTCCTCGGCGGCGAAGACCACCTCGGCGTCGTCCGGTAGCACGTCCTCGTCGAGGTCGCCGACGAAGTCGAACTCCTCGACGACGTCGCCCTCGGGCGCACGACTCCACGTGACCGACCGGGCGCTGCCCGCCTCGTCGGTCGCCCCCGCGACCGGACAGGCCTCGGCCGTCTCGACCGCGACCCTGACCTGGATGCCTGCGTGCTCTCCCATATCCAGGAGAACGACCCCGCGCCTCAAGAAGGACCGACGGCGCTCTCAGGATCTGGGAACGGGGCGTCTCCGCGGCGGGACCGCCACGCTCACCATCGACTGCCGTTCGCCGGCGGGTCTCACTCCACCCGCTCGAACCGGTGACGGACGACGTCGGAGTCGTCGTCCCACTCGAAGCCCTCGTGGGCGCGCTCGAGGACCTCCCGGTAGTGGTCCAGGTCGCGGCTCCCCTCGGCGCGGGCGTCCGCGTCGGTCAGGTCACCCAGCGTCCGGTCGTCGACGGCGACCACCTCGAAGGTCGTCCCGTCGCGGGCCTGCCGGCGCATCCGCTCGCTCGGGAGCAGCGTCTCGGGTTCGATCTGGCTCATGTCCACCCTTCGGCCACAGTGACAAAACGGTTCTGTCGCGGTCACCGCACCCGGCCCGCCGAGAGTGTCGGTCACGCGCCGTCGTAGTCGGCGAAGACGAACTCGGCGTCGGACCCGAGCGGGTCGGAGACGGTTCGGGTCCGGACCGCAGAAAAGCCGGCCTCGCGGAGTTGCGAGAGCGTCGCCGACCGACCGGGCGCCGAGAAGAACATTCGTCCGCCCATCCACCCCTCGCGGACGGTCTCGAACCGGCCGCCGGGCAGCGTCATCAGGAGTGTCCCGCCCGGACGCAACACGCGGGCGAACTCCCGGTAGACGGCGGGGTGGTCCTCACGCGGGACGTGAAAGACGGCGTGGTAGGCGGTCACCGCTTCGACGCTGTCGGCGGCGACGGGCAACTGACTCATCTCACCCTGCAGCAGTCGCGCCCGGGGGACGGTATCGCGGGCGAGTTCGAGGCCGCGCCGCGAGACGTCGAGACCGACGCTCCCCGCCGGGAGGTTCGCGAGCGTGCGTGCGCCGTCGCCACATCCCGCGTCGAGGACCGTCGCGTCGGCGTCGACCGCCTCGACGAGTTCGTCAAGCAGGGCCGCGTCGGACCCGGTCGGGTCGCGCTGGCGGGCGTACGTCTCGGAGACCTCCTCCCAGGCACGTCGGACCGCGTCTCTGTCCATACCGAGTGCAGGGTCGCGAGACGCTTAGTCCGCTCGGCGGGGCGACAGGGTGCCGGCGCCCCCACTGGTCACAGGACGAGCAGGGCGGCCACGGCGGCGGCGATGAACGCGACCTTGAGCACCGTGTTGACGAGGACGACCTTCGCCCCGAACTCGGGACCCCAGACGCCGAACTG
>JAZKRZ010000206.1:0-4519 GCA_036626395.1 Haloarculaceae archaeon
CCAGACCCACTACGGGCCCGAGGACGCGGAGTACGGCCTCATGACCTGGGGCAGTCACCAGGACACCGTCTTCGAGGCGGTCGACCGCCTCAACGAGGCCGGCCGCTCCGTGAAGGCGCTGGGCGTCAGCGACCTGATGCCCTACCCCGCCGAGGAGGTCAGCGACTTCCTCGAATCCGTCGAGGAGTGCGTCGTCGTCGAGATGAACGCGACCGGGCAGTTCCGCGGGCTCACCCAGAAGGAGCTCGGCCGCTTCGGACCGAAGCTGTCCAGCCTGCTGAAATACGACGGCAACCCCTTCGAGCCCGCCGAGATCGTCGAGGGGTTCGAATCGAGCATCGACGGCGAGGAACTGGGCGAAACGAACATGAAGTACGTACCCGCGGCAGGTGACTAACCCATGAGTGCATTCAGCGCGATCGGCGAACAGCGAGAACCGGACGAGGACGAATTCACACCCGGCATCGAGCCCCAGCCGACGTGGTGTCCGGGCTGTGGCGACTTCGCGGTCAACAACGCTCTCAAGAAGGCGATGGCCAACATCGGGAAGAACCCCGACGAGGTCCTGCTGTGTACGGGCATCGGGTGCTCGGGCAAGCTCAACAGCTACTTCGAGAGCTACGGCTTTCACACCATCCACGGGCGGTCGCTGCCCGTGGCCCGCGCGGCGAAGCTCGCGAATCCGGGCGTCGAAGTGGTCGCGGCCGGCGGCGACGGCGACGGCTACGGCATCGGTGGCAACCACTTCATGCACACCGCCCGGGAGAACCACGACATGACCTACATCGTGTTCAACAACGAGATCTTCGGCCTGACGAAGGGCCAGACCTCGCCCACGAGTCCGAAGGGACACAAGTCCAAGACCCAGCCCTCGGGGTCGGCCAAAGACCCCGTTCGGCCGCTCTCGCTGTCGCTGGCGTCGGGGGCGTCATACGTCGCCCGCACCGCGGCGGTCAACCCCAACCAGGCCGCCGAGATACTCGCCGAGGCCGTCGAACACGACGGGTTCGCCCACGTCGACTTCCTCACGCAGTGTCCCACCTGGAACAAGGACGCCCGCCAGTACGTCCCCTACACGGACGTCCAGGACTCCGACGACTACGACTTCGACGTCACCGACCGGACGGAAGCCGGCCAGATGATGTACGAGGTCGAGTCCAAACTCCACGAGGGGGAGGTCCTGACCGGGCGCTTCTACAAGGACGGCGACCGGCCGTCATACGGCGAGGAGAAACGCGCCACGGGCGAGATGCCCGAAGAGCCGCTGGCGGAGCGGTACTTCGACGAGGACGCCGAGTGGGAGCGCACGGCCGACTCGCTCATCGACAAGCACACCTAAGTCGGACGCGCCCCGTTCGGTCGCGGTTCCGACGGCGCCGCGACGGGTTGGTGCCCGACGGTGTATCTGGTTTACGGATTCGCAAGATATTTTTCCCGGGATGGCAAACCACTGGTCATGAGCGCCGGATCGACGGAAGAACGCATCCTGTCCGTCCTGGAGGAGGACGCCCAGGCTTCCTACGCGGAGATCGCGGACCGGGTGGACGTCTCGAAACCGACGGTCCGCAAGTACATCGAACGCCTGGAAGAGGAGGGCGTCATCGTGGGATACTCGGCGGACGTGGACCCGAAGAAACTGCCGACCCAGAGCATCGCTCTCGTGGGGCTGGACGCCGAGAGCGAGCGCTACGTCGACGTGATCCGGGCGCTCAAGGACGTCCCCGGGGTCGAGTCGCTGTACACGTCCAGCGGTGACCACATGCTGATGGCCGAGGTGCGCGCCCAGGACGGCGACGCCGTCGGCGACGTCATCGACCGGCACATCCTGGAAATCGACGGCGTGACCGCCGCCCACCCCTCCTTTCTCCAGGAACGGCTGAAGTGACGGCCGGCCGGGTCGGGGCCGGTCCGGCCCGTCTGTGCGGGCCGTCGACGGCGCGACTGTGTCACCGGGCCGGCCGACCGGAGGGAGACGCCCGGGTTTTTAGGCCGCGTTTCCCGAACGTGCCGGTATGACCTCGCGTCTGGTGCTGGGGTGTGGGACGCTCGCCCAAGCGCTCGTCGGTCGTCTCGCCGACCGTCCGGGGGACCTGACGGTGGTCACGGCCGACGAGTCGGGCGCGCAGGGACTCCGCGAGGAAGGGGTGGCCGCCGAGACGGGCGACGTCACCGACCCGGCGACGTTCGCCGGGTACCAGCGGCCGGACTCGGTTCTGGTCGCGACGGACGACCCGGCGCAAAACGAGGCGGCGGCCCGGGCCGCCGACCGGGCCTTCCCCGAGGCGTTCCTGTTTGCCTACGCCGGGGCCGACCCCGACCCGTCGGTCACGCGGGCGCTGACCGAGGTCGCCGACGAGGTGTGTGACCCGACGCGGGTGACGGCCGGGCGCGTCCTCGACCTGGCGGGCGACGGGAGCGTCCGGGCGCGGCAACTCCTGGCCGTCCTCCGGCGCCTCGACGGCCCGCTGGCGGTCGTCACCCACGACAACCCCGACCCCGACGCCATCGCCAGCGCCGTCGCCCTCGAGCGGATCGCCGCGGACGCGGACTGTTCGGCCGAGATCTGTTATTTCGGCGACATCAGCCACCAGGAAAACAGGGCGTTCGTCAACCTGCTCGACATCGAGATGCGCAACCTCGAACCCGGCGCGGACCTGGCGGAGTACGGCGGCGTCGCGCTGGTCGACCACTCGCGACCGGGTGTCAACGACGGACTCGCCGCGGAGACGGCCATCGACGTCGTCATCGACCACCACCCGCCGCGCGAACCGGTCGACGCGCGCTTCGTCGACCTGCGCAGCGACGTCGGCGCGACGAGCACGCTCATGGTCGACTATCTCCAGCGACTCGGGGTCGACCTCGACGAGACGGTGGCGACGGCGCTCCTCTTCGGCATCCGCGTCGACACCGACGAGTTCACTCGGGAGGTGTGTTCGGACGACTTCGCCGCCGCCGCGTACGTGCTCCCCCGGGCGGACATGGGGACGCTCGACCGCATCGACTCGCCCAGCGTGAGCGCCGACACCCTCGAGACGATCGCCCGCGCTATCACCAACCGCGAGCGCCACGGTCCCGCGCTGCTCAGCGGCGTCGGTCGCCTCACCGCCCGCGACGCCCTCGCGCAGGCCGCCGACCGCCTGCTCGACCTCGACGACGTCACGACGACGTTCGTCTACGGCATCTCCGACGGGACGGTGTACGTCTCCGCGCGGGCCCGCGGCGCCGACGTCGACCTCGGCGAGACGCTGCGGGAGGCCTTCGGCCGGATCGGCAGCGCCGGCGGTCACGCCGACATGGCCGGCGCACAGCTCTCGCTGGGCTTTCTCGAGTCGGTCGACGACGACGAGTCGCTGACCGAAGTCGTCGATTCGGTCATGACCGACCGGTTCCTCGAAGCCTACCACGCGCGGACCAGCCGCGGCGTCACCGGCGTCTATTCCGAGGAGTTCCACGACAGCGTGAACCCGCTCGATGTCGACCAGTCCTCGGACGCCGACGCTCCGTCCGACGACGAGCGGTCCGAGGGCGGCGAGGCTGACGACGCCGACGACGCGGACGCGAGTGGAGACGACGAGTCAGACCAGGCGTGAACCGTCGGACCCGGGAGACAGCCGTCGAGCGGGCTGACCGGGGTGTTTTTACTCGTGGATCGAGTGTCCCCTGATGATGGCGACGGACCGCAAGCCGACAGTGGGGGAGTACATGACCCGCGACGTGGACACGGTCTCGCCGGACGAGCGGGTCGGCGCCGTGGCCAGGCGCATCGCCGAGAGCGACGAACACAGCGGCTTCCCGGTCTGTGAGGGGCGCCGGGTGACGGGGTTCGTCAGCGCCAGCGACCTCCTGCGGGCCGCGGACGCCGACCCCATCGCCGGCGTGATGACCGACGAGTTGCTCGTCGCCCACCCCGACATGGCCGTCGACGACGCCGCCCGCGTGATCCTCCGGTCCGGTATCCAGAAGCTCCCGGTCGTCGACGACGACGGCCACCTCGTGGGGATCATCTCCAACGCCGACGTGATCCGCAGCCAGATCGAACGCGCCACCCCCGGCAAGGTCGAGAAGCTGATGCGGACGCTCGCCTCGATCCACGACGTCTCGCCGGCGCAGGAACGCCGGGAGGTGGCGCTGACCGAGTTGACGCCCACCCAGTCGAAGGTCTACGCCGACGAACTCGAGGGGCGGCGCTACGAACTCGAACGCGGCCTCGCGGAACCGCTCGTGGTCATCGACAACGACGGCGACCTGTACCTCGCGGACGGCCACCACCGCGTCAGGGCCGCCGCCCGCCTCGGCGTCGAGGCGATGGACGCCTACGTCATCGTCCTCGAAGACCGCGTGGACCTGGGGATGGCGAAGACCGCCGCCCGCGACGGCCTCGAGTCCATCGCAGACATCCAGGTCGTCGACTACGCCGCCCACCCGCTCGTCGAGAAGACCCGCCGGCTCCAGGACGAGAGATGACCGGGAACGGCCGGCGACACTGACCGGGCCGTCCGCCGGAACCGGTCACGGTCCG
>JAZKRZ010000207.1:0-4503 GCA_036626395.1 Haloarculaceae archaeon
GACGTCTCGGTGTTCACCTGGGGGGCGATGACCCGGCCGACGATCGATGCCGCCGAGGACCTCGCCGAGGAGGGCATCGACTGCGAGGTTGTCGACCTCCGGACGCTGTCGCCGCTCGACGAGGAGGCGATCGTCGACTCGTTCACGAAGACCGGGCGGGCGGTCGTCGTCCACGAGGCGCCCAAAACCGGCGGGCTGGCCGGCGAGATTATCGCCACTATCCAGGAGGACGTGTTGCTGTACCAGGAGGCGCCAATCGGCAGAGTGACAGGGTTCGACGTCCCCTTCCCGCTGTACGCACTCGAGGACTACTACCTCCCCGAGGCAGCGCGCATCAAGGACGAAATCCGGGAGACAGTCGAGTTCTGACATGCCCTTCGAGTACGAGCTACCCGACGTGGGCGAGGGCGTTGCGGAAGGCGAGATCGTTACCTGGCACGTCTCGGCCGGCGACACGGTGGCCGAGGACCAGGTGCTTGCGGAGGTCGAAACCGACAAGGCCGTCGTCGACCTCCCGTCGCCAGTCGCGGGGACGGTCGTCGAACTGCACGCCGAGGTGGGCGAGGTCGTCCCGGTGGGCGACGTCGTCGTCACCATCGAAACCGGGGCGGAGAGTACCGAGCAAGCGCTACCGGAAGCGGAAGCGGCCGACACGGCGGCAGGCGACGGGACCGCAGCGACAGAGGGTGCGGCGTCGACGGGGGACGGACGCGTGTTCGCACCGCCGAACGTCCGTCGGCTCGCACGCGAACACGGCGTCGACATCGCCACGGTCGAGGGATCCGGGCCCGGCGGCCGCGTGACAGAGGCCGACGTACGGGCCGCTGCCCGCGAGAACGGGGTAGACGACGGGGCCGTCGAGTCGGCTGTCACGAGCGTCGACGGGGAGGAGACGACGGAGCAGAGGTCCGCAGTCCGTCAGATTTCGGACGATGGGGACGAGAGGACGACGGCGACCGACCGCGGCGGGGACGCGACAGCCGCTGACCGCGACCGGACGCTCGCCGCGCCGGCGACACGTCGGGTCGCACGCGAGGAGGGGGTTGACATCGACGACGTCCCGACGGAGAAGCGCCAGGACGGGGAGCCGTTCGTCGAACCCGAGGACGTCCGCACATACGCCGAGGCCCAGCAGGCTGCACAGGAGGCAGACCGGGAGGCCCTCGCGGCAGGAGACGTGACAGCAGCGACCGGCGACCGGGCGGAGACAGTGGGTGGCGAGGAGCGCCGCGAGCCCTACCGGGGGATCCGGCGGACCATCGGCGAGCAGATGGAGCGCTCGAAGTACACCGCGCCGCACGTCTCCCACCACGACACGGCGGTCGTCCCGGAACTCGTCGAGACGCGTGCACGACTCAAGCCACGCGCCGAGGAGCACGGCGTCACGCTGACGTATCTCCCCTTCGTCCTGAAGGCCATCGTCGCGGGTCTCCGGGAGCACCCGGTGCTGAACACGAGCCTCGACGAGGAGGCCGAGGAGGTCGTCTACAGGGGGGCGTACAACATCGGGGTTGCGGTGGCGACCGACGCCGGACTGATGGTCCCGGTGGTCGAGGACGTCGACCGCAAGGGGCTGCTCGAGATTGCAACGGAGGTGCGTGACCTCGCCGACCGGGCACGCGAACGCGACCTCGCACCCGAGGAGATGCGGGGCAGCACGTTCTCGGTGACGAACTTCGGTGCCATCGGCGGGGAGTACGCGACGCCGATCATCAACTACCCCGAGACGGCGATTCTCGGCCTCGGGAGCCTGAAACGCCGCCCAGTCGTCGCCGACGACGGCGCCGACCCGGCGGACACGGCAGCCGGGGAGGTGGTCGCACGACACACCCTCCCGCTCTCGCTGTCTATCGACCACCGGGTGATCGATGGGGCCGAGGGGGCGGCGTTCGTCAACACCGTAAAGGAGTACCTTCAGGAGCCCTCCCTCCTACTGCTAGAGTAATGGTCGTTGGAGACGTCACTACGGGAACGGACGTACTGGTCATCGGCGGCGGGCCCGGCGGCTACGTCGCCGCCATCCGGGGTGCACAGCTCGACCTCGACGTGACGCTGGTCGAGATGGACGCCTACGGCGGTACCTGTCTCAACCACGGGTGTATCCCCTCGAAGGCGTTCATCTCGGCGTCCGGCCTTGCCCACCGCGCCGGAAACGCCGAGGACATGGGCGTGTTCGCGGACCCGGCAGTCGACATGCAGGGGATGGTCACATGGAAAGACCGGCTCGTCCGGCGGCTGACGAAAGGCGTCGAGTCGCTGTGTGAGAGCGCCGGCGTCGAACTCGTCGAAGGACGGGCGGAGTTTGCCTCCCACGAGGAGGCACGGGTCGTCCAGGAGGGCGAAGGGCAGGGTGCGGAGTCGATCGCCTTCGAGCACGCGGTCGTCGCGACGGGCAGCCGTCCGATCGAGATTCCGAACTTCGCGTTCGACGGCGAGCACATTCTCTCCTCGCGGGACGCACTCGCGCTCGAGACGGTGCCCGACAGCATGGTCGTCGTCGGCGCCGGTTACATCGGGATGGAGCTAGCGACAGTGTACGCGAAACTCGGCAGTGACGTGACTGTCGTCGAGGAACTCGACGGGATCCTGCCGCCGTACGAGGACGACGTCGCGGCGGTCGTCCGCGAGCGGGCCGAGGAACTGGGCGTCGAGTTCCGGGTCGGCGAGCGCGCGAGAGACTGGGAGGAAACCGACGAGGGACTGGCAGTCCGGACCGAAAACGGAGACCGCAACCCGGTCGACGCGACGGTGTGTCTGGTCGCGGTCGGCCGCCAGCCGGTGACCGACACACTGAATCTCGAGGAGACGACCGTCGAGACGGACGAGGACGGGTTCATCGAGACCGACGACCGGGCCCGGACCACCCACGACAACATCTTCGCAGTCGGGGACGTCGCCGGCGAGCCGATGCTCGCGCACAAAGCCTTCACCGAGGGCGAGGTCGCCGCGGAGGTGATCGCCGGCGAACCCGCAGCGCTCGACTACCAGGCAATGCCGGCGGCGGTGTTCACCGACCCCGAAATCGGGACGGTCGGGATGACCGAGGCGGAGGCCCGCGAGGCCGGCTTCGAGCCCGTCGTCGGACAGATGCCGCTACGCGCGTCGGGACGGGCGCTCACGCTCGACGAGCGGGAGGGGTTCGTCCGCGTCGTCGCCGACAGCGAGGCGGGCTTCCTTCTCGGTGCGCAGATCGTCGGCCCGGACGCCTCCGAACTGGTCGCGGAACTCGCGCTGGCCGTCGAACTCGGCGCGACGCTCGAGGACGTCGACGCGACGGTCCACATCCACCCGACCCTCTCGGAGGCGGTCCACGAGGCCGTCAAGGGGGCTCGCGACCGGAGCATCCACTATTAGAGAACCGCATCGAGACGGTCCCGCTGGCGGGGCTCATACTGCCGGCTGTAAGTCCGTAAATATAGTCGGCACCCCGGGGTGCCGAATTCCGTCGATATGTTACAGCCGGCAGTATCAGACGAGCTGGTCGAGCCACTTCTCGGTCCGTGCGGGTGGCGCGTCGGCGACAGCAGCCAGTTCGTCCGGGTCGTGCTCCTGGAGGTCGGCGACAGTCCGGATACCCGCATCGTCGAGTCGCGCGGCGTAGGTCGGACCGATACCGCGTATCGCCGAGACGGCCGTCGCGTGACCGTTGTCGGCCACCTCCTCGGGTGTCGCCCCACTCGCGCTGCGCGTCCCGTACCAGTCACAGACCTCCGGCCAGAGGTTCCGGTGGGCCTTCGAGGAGACGGAGATGCCGATGTGTCCGGCGGGGAACTCGATGATGCGCTCGTCCTCGCTCGCGACCGTCGCGTTGAACGGTTTGCTCGATTCGGCGGGGACGATGTGGTCGTACTCACCGACCACCTGCAACACCGGCACCTCGATGGTGGAGAGGTCGATACGCTCGCCGTCGAGGTGGTACTCGCTGTTGGCGAGGTGGTTGTCCTGGTAGATGTCGTTGATGAACTCGCGGTAGGCCTCGCCGGCCACGTCGACGCTGTCCCAGACCCACTGCTCCATGCGCGCGAAGTTGGCGACGAACTCGTCGTCCTCGATGTTCTCGTAGAGCCGGACGTACTTCGAGACGTACTGGTCGACCGGGTCCATCATCGAGAACTCGATGGCGAGCAACTCACCCGGGAGGTTCCCGAGCGTCTCGACGGTCACGTCCGGGTTGTAGTGTCGGGCCCACCGTTCCAGGATGCCGCCAGTCCCGTCGAAAGTGAACGGCGTCGCCATCAACCCCAGCGTCCGCACGCGCGCCTGGTGCAACACGGTGTACATGATGGACATGCTCCCGCCCATACAGTAACCCAGGAGGTGGACGTCGTCGACGCCGGCGCGGGCACAGATGGCGTCGACACAGTTGTCCATGTACCGGTCGACGTAGTCGGCCATGCCGAGCGACTGGTCGAGGCGGGACGGCCGCCCCCAGTCGACGAGATACACCTCGAACCCGGCTTCGAGCAGACGTCTGACGACGCTCCGGTCGGGCTGGAGGTCGAG
>JAZKRZ010000208.1:0-4476 GCA_036626395.1 Haloarculaceae archaeon
TGACGGGTACTCGATCGGTGCGGGCCACTTCATCCACGCCGTCCGCCGCAACGTCGACATGACCTACGTCGACATTGTTATTAAATTATGACTACTGTATTGATATATATTAGTGGTTTCTGGGGGTCAAATAGCAGTAGATTTGATAAGATAGCGTGACTACGGTCGGGTGATGAGCGACAGGGAGTCGTCGGGAGGCGGTCGAACCGCCTGTCGGACGTCAGGCGATGGGGGATCCGTCCCCGACGGGGGCGGGCACGCGGCGGGCGACGATGGGGGTGGGTACTCGCACGCGGGCGCGGACCACGCCGGACACGACCACGGTGGCGAGCACACCGACCACGCCGGCCACTCACACGGCCCAGAGGGGTCGAGCAGTCGATCGCTGGCGGCGGTCGCGGGGGTCAACCTCGTGGGATTCGTCGTCGAACTCGCCGGCGGACTGGCGTTCGGGTCGGTGGCGCTGGTCAGCGACGCGGTGCACATGCTGTTCGACGCGCTGGCGTACGTGATGGCCTTCGCCGCCGCCGCGGTCGCCGAGCGCGTCGAGGGCGGCGACGGCTGGACCTACGGCCTCCACCGGGTCGAACCGCTCGCGGCCTTCCTCAACGGTCTCTTCCTGTTGCCGATGGTCGGGTTCATCCTCTGGGAGTCCTACCAGCGTTTTCTCGACCCCGTCGCCATCACCGTCGGGCCGACGCTTATGATCGCCGTCGGGGGACTGTTCGTCAACGCCGTCTCCGTGGTCGTCCTAGAAGGCGACGATATGAGCCTCAACGAGCGGGGCGCGTTCTATCACCTGCTTGGCGACGCCGGCGGGTCGGTCCTGGTCATCGTCTCGGTGCTCGCCGTCGAGTTCCTCGGGCGCCGCGTTGTCGACCCGCTCGCGGCGGTGCTGATCGCCGGCCTCGTGGCCTGGTCGGCCGTTCGCGTCCTCCGCGAGAGCGGCGCGATCTTCTTTTTGAAAGCCCCGGTCGACGCGAGGGCGGTCCGCGCGGCCGTGCTGGACGTCGAGGGGGTCACCGGCGTCAGCGACCTGCACGTCTGGCAGGTCTGTAGCCAGCTGACGGTCGCGACGGTCCACGTCGAGGCAGACGTCGCGACCGTCGCCGCGCTCGAGGCGGTCAACAGCGAAGTCCACGCGGTCCTCGCCGAGCACGGCGTCGACCACGCGACCGTCGAGTGCTGTGAGACCTACGACGACCGTCGCGCCCACGTCGCGACGCACACGCACTGACTCGTGCGGGAGTCCCGGGTCCGCTCACTCGGAACTGCGCTCGGAGTCGTCCCCGACGGGCTCGTCCCTGCTTTCGCCCTCCGGATGGCTCCCGCCGACCCCGGCGGCCGGTTCGTCGTCGCCGGCCCGGGACACGTCGTCGCCCCAGGTCAGCGCGTCGGCGCCCGAATCGTTGGGTTCGTCGCCCCCGCCCAGCAGTCTGACGAGTCCGGCCACCACCGCGAGGGCGGCGATAGCACCGGCGCCGGCGAAGGGGAGCCACCCCGGCAGGCCCAGGTCGTCCAGACGGTCACCGATACCACCGCCGGTCGTCGTGACTGTCGGTGGTGTGGCGGTTCCGCCGCCGCTCGCTGTCGTCCCGGCGGTGGTCGTCTCCGAACTGCCCACCGTCGGGGTGTCGGTCGGGGTCACCGTGGCCGTCTCGCCGCCGGCGGGCGTCGTGCCCGTCGTCGTCCCGGTCGCGGGCGTGTCGGTCGGTGTCGCCGTGGGTGTGGCCCCGTCGGGGGTCGCGGTGGCGGTCGCGGGCGTGTCGGTCGGGGTGTCGCCGGGCCGCGGGGAAGCCGTGGGCGTGGCCACCGTCTCCGGCGGGTCGACCGCCGCGGCGTCGGCGCTGGTCACGAACAGCGACCCGCCCGCCGGGACCGGCGTCGTCCGGAGCGGGTCGCCGGTGTCGTAGCGCCACTGGACCACACCCCCGGTATCGAGCGCCGTCAGGGTGTCGTCCTCGCTCCCGACGTAGACGCGGTCGCCGACCGCCAGCGGGCGCGACCGTATCGCCGCGCCGACGTCCGTCCGCCAGCGCTCGTCCCCGTCAGTCCCGACGGCGACCAGTTCGCCCCCGGTCGTCCCGACGTAGACGGTGTCGCCGGCGACGGTCGGGCCCGCGCCGGCGCCCGCGCTGAGGTCGGCCGTCCACTCGCTGGCCCCGCCGGCCGCGTCGAGCGCGACCAGTCGGCCCGCACCGGAGGCGGCGTAGACCCGGTCGCGGACCCGCGTCGGGCGGCGAAAGCGCCCGTTGCCGCCGTAGCGCCACCGCTGAGTCCCGTCAGAGTCGACCGCGACGACCGCGCCGCTGATGCCGGCGTAGGCCGTCGTGCGACCGACTGCGGGGGCGGAGGCGGACGTGCCCAGCGTCACGCTCCAGCGCTGCTCGCCGCCGCTCGCGAACCCGTACATCGTCTCGGCGTCGGTGGCGACGACGGTCTCGCCCAGGCGGGCGACGCCGGCGACCGCGCGGGCGGTCGCGGCTGTCCACTGCCGGTCGCCGCTGTCGCCGGCGACTGCCGTGACCGTGCCGGCGCCCGTCCCGAGGTAGACGGCGTCGCCGGCGGTCAGGCCGGTGACGTCGCCGTCGGCGTCGAAGCGCCAGCGCTCGCGGCCGTCGCCGGTCGCCAGCGCGTAACAGGTGCCCGCGTCGTCGCCCGCGTACATCGTGTCACCGACGACGGCGGGGTCGGCTGTCGCCGTCCCGTCGAGCGCGGCGTACCAGGTCGTCTCGACACCCCCGTCGAACGAGCGGTCGACGAGGTCGCCGTCGCCGGGCGACAGCGAGACGTAGCGGTCGCCGACGACGCCGACGGTGTCGTCGACGATGGCGACGTGGGGGTCGTCGACCGGGACGCGGGCGGTCCACAGCACGTTCCCGTTGGCGTCGTCGACCGCGTAGACGACGTCCGATCCGGTGGGGACGTACAGCGCGTCGTCGCCCAGCACCGGCTTGGCCGACGGGGTGGCGCCCACGTCGACCTGCCAGCGTTCGGCACCGTTGCGCGCCCGCAGCGCGTGGACGACCCCGTCCTCCGTCGGGACGTAGAGCGTCTCCCTGGTCGTCGCGGCGCCCCTGACGACGGGCCCGCTGACGTCGGCCGTCCAGCGGTCGAGCCCGTTGCCCTGGTCGACGGCGTAGACGGTCGCGCCCGAGTCGCCGACGTAGACCCGGTCGTCGCGTGCGACGGGGGTGACGTCGTCGGTCGCGGCGTCCGTCTCGAAGGTCCACCGTTCGGTCGCGCTGGTCTTGTCGACGGCCCGGAGGGTCCCGTCGCTGGCGAGGACGAACGCACGCTCGCCGTCGCCCGCGGGTGGGCCCCGGACGACGGCCTCCGTGTTTAGCTCCCACCTGACGTTCCCGCCCTGCTGGCCGAGCGAGTACGTCGTGCCGGCGTCGGTCGCCACCAGGATACGGTCGTTCGTTAGCGTCAGCGGTGTCGTGACCGCCCCGTCCAGGTCAGTCTGCCACAACTCGCGCTGTGAGACGGTCCGTATCGCCGACACCGAACCGCCGCTCGTGACGTACGCGGTGCCCTCGTCGACGGCCGGCGCCGTCGTGACCGCGTCGTCGGTCTCGTAGGTCCAGTCCGTCTCCCCCGACGGACGCGCCAGCGCGTAGAGGGCCCCCTCCTCGGTCCCGACGTAGGTGGTCTGTCGGTCGAAGGTCGGTTCGGTGAACGCCCCCAGGTCCCGGTGCCACCGGACGTCGACGCCGCCCGTGGGTGCCGCGGCACCGTTGCGACCCGTGTTTTGCTGGTCGGCGGCGAACATCCGCCAGTACTGCGAGGCCGTCGTCGACGCGGCGCCCGTCCGAGCGCCCGCCGGGACGCTGCCCGCTGTGGCGCCGCCCGCCCCGCCGGTAACCGAGAGCGTCGACGCGGCCCCTCCGGCCGCGACCACCCCCGCGAGGAACCGCCTGCGCGTCGACCCCTGCTCGCGCTCGCGTCCCGTGCCATCGTCCGTCGAGGGCGACATCGGTCACTACTGCTCCCGGCCGTCCCAAATACTTTGTCGCCGTCCGTCGGCGCTGTGCACCGCGAGTCGGGAACCGGCACACCGGGCGGCCGCGACCGGCGCTACTCGTCGTCGGTCGCCCGCCGGATTCCCAGTGCCGCGAGGCTCCCGATCCCCGCCAGCGTCAACCACGTCGGCAGCGCGCCGCTCCCGCTCGTGGTCCCGCCGCTCCCGCCGCCCCCGTCGGGTCCGGCGGGCGTCGCCGTGGGCGTGGCCATTCCGCCGGACTCCGTCGGCGTCGCGGTGGCGGTCGCCGTGGGCGTCGTCACGTCCTCGGCCTCGGTAGCGGTCGGCGTCGCCGTGGCCGTCCCGCCGGAGTCCGTCGGCGTCGCGGTGGGCGTCGGGGTGGCGGTGTCGGTGGGGGTCGCAGTCGGCGTTGCGGGGGGCGTCGGAGTGGCGGTGTGGGTGGGGGTCGCGGTGGGCGTCGGGGTCGGCGTCGCGGCGGTGATCGCGGTCTC
>JAZKRZ010000209.1:0-4464 GCA_036626395.1 Haloarculaceae archaeon
GTTCCCGGTCGAACGAGCCACCGACGGTGGCCTCACTTGTGTCCGACAGTATTACCGCCGTCGCGAACCACGGTGAACGCATCGGGCCGTGACTCGCCCATACGTCGACGGCATCGCCGAAAATGGGTACAACGGTCCGTATGACAGCAGTCCGTACACGCCCCCCGGCGGGCGCCCGCGTCGCACCGTGCACAAAGCCTTAAAAAGGCGGAGTCACCTACGCACAGGTATGCAACACGTGAAGATTCCGCAGGACCGGATCGGCGCACTCATCGGCGAGGGGGGTGAGACGATGCGGGCCATCGAGGACCGCGCGGAGGTCCGCCTGGACATCGACAGCGAGACCGGCCAGGTCGCCGTCGAGACCACGGGCGACCCCGTCACGGCGCTGAAAGGCCCGGACATCGTCAAGGCCATCGGTCGCGGCTTCGCCCCCGAGGAGGCCATGCGCCTGCTCGACGACGAGCTGATGCTGTTCGAGATCATCGACATCGACGCCGCCTCGCGCAACAAGAACGACCTCAAGCGCCACAAGGGTCGGCTCATCGGCGAGGACGGCCGCACCCGCGAGCTCATGGAAGAACTCACCGGCGCCTCCGTCGTCATCTACGGGTCGACGCTCGGCATCATCGGCGACCCCGAACAGGTCGAGGCCGTCCGCGAGGCCGCCGAGATGATCATCGACGGCGCACCTCACGGCGCCGTCTACTCGTTCCTCGAGGAGCGGCACAACGAGATGAAACACAGGGGCATGGAGTACCACCGCTTCCCCGGGTGATACTGTCGGACACAAGTGAGGCCACCGTCGGTGGCTCGTTCGACCGGGAATGGGCGTTTCGATAGCGTGTTCCTGGCAAGCGTGTTCACGTACTTGTGTCCGACAGTATGAACGGGCGGGCGCGAGCGGTGCTCGGCCCCGGTCGAGTCCCGTCGAACGACTTCGACCAGTTCTCAGTGAGAACAAACTTTCCGCCAGTCAGGACGTGACACAAGGTATAAAGGCGGAACTGCCGAGGGAGCGAGTGTGTCCGAAACAGGCGTCACGGAGTCCCCCGGCGAGTCGCTCGTGTCGGGGTACTCCGGTCGCGTGTTCGTCGCCATCGCGGTTGGCTGGGCCGGGCTCCGACTCGGACGGGGCGTGTTGCCCCCGCTGTTGCCGGCGGTCATCGACGGGCTGGCGATCTCGCCGTTCCGCGCCGGGCTGGCGCTGACGACGATGACGGCCCTGAACGCGGGGTTCCAGTTCCTCGGCGGCCGGTTCGCCGACGCGTGGACGCGGAAGACGGTCATCGCCGCGAGCCTCGGCGTCCTCCTCGTCGGGCTGGCGGTCCTGTCCGGCGCGGTGACCTACGCCCTGTTGCTCGTCGGGGCCGCGGTGGTCGGCGTCGCGGGCGGACTGTTTTTCGTCCCGATGCGGGCGGCGCTCGCCGACGTCTTCGTCGCCCGCCGCGGGCGCGCCTACGGTATCAACGAGGGGGTCGGGAGCCTCGCCACGGTCGGGGCCGCGGGTATCGCCGCCGTCGTCGTCGACGTGACCACCTGGCGAACCGCGTTCCTCCCCGGACTGGCCCTCGCAGCCGTCGGACTGGTCGTGCTCCACTACTGGCACCGGGAGTCGTACGTCGTCGGGCGGACGCGGTTCCAGTTCCGGGGAACCGCGGCGAACGTGCTCGGCGACCCCCGAACCCGGCTGGTCCTGCTGGCGTACTCGCTGGTGGTGTTCGCGATGAAGGGGGCCTTCGGGTTCCTGCCGACGTTTCTCCAGGCCGAGCGGAGCTTCTCGCCGGCGCTCGCGAGCGGCGCCTACGCGCTGTTGTTCGTCACCGGAGCGGTCGGCATGCCGCTGTCGGGGGCACTGAGCGACCGGACCGACCGCAGGACCGTCGCCGTCGCGTTCGTCGTGGTGGCGGCGGTCGGCCTCGCGGCCATCGTCGCGGCGCCCGCGAAGCCGCTGATCCTCGTCGCCGTCGCGGTGTTCGCCGGGGGCATCCTCGGGTTCCCGCCGGTCGTGCAGGCGTACCTCATGGACCGGTTCCCCGACGAGACGATGGGGCGTGACTTCGGCGGATTCAAGACGGTCTACCTCGCCGTCGGCAGTGCCGGTCCGGCCTTCGTCGGGTACGTCGCCGACACCTGGGGCTACGCCCCCGCGTATCTCTCCCTGGCCGGGTGTCTGGTCGCCGCCGCGACGGTCATCGGCTGGGTGCTCCATCGCCGGGTGTGACCCCTCCTCGCGACCGCGCGAGGGCAGCAACCGCAGCTCCGGGACGGGGTCGCATTCGAACCGCTGTCCTTTACCGCCGTGGCGGGACGCGGTGGACGCGTCGGGCCGTGAACTCCACAGTCCGACTGCCCGACCGACCGCAGGTCGGCCCGTAACCGACACCCGGACGACCAAAAAGCTAACACAGTGGACGGGAAACGTCCGGGAGAGCGATGGCCGACGACCCCGACAGACCGACGGTCGACGGCCGGGCCGCCGACGCCGAGACCGTCGGGGACGTCGTCGAACGCATCGAGTCGCTCGACGACGACGAGCGGGAGGGCGGGATCCTCACCGACCAGTTGCGCGAGGTCGAGAACCGCCTGCTCGCATTCGGGCGGGCGCTGGGCGGCGACCCCGAGACGGTGGCGGACCTGCCGTTCACCGAGGAGGCGGGCACCGACCGGATGCCCGAACCGCTGTACGTCCGCCACGACACCGAGATGCTGAACCAGGTGACCAGCTGGCTCCTCCAGGAACAGCACATCGGGCTCGTGAGCCACTACGGCACCGGCAAGACCGCGTTCCGGGAGATCGCCCGCCGCGACCTGGGCGAACACGACGACTTCGCCGTCGCAGTGCTGGACAACCCCCGCGAGACCACCCCTCGCAAGGTGTACGCCACGGTGTTGCGCCGCGCCGAGTCGGCGGGCTACGAGTTCGCGGACCGCGACTACTGGCAGACCCGCGACGGGATCCCGTGGGCGACCGAGGACGCCAAGGAGGCGGCTCGCGAGGTCGTCGAGCGGGTGCGCGCCGACGGAAAGACGCTGTTGCTCGTCGTCGACGAGATCGAGGTCCTCCCCCCGGAGATCCTCTCGACGCTCCAGGTCGCCGGCGACATGGGCGTGCGACTCTTCCTGATGGGCACCCCCGAGGGCAGAGAGCGGGTGGCCGACCTCAGGGGGACGCTCGACTCGCGCCTGCGCTACTACGAGGGTATCGAGCCGTTCGGCCCGGCGGACGTCGCCGAGTACGTCGCCCGCTCGTTCGCGTACTTCCGTGGCGAACCCTACGAGGGCCAGGAACCCGACCTCTTTACCGAGGCGGCGGTCCGGGACGTCACCGAGCGCAGCGAGGGGATCCCCCGCGAGGTGCGCATCGAGTGTCGCGAACTGTTCACGCGGGCCGCCTTCGTCTGGTATCGCACCGGCCAGCCGATAGAGCGCATCCAGATAACGCCCGAACTCCGCCACCGCCGGTTCGGGATGGGCCGGTGACCCGCGGCGCGAAACGCACAGGACAGTCCCCCACGAACGGCCGGTATGACCGAAACGGACGCGAGTCTCCTCGATTCGCCCTCCGCCGCGTCGAGTCGAGTGACGGTCGCAGACGGCGTCGAGTTACACGTCGTCCGCGCGGGCGACCCCGCGGACCCGCTGTTGGTCCTGTTGCACGGCTTTCCGGATTTCTGGTACGGCTGGCGCCGCCAGGTCCCGGCGCTCGTCGAGGCGGGGTTCCGGGTTCTCGTGCCCGACCAGCGCGGCTACAATCTGAGCGACAGGCCCCGGGGGCTGGACGCCTACCGGATGGGGCGTCTCTCTGGTGACGTCGCCGACATCGTCGACGCGGCGGGTCGGGAGTCGGCACACGTCCTCGGCCACGACTGGGGGGGCGGCGTGGCGTGGGACTTCGCGATGCGTTACCCCGACGCTATCGACCGACTCGGGGTGATAAACGCCCCCCATCCGGGCGTCATGGAACGGGCGATAACGACCGACCCGCGGCAGTTGCGCCGGAGCTGGTATTTCCTGTACTTCCAGCTCCCGCGCCTGCCCGAGTGGTATCTCGCCCGCGACGACGCCGCGGGCGTCGTCCGGACGCTCAGGGAGACGTCGGCCCCCGGCGCGTTCGCCGACGCGGAGTTCTCCCACTACCGGGCGGCCTTCGCAGAGGCGGAGACCGCCCGCGCGGCGGTCGACTGGTATCGGGCGGTCGTCCGTCGCCGGGACCCGCCACCCCGGGACCGCGTCGAGGCGCCGGCACTCCTCGTCTGGGGCGACGAAGATTTCGGGCTGTTGCCCGAACTGGCCGACCGGAGCCTCGAACGTTGCACCACGGGACGACTCGAACGCGTGGCGGATGGGTCCCACTGGGTCCACCGCGAGGAACCCGGCCGGGTCAACGCCCTCCTGGTCGAGCATTTCGGCGAGTGATACTGTCGGACACACGTGAGGCCACCGTCGGTGGCTCGTTCGACC
>JAZKRZ010000210.1:0-4410 GCA_036626395.1 Haloarculaceae archaeon
AGTCGGCCCACATCCCCTGGCGGGTCGCCTCCAGGTACTCGGCGTCTTATCGGCTGACACCTCCCGGATCGGCGGCAACGGGCAAAAACCGGTCGGTCCGACGGCCCCCCGGTTCGTCGTGAACCGTCTGCTGTCGAGGTATAGCAGTGTCACTGTCGACTCGGTCTTCGAGAGACGTCGATCCGGATCGACCGAAGTCGGGAGGGTACGCCGAAAGCCCGCGGAGAGCGAGTCCGGCGGGGCGCGGATCGAGGGCCGGACCTGACGCAGTGTTCGCGAAGGGTGGGCTACCCGTCGGTGGCCTCGCCGGTACCGCCGGCCCCGGTGCCCTCACTGGCCGCCACGTCTGCCGGCCGGAGAGCATCGAGCGCGTCGACGGCCTGCCGAGCGTCGGCCACCTTTTCGGCGGCCCGACGCTGGAGGTTATCGACGTTCGAGGGCGTGCTGTCCATCGCCTCGGCGGCGACCTCGCGGTCGGCGTCCATCACCGCCCGGAGCAGGTACGCCAGCGCCTGGCGCTCCGTCAGTGTCGGCCCCGCGAGCGCGGCGGCCGCCTCCTCGGCCGCCGCGACGAGTTCCTCGCGGTTCCCGATCTGGGTCGTCCAGTCGCCGCAGTTGTGACACACTGACTCCACGTCCGCCCGCAGGAGCCCGACCTCGTGGGTCATCACGAACCCACACAGCGTACACGTGAACCCCCGTTCGACCGTCCTCTCGAAGTCGAATCCGTGGTCCCCCTCGTCTCCGTCTCCCTCGCCGACTCGCCCCCCGTCGTCCGACTCCGGCACCGCGGACGCCCCCTCTTCGTCTGATCCGTCTGTCGAGTCCTCGCGGGACATTGCATCATAATCGATGCAATCCAGAGTGAAAACCGTTCGGGTCCTCCGGTCAGTCCCCCAGTACCTCGGCGAGTTCGTCGGCGAGCCGGTCGCCGATCTGGATCATGCCGGCGTCGCCGGGATGGAGGATGTCGTCCATCAACCCGGGCGCGTCAAGCAGGTCCTCGCCCTCGACGAGCGAGAGGTTGTCGTGTGGGGAGTCAGCGACTGTCTCCCGGACGGCGTCGCGATAGCCGCGGGCGCGCTCGGGGTCGTCGCCCGCGACGAGGTCGGCGTGGTAGGGAAACAGGGTGATGGCGACGACGGGTTTGGCGGGGTGGGCGCCGGCGACCGATTCGAGGAGGCGGCCGGCGCGCTCGCGGAACTGGTCGACAGTGAACCCGCGATTGGCCATGTTGACCGAGATCGCGAGCGTCGCCAGGTCCCAGTCGTCGCGGTCGGCGAGGTGCTCCGCTATCGCGGGTTCGCAGTAAGCCGACCCGGCCATCCCGAGGTTCAGCGGGTCCACACCGAGGTGGCCAGCCGCCCGCGGGACGTACCCCAGGTGCGGGTCCGAGACCGCGCCCTCGGTGATGGAGGTCCCGTAGGCGAGATAGCGACGGTCGGGCAGTTCCGCGGGTTCGGGCGGGCGCGCCGGCCCCGAGACGTCGTGGACGGCGACCGGCCCCCACGCGTCGAACCGGAGGCGACAGACCCGCGGGTCGAACGCGCCCGTCTCGTCGGCGTCGAGGTTCCGGACCCGCTCGGGGAGCGAGAACTCACAGGCCGTCGGTTCCTGTCCGACGTCGACGGGGTTCACGGACTGGAACTCTCCCCAGAAAGTGTGGACGGTCGTCCCGCCTCTCGCCGACAGAGTCACCTCGACGGTCGCGTCGTCGCTCTCGGGGACGAACCGGAGTTCACACCCCGTCGGGTCCCGGACGCGGTCGCGGGCCACGACGTTGAGTCGCCGGCGGACCTCCCGGGGGAGCCGACAGAGCTGGCTCCCGCCGTCTGCCCAGTCCGGTACCGCGAGGTCGGTCACGTTGTGCAGCGAGACCGTGGGATAGGCGTCGTGGATCACGATGACAGGGAACCCGTTTCGCCGGCCCCTCGATAGGCCTGTGCGTCGGGGCAATCGTCACCGGGAGCGTCCGGCCACCAGCAGAACTTAGTCGCACGTGATCGAAGTCCGCATGAATGGCAGACGGCGGCGAGGAACTCGGCGGTCGGGACCTCTCCGGGACGAGCCTCGGAGACGCGACCCTCGAAGAAGGGGGAAGGGCCAACGCGGACGACTCCCGCTCGTCGCTCGTCGGGTCGGTCGTCACGGGCGCCGTCATCACGGTCGGCGTCGCACTGCTCGGCGCCGGCTGGTCGGAGTTCTGGGTGGTGTTCGTCGTCGGGCTCGTCGCCGTCCTCCCCGCGTCGGTCAAACTCGCCGGAGAGAACCCGAGTAGGTCGCGTCGCTACGCGTCTCGCAACTCGCGGCTCCCTACGGTCGCCGCTCTTCGTTCGGGATTCTCGCTCGCTCCTGCCGTCGCTCACTCCGAATCCCGCAACTCCCGCACTTTCTCGACGTTCCAGGCGTAGCTGCGCCCGTCCTCGGTGGGCGTCTCCAGGACGAAGGGCACGTCGCGAAGTCCCGCGTGGTTGACGATAGCGCGCATGCCGTCCTCGCCGACGTACCCGTCGCCGACGTGGGCGTGTTCGTCCTTGTTCGTGCCACACTCGTGTTTGGAGTCGTTGAGGTGGATACACGCCAGGTGCTCCAGGCCAACGACGTCGTCGAACTCACACACGACGTCGTCGACGGCCTCGGGCGTCGAGAGGTCGTAACCCGCCGCGAACATGTGGGCCGTGTCGAGACAGACGTCCAGGGCCTGTTCCGAGCGCTCCAGGACGGTGGCGAGGTGCTCGAACTCGTCGCCGAGTTTCGTGCCGGAGCCCGCGTCTGACTCCACCAGCACCGTCACGCCCTCCGGGACGTCGAGTTCGTCGAGCGCGCTCGCGGCGTTGTCGAGGCCGGTCTCGACGCCCGCGCCCGTGTGCGCGCCGAGGTGGACGTTGACGTAGGAGATACCGAGTGTGTCCGCGGCGTCGATCTCCTTTTGCATCGAGTCGACGGACTTCGCGCGCAGGTCCTCTTTCGGGGTGCAGAGGTTCACCAGGTACGAGGAGTGGATGACCCACGGGCCCAGGTCGTGGGCGGTCACGACCTCGCGGAAGGTTTCTGCCTCCTCGTCGTCGATGTTAGGGTCTTGCCAGACCTGCGGGGAGTGAGAGAAGATCTGCCCGCAGTTGCCGCCGATCTCCAGCTGTTCGTCGACCGCGTTCGGCACCCCGCCCGCGATGGACGTGTGTGCCCCGATCCGAAGCATGTCCGAACGCAGGTATCCGACCCCCATAGGCCCGTCGAACCGGCCCGCCAGTGGCGGATTCCAGTGCGACCGTCACGACGAGTCGCCCCGGTCGAGGCTCCGAACGATCCGCCTCGCCCGGCGTCCGCAGTGGCGCGCGCTGTCGCGCGCTTGCAGGCGCGCGACGAAGTCGTGCGAGGGATGCGGAGCGCAGCGAAGCGAGCACCGCAATCGGGTGGGGAGGTGTGTGGCTCTCCGCGGCAGTGTGCGGAATGGTTCCTGGCGGATCGAAAGGGCGAGGCGCGCTCGCGACGCAGTGGAGTCGCTGAGCGCGCAACTATCCGAGCGACCGCAGGGAGCGAGGATATCTCGTTCAGCGACCGCGAGCGGGCCGAGGGCTTTCACCGAGTGCTGTCGAGTCCGAAAGAGACGAACCACCCGTTCCACCCGAACCGACCCCCTGTACTCCGACGTCACGCACCCGAACTACCGCCAGCGAACTCGCGCCAGTGACGCAGTCCCCACACGCCCAAACCAGTACAGATGAGCGCGGCCGCCAGGAAGTACAGGAGGAGCTGCGAGGCCACCAGCTCGTCGGGGTTCTCGACGGCATAGAGGACGCCCTCGACGGCCAGTCCCACCAGGAAGAAGGCGACGGCGGCGACGACGGCCACCGCGCTCAGAACGGTCGTGCCCTCGCGGCCGCGGTCGTCCAGTCGGAGGACGGCGACGACGAAGACCACGGCCATCGCGAGCACGTAAAAGCCCAGCCGCGACCCGACGTCGGGCGTGCCGGGACTGGCGAAAGCGAGCACGCCGACGAACGCGCAGGTCAACACGAGCGTGAGCCCGGCGACCCCGAGGACGGCGCGCGCGCCCAGCGTCTCCCGGACGCGCCGTCGCACCCGCTCAAGTGCCATGGTCGTGGGTTCGCCGGTGACGGGATAAGTTTGGTGGGGGCGGGGGTCAGGGGGCGAAAGTGAGCGAGGAGACGGAGTAGTGACTGAGTCAAGAGTACCGGGCGTGTTGCCGGTTTGCCGGCATCGGGGTTTCTCCCGGCCGAACAGGCAACAGTCGTGTCGAGTGAATCGTGTCCGGGTGTACAGCAGCCACACGTCTCTCCAACCGATTCGCTCGCACCTCCGTCGCTCGTTCATTCCTCGCGCGGTTTCGTCTCCAGCTCTCACAGTGTTCTGGCACGCGAGACGGCGCGCGCCACCGCTGTCGGTGAT
>JAZKRZ010000211.1:0-4359 GCA_036626395.1 Haloarculaceae archaeon
CGGCGAACCTCGACCGGGTCGTCGGTCAACAGCCACTCGCCGCTCGCGGTCACCTCGTCGACGGACTCCCCGGCACCGAGGATGTAGTAACCGTCGGTGACGAACGTGGTGAGGGCGGCGTCCGTGCGCGATCGGTATTCTCTATCTGTCATTTTCGGTCGGTCGGGTCTCACCCCCCGGGAGGGCGACGGACGTGGTCCGCGCGCGGACGCCGGGGCAGTGAGTTATACCACAGTTCCCCGCCCGGTGACTTCGATATTGACCCGTTGAACACCGACAATCAGCGATTGTGCGGAACGTAACGACCGGTTGAACACACCAGTGAGAGTGTATACGTCGCCGACAGACCCGGTGGAGAGTCCTGCCGGTCGCCCAACGTCGGTCGTGGTCCGGACCGGGATACCTGCCCGACCGCGAAACCGCATGGCCGGGCGCGTGCGCCGGTCGTCCGTCGCGGGTCGGTGTGACGGCCCGTGCGTGGAACGCGCACGACGAGCTGTTCCGACACGTCTTCATCCACGACGCGAAAGCGAGGCGGGTGCCTGCCAGACCCCGCCTCTCCCCACCCGTGAAACTGCAGAGACGCCAGCGAGGCGACGGGATCCCTGCCGGATGTCACATCCGGCATCCGGACGTTATCACGAGCCAGTAAATTCTTACGGGCCTAAGTATCGATTCTGAAAACATCTCGCGGCCGGTCGCCGCCGTGGCGACACTCGTGTCTCGCGCTGCCGGACGCGAGATGACGAGCGGTCTGCCGGGTCGGAGTGCCGGATAGGGGGTGTGGGTGTGTCGCTCCCCGGTGACGCTGGCCGAGGAGGGCACGACACGGGCCGTCTTCGCGGGGGGACCGCGGTGTCAGTCGCGTTCTTGGTTTTGAGACCGTGCGAGGAACCTTTATTACCATCTGCAAGAACGTCGAACCGAAGATAGTTCACACAGCAATGGGACTGACACGGAGCCGACCGACGCCCCCCCGGCGAACCACGGCCGGTGGCGGTCGCGGTGTGGCGGGTACCGGCGACCCCGACGGCGAGACGCCCGGAGCGAGCCCCGTCGTGGGACGGACGAGCGAACCCGGGGCGTTCGAGCGACCGACAGGTGGGCGAGACCACGGCCCGCGAGTCGCGGCCTCGAGCAACGAGCGATAGCCGCCCATGGAACCGGACTCGTCGACGGTGGGTCGAGCGCTGGAACGCGTCGGGCGGTTCTCCGCGGACAACCCGCGGGCAGTCGTCGGCCTGACACTCGTGCTCTTTCTCGTTGCCGGGACCGTCGCGGCCGCGACCGTGCAGTTGAACATGGGCGTGGCGCTCTACGTGAACGACGACTCGGAGACCGCGCGCGACTGGGCGACAGTCGAATCCGGGTACGACCGGGGGAACGTCGTGTTCGTCGTCGTCGAGACGGGCGACCGCGCGGTGACGGACCCGGAGGTGGTTCGACTGGTCGACCGGTTCGACGAGCGGTACACCGGGATCGACCGGATCGATTCGGTGCGGAGCCTCGCCGACGCCGTCCGCATGGGCGCGGGCGGGGAGGTCCCCGACACCGAGCGCGGCGTCGAGCGGGCGCTCGACCGCGTCGCGGCGCGCAGTCCGACGGGCCGAACGCTCACGGAGACGATGCGTCCCGGCGCGAACAGGACGGTGCTGCTTCTCTCGTACGGTGACGTCGCCCCGCCGCCGGAATCGGGCGGCCCGTTCGACCTCGTCGCGACGAAAGACTCCGAGGTGGTCGAGGACCGCGTGACGACCGCGACCGAGTCGCTGGCCGTCCCCCCGTCGGTGTCCGTCACGACCACCGGCGCGGCGCTGTTCGAGAACGCCGCGCTCACACTGATGGTCGGGGACGTCCTCACGCTGTTCGCCGGCGGGTTCGTGCTGGTGCTGGTCGTCGTCTACGCGGTCATGCGCCGCCGGCTCGAACGCGGCCTCGAGGGGCTGCTCTCGCTCGGGGCGACGCTCGTCTCGCTCGTGGTCATGCTCGGCGTGATGGGCGCGCTCGGCTACGACTTCAACGCGATCATGATGAGCGTCCTGCCGGTGGGGCTCGGGCTCGGCGTCGACTACGGGCTCCAGATCCAGACGCGGTACAGACAGGAACGCGACCGGGGCCGGTCGCCGGACGACGCGGCGGGTGTCGCCGCCCGGACGACCGGCCGGACGCTCCTGCTCGCCGCGGCGACGACCGTCGTCGGGTTCGGCTCCCTGTTCCTGGCGCCGATCCCCCCGGTCCGGCAGTTCGGCGTCACCGCCGGCACGAGCGTCGTCGTGTCGATGGTGCTGTCGGTCACGCTGCTGCTCGCGGTCCTGGTGGCGCTCGACGACGACGGTCGTCCGACGAGTCAAAGCGACGGCGACCACGAGGCGACGCAGGGCGTGACCACGCGCGACGCCGACGGGCGTCTCGGTCCACCACGCCATCGTGGCGTGCTGGAGACGGTCGTGGACGCCTCGGCACGGGCGGCGTACGCCCGCCCGCTACTGATCGTGCTCCTCGTGCTCCCCGCGGTCGTCGGGGGCGGCGTCGTCTACGCCGACATCGAGACCACACAGGAGATGCTCGACTACTGGCCACAGGACCTCGAGGAACGCGCGGCGTTCGAACGAACCACCGAGTCGCTCCGGAGTCCGAAGACGGTGTACGTCCTCGTCGAGGCCGACGACCCGTACGCACCGGAGACGGTCCGGGACGTCGCGGCCTTCCAGCAGCGGGTCGCGGCGAACCCGAACGTGGTCGCCGTCGGCGGCCCGGTCAGCGCCGTCACCGCCCGGTCGGGCGGCGAGCGACTCGAGAGCACCGAGCAGGTGCGGAGACTGGTGGCCAGACAGTCACAGCGCCCGCTCGCGACGGTCACCGCACCCTCGCGGCGGCCGGGGGAGCTGTTGCTCACCCTCCACGTCACGGACGTCCGGGGCACGGCGGTCCGGACGCTGATCGACCACATCGAGGCGGCCGCGGCGGAGACGGCCCCCGGGAGCGACGTCGCGGTCACCGGGAAACCGGTCGTCAACCGGGTCATCATCGAGAACGTCACCGACGGCTACGTCCGGATGACGGTGACGAGTTTCGTCGTCGCGTTCGTGGTCCTGGTCGTCGCCTTCCGGTCGGTCCGGGACCCGCTCGTGCTGGTCGTGAGTGTCCCTGCGACGACCGCCCTCCTGATGCTCGGGGCGATGTTCCTCCTGGACATCCCGTGGAACCCGGGGACCGTCTCGATCTCGTCTATCGCGCTCGGGATCGGCATCGACTACGGGCTCCACGTCCACGAGCGCTACCGGGAACTGCTCGCGACGCGGGACCTCGACGAGCGGGCCGCGATGCGCACCGCACTCCGGCGGCTCTCGCGCCCGGTCTTTGGCTCCGGGCTCACGACGATCGCCGGCTTTGGCGTCCTGCTGGTCTCGCGGTTTCCCGTCGTGCGCAACTTCGGGAAGACGCTCGTGCTCGTCATCGGGTTCGCGCTGTTCGCGACGTTTGTGACGTTCCCGGCGGTGACGTTCCTGACCGAGCGGCTGGCACAGACCGGGCGGCCGACGCCCCGTGTCGGTCCCGGTCGGGGGTCGGACGGCCGGGCCGGGCCACCCGCGACCGGGACCGACACCCTGGCGCCCGACGGCGCCGGCGGCGCGCCCGCGACGCTGGGCTTGCGTGCGCGCGGTCGAGAACTCCGCGTCGGCGACGGCGACACGGTCGGTCGGGAGGTGCGCGAGCTGGTGCGCGAGACCGGCGGCGACCGCGACGAGGTGCTCTGGATCCACCCGGAACACCTCCGGTTCGTGCGCGAGGACGGTCGGTTCGTCCTCGAAAACCTCGGTGACGAGACGACGCGGGTCAACGGCACCCGGCTGGAAAGAGGGGAACGCCGGCGAGTCGGCCCGGGCGACGAGGTCCGCCTGTCAGGCGTCGTCAGCCTCAGCGTCGTGCGGGGCGAGTGACGGCCGGCACGCACAGTCGACGAGACGACCCGCGGTCCGGCCGAACGGGGTCCCTGGGAAGCCGTTAAGACGGACCGCACCCAAGACACGCCAGTGATGGGTCGCCTGCGAGCGTTCGGCTACAGCGTCGTCGTCGCGGGCACGGTTTTTCTCTATCTCGCACTGCCGACGCTGCGAACCCTGTACGGGCCGGTCGCGAACATCCCCGTCTACGCGCTGGTGGCGCTCGTCGCCGGCGGGATCACCTGGCTCTTCCTCGTCGACCGACCGGGCGAAACCCCGACAGCGGCCGGGCCCGGTCCCCGCCGCGACGTCGAGGACGACCCGGACGACGACGAGGCGGTCGAAGACGAAGAGGTCGAAAACGAACTCGCCAGCCTCCGCGAAGAGGTCTGACCGGCACGCTCCCGGCGTCGAT
>JAZKRZ010000212.1:0-4279 GCA_036626395.1 Haloarculaceae archaeon
GCGTCGACGCGGTCGATTCCCCAGGGCAGCGTCTGTGCGACCGCGTGCATCTGGCCGTCTGTCTCGGTGTATCGGACGTTCGGGTTTTTCTCCAGGCCCTCCAGCGCGTTCTCCGAGAACTGCCCGGCGACCGCCTGCCCGATATCGTCGAAATCGAGGACGCGGTGGACCGAGTCGGCCTTGCGTTTCGCGACGTCGGCCGCCCCCTGAGTCGTCCCGACGATGTGGCGGTCGGTCGCGGCACCGCTCGCCCTCTCGGCGACGAGCGTGCCGACGCCGACTGCGCCGATACTGTTCAGTACCTCCCGTCTGGTAATGTCGGACTTCGACATACTCTGGTGAGAGTTCGCACACCTCATAGTTATTTCGGCGAAACTGATAGATCGATAAACACAATTTGCGAATAGTTGCCGTGGCACGGAGTCCCCGCCCCGGGGCCGTCGACCCCGTTCGTATCGAGTCGGCGTCCCTGCTCATACTGACGGACACAAGTCCGTTAACCGGGTCGTCGATTGGACACCGGGGCAGAGTTCGTTCTCCGCCTTGGGGCCACGTGCTCGTTCAGTCACTTGTGTCCGACGGTATCAGTCGGTGCGGAACCCCCGGCCGGGACGAGGCGACTATCCGGGCCGGGTCGGCGGTCCGGACTGGCCGTCGTCGTCCTCGCGGCGTTCGGCGGCGACCTGGCTCGCGACGAACGGCGTGGCGACGATGGCGCCCGCCAGTCCGACGAGTCCGGTCTTCAGCCAGTCGATACCACCGCTCTGAACCGGGTCACCGACGACGATAGCTCCCTTCATCCCGATGGCCTCGTGGGGCGTACAGGCGTACTCGACGGTGCCGCTACCGGATATTTCGATACCGTAGGTCGCGCCCGCCTCGCTCTTGAGAGCGCTCCCGAAGGAATCGTCCTCGGCGGCGACGTCGTGCTGGCCGCCCTCGCCGGTCCACTCCCAGACGACCCGGGTACCGGGGTCGACGTGCACCGCGGCCGGCGAGAACGCGAACGCGCCGTCGTTGCCCTGAGCGCCGACCGCGATGCGGACTTCCTCCTGGCCGGTGGCGTCGACCGTGCCGTCGAAGTTGCTCACGTTCTCGAACCACTCGCCGTAGTCGAACTCGCCAGTGCCGGTACCGGCCGACTCACCGCCGCTGGCGCCGTCGGTCTCACTCTCGCCCGGGGTCCCGGTCGCGGCCGCACTCGCGCTCGCCCCGCCGAGCCTGACGTCGGCGTCGCCGACCACGATTGCGCCTTTCATCCCCAGCGCCTCGTGGGGCGTACACGCGTAGCGCGTGACGCCTGCGCTCTCGAAGGTGTGCTGGAAGGTGCCCTGCTCCTGTAGCGAGCTCTCGAAGGAGCCGTCCCCGGCGGCGACGTTGTGCTGGCCACCCTTTCCGGTCCACTCCCAGGTGACGGTCGTCCCGGGGTCGACGCGCACGACTGCCGGCCCGAAGCCGAACCCGGCACCGTTGCCGTCCGTCCCGACCTCGACGGTCACCTCGCTTTGTCCCGTCCGGTCGGTCACCCCGGTGGCGTTGTCGGTGTTAGCGAACCACTCGGAGAGGTCGTTCGACTGTGCCGCTGCCGGGGACGCCGTGGTCGCGAGCGCACCGGCGGTCGCGCCGGCGGCTATCGTCCGGAGCACCGTGCGCCGTCCTGCGTCGATCTGGTCGTCCGATGACATACGAGAACAGTTCGTCGTATTCCCCATAATCAGTGTCGAGCGTTCCTGAAAGTCGAGAATCCGCTATATCGAGGGTATATAAAAGCTGTCGCGAATCCGTTCGGCGGGTGCCCCGGAGAGCGAAAACACGGTTGCCGGTATATGGGGGTGGCGTGCCGACGTGAACGTGTGATGAGCGAAGACACGTCCACTACCCGGCGGAACCTGCTCAAAAGCGGCGCGGCGGCCAGCGCAGTCGCGGCGGCGGGCTGTCAGACTGCGGTCCCCGAGGACCGGGTGACGGTCACCGAAGTCGACACCCAGTCCCAGGCGGCGACCACCCAGCAGTCCCTCGACTCGGCGAAGTCCACCGACGTCGACCGCGTCGCCGCGGACCCGACGGACATCCCGGATCCCATCAACCGCGACGAGCCCGAGACGATCGAACTGGAGATGACGACCCAGGAGGTGACCGCCGAGATCGAGGACGGCGTCACCTTCGATTACATGACCTTCGACGGGCAGATCCCGGGGCCCATGGTCCGTGCCCGCGTGGGCGATACGATCGACCTCACCCTCAAGAACGCCGAGAGCAACGCGATGGCCCACAACGTGGACTTCCACGCCTGTTACGGACCCGGCGGCGGCGCGTCGGCGACGAACGTCGCCCCCGGCGAGGAGGCGCGCCTGCGCTTTCAGGTCCGGTACCCCGGCTTCCACATCTACCACTGCGCCGTCCCGAACCTCGACTACCACATCTCCGCGGGGATGTTCGGCTCCATCCTCGTCGAACCGGAGGACGGCCTGCCCGAGGTCGACCACGAGTTCTACGTCGGTCAGCACGAGGTCTACACGGACGGCGACACGGGCCAGGCAGGCCACCACAAGTACGACTTCGGCGCCCAGGCCCGCGAGGAGCCCACCTACGTGCTGATGAACGGCGAGAAGTACGCCCTCACTCCCGACAAACACGGCGCGATGTCCGTCGAGACGGGTGACACCGCCCGGGTGTACTTCTGTGTCGGCGGTCCGAACTACGACAGCAGCTTCCACGCCATCGGCAACGTCTGGGACGAGGTCTACCCGCAGGGGAGCCTCTCCTCGGACCCCCACCGGAACGTCCAGACGACGCCGGTCAAGCCCGGGAGCTGTGTTGTCACGACGATGCACTTCCCGGTGCCCGGCGGCGTCAAACTGGTCGACCACGCCCTCTCGCGGGTCGCCCGCAAGGGTTTCCTGGGCGTCATCGCCGCCGAGGGCGAGGAGAAACCGGAGATCTTCGACCCCGAACCGGACGCCTGACCGGCGCCGCCGGCCCCACGTACCGCTCGCGGGTCGCTGTCGCCAGTCTTCCTCACCGTCGCTGCCTTTCGGTCGCCGACACCGGTCGATAGCCGCCCCTGCACGTCGACCCACCGTTCCGGCGGCAAACGCGAAAAAACGCGGCCCGGTCGCTACTCCAGGTCGAAGCGGTCGAGCTGCATCACCTTGCTCCAGGCGTCGACGAAATCGTCGACGAACTGCGCCTCGCCGTCCTCGGCGGCGTAGACCTCAGAGAGCGCCCGGAGCCGGTCGTGGGACCCGAAAACGAGGTCGAAACGGGTGCCTTCCCACGCGACCTCGCCCGTGTCCCGGTCGTACCCCTCGTAGACACCCGCGGTGTCCGACTCCTCCCACTCGTATCCCATGTCGAGCAGGTTCACGAAGAAGTCGTTGTCCAGCACGCCCGGCTCGTCGGTGAGCACGCCCAGGTCCGTGTCCCGGTAGGTCGCACCGAGCGTGCGTATCCCGCCGACGAGCGCCGTCATCTCCGCGGGCGTCAGGTCCAGCAGGTCGGCCTTGTCGACCAGCAGTTCCTCGGGCTTGCGGTCGAACTCGCCCCCGAGGTAGTTGCGGAAGCCGTCGGTCTCGGGCTTGAGCGCCTCGAAGGACTCCTCGTCGGTCCACTCGGCCTCGGCGTCGACCCGCCCGGGCTCGAAGGGCACCGTCACGTCGTGCCCGGCGTCGGTCGCCGCCTGCTCGATGGCCGCGTTCCCGCCCAGGACGATGAGATCCGCGAGCGAGACGCGCACCGCGTCCGACCGGGCGTCGTTGAACTCGGCCTGTATCTCCTCGTAGGTCTCCAGGACCGTCTCCAGTTCTTCGGGCTCGTTGACCTCCCAGCTCCGCTGGGGTTCCAGCCGTATCCGGGCGCCGTTGGCGCCGCCGCGCTTGTCGCTGTCGCGGTAGGTCGAGGCCGACGCCCAGGCGGTCTTGACCAGCTGCGACCGGGACAGCTCCGAGTCGAGGATCTCGTCTTTGAGGCGCTCCGTTGCCTCCTCGTCGATGGATGCGAAGTCCCGGTCCGGAAGCGGGTCCTGCCATATCATCGTCTCGTCGGGCACTTCGGGACCGAGGAACCGCTCGGGCGGACCCATGTCGCGGTGGATCAGCTTGTACCACGCCTTCGCGAAGGCGTCCAGGAACGCCATCGGGTTGCTCTGGAACTCCTCGATGACCTCCCGGTAGTCGGGGTCTTTCTTGAGGGCGACGTCCGTCGTCAGCATCATCGGCGTCTGCTCGCCCTCGGGGTCGTGGGCGGCCGGCGCGGCGTCGACCGCGTCCTCGTCGACGGG
>JAZKRZ010000213.1:0-4279 GCA_036626395.1 Haloarculaceae archaeon
CCGGACCCGTCGCCTCCGTCGACCGCGCCGCTCGCGGCACCGCTGGCGACGGCCGAGACGTCCTCGACTACCTCGAAGGTGGCGTGCATCGTCCGGTGGCCGGTCCCACAGAACTCGTTGCAGACGACGTGATACGTCCCCGTCTCGTCGAACTGCATGGGCATGAGCCACTCGTAGCCGGGCAGCATCTGCAGGGAGAGCTGTTTGCTGAGGGTGTCCTCCTGGCGGACCGAGAAGCCGTGCTGGACGTCGTAGGTCCCCAGGTGGAACGTGTACTCGGTGCCGGCCTCGAGGACGGCGGGCAGTCCGTCGAAGGCATAGCGCATCGCGCCGACGTAGACGTCGTCCGCCGGCGGGACCAGACCCCGCTCGGTGTCGGTTGCCGCGTCCTCGAACGCGGTCACCTTCTGCCGGTAGCGCTCCGGCGGAACGTCCAGAGTCTCGCCGACCTGGTTCTGTTCGCCGAACTGGGTCCAGCCGGCCATCCAGCCGAACAGCGTCATGGCCCAGACCCCGGAGAGCCCGAGCCAGATAGTCTCGCGACGGTTCACCTTCTCCGACCACCAGTCCCCCTCGGGGGAATCTATCGGCGAGTCCATCGTCTCACCCCGAGGCGATAGACAGCAGGTCGATCAGACCCCAGACCACGTACGAGAGCGTGAAAAAGAGTAGGGCCGCTCCCGCGAGCAGCCACGGGCTCTCCAGGAGTTGCTGGGGCCACGGTTCCGCTGCCGGTTCGGTTCTGTCCGCTCCCATGCCCCGTGATCCGCCCAACTCGTCACTAACCCTGACCCCGAACCGGTTCGGGACCGCTTCAATCCCCCCGATATCGGGGGGGTCGTTCCGGTTTCGAGCCGCGACGTGGCGACTCCGCCCGGAAACGCCGCTCGAAGCGGGCGTTCGCGCCCGAGGGGACCAGCACTCAGCCGTCGCCCTGTTCGTCGACGACCACGACCTCGCCGTCCTCGACGGTCACGTTGATGAGCGTCTTCGCCTCGTAGCCGTCCGCGGCGAGTTTGTTCGGGCCGTCCTCCTTCTTGATGACGCAGACGATGTCGCAGATCTCGGCGCCGATCTCCTCGAGCGCGCCGGTGATCCCCGAGAGCGTGCCGCCGGTCGAGAGCACGTCGTCGAGCAGGAGAACCCGGTCGCCCTCGTAGACGTCGTTGACGTACATCTCGCTCTCCGAGTAGCCCGTGACCTGGGAGAGTGCGACCTCCCCGTCGAGCCCGTAGGAGCGTTTGCGGACGACGACCAGCGGGATGTCGGTCATCAGCGACACCGCGGTCGAGATGTGGATCCCCATGGCCGCGGGCGTGACGATCTTGTCGACGTCGTCGAGTTCGGCCTTGCGGATGATCTTGATGACGATCTCCCGGAGCAACTCCGGCCGGAGCATCGGGACGCCGTCGCTGATCGGGTGGACGAAGTAGTGATAGCCCTCCCTCTCGACGATCGGTGCGTCGAGCAACGACTCCTTGAGACGGTCCATACCGGGGGGATGGACAGCCTGCCCCAAAGAGTCTCTGGGTTCGACCGGGGTCGGGACTCCGCCCCGTGTCACGCGGTCGCCAGCAGGTCCGCGACCCACCCGGCCGCGGGCAGCGCGTACTGCCCGTACTGGAAGTAAGCCAGCCCCGACAGCAGGAGGAAGTCGGTCCCGAGCGCGGCCGCCAGCCCGCCCGCGACGGCAGTCGCGCGGTCGAACCGCTCGGAGAAGACAGTCGCGACGGCGAGGGCGGCGAAGGCAGTCGCGACAGCGAGGCCGACCAGGGCGTGGACCTGCACGGCCTCGCCCCCACTGAGCGACCGGACCGCGACGACGGCGACGAACGCCTGGCCGCCGACGAACACACCCAGAGCCCAGGTCCACAGCCCCGCACGCCAGTGTCCCGCGAGGGCGCGCCTGAGTGACGGCAGTCGAGCCATCGCGTAGACGGCGAGCGGATACACGGGGAGCAGGTAGCGGACCGTCAACTGGGCGTGGACCGGTAAAATCGAAACGTACAGCAACAGGAAGGCCACCCCGACGGCGAGGAAAAACGCGTCGGTACTCGCCGCAGGCGACGGGTTCGAACCCACAAGTCCGGACCGGATCCGGGTTCTGGCCGGTATCGACCCCGCGTCCAGTGACTCCCGGACCGGTCCCCAGCCTCGAGCGACCCCGACAGCGCCGACGGCCACGGCCCCGGCGACGACCGGGGACGCCTCCGTCACTGTCAGATAGATCGTCCGGTGGAAGTTCCGTTCACTGACCCCCTGGATGTCGCCGCCCCGGATGAACACGGAAACGAGCCTCCCCGGGTCGGCGACGAGCACTCGACTGCCCCTGACGAACTGCCCGAAGAGGATATCGAGGCGGTCGAACGCGAGCGATACCGCGCCGGCGACCGGCGGCGGGAGGAGTCGGAGGACAGTCACCAGGAGACCAGCCGAACCGCCACCGGCCGAAGCCCCACCTGCCGACCCGCCACCCGAACCGCCACCGAGCGTATCCGTGACCCTCCCGAACGACCGGAGCATCCGCGGCGGCCGCAACGGATCGCCCGATACGAGTGCGTTCGTCGCGAGAAACGGCACCATCGAGAGTGAGAAGACGACACCGACGACAGCCAGCGACCGGACGTCGTTCGACCGCGCCGTCGGCACGTCGACGACGACCAGCGCGAGGAAGACAGCGAAGGCCTCCCCGCCGTGGACCCAGGTCAGCAGTCCGACCAGCGCGTAGGCCGTGGCGCGAAACCCGAGCGGGGAAACGAGCGCCGCGGTCGACCGGTCTTCCCGACTCCTGTAGAGCGCGTACCCGGTTCCGAGGACCAGCGCGACCGTGAGGACGTGTCGCTTGGGCATCGACGCCCAGAACCCGATGGGCGTGGCGAGCGCGGTCAGCGCGGCGGCGGCCACCCCCACCGCTCGGCCGTGCATCCGGGCCACGAGTCGGTAGAGGGTGGTCGCGGCGAGACCGGCCGCCACCATCGAACTCACCTGGAGTGCGGCGACGGGGAACAGGTCCGGCGAGAGCGGCCGAGCGACGGCGACGTTCACTCCGAACGCCGCCAGTCCGACGCCCGCACCGACGCTCGCACCGAGGGACCGTCTGTCGAACACCCCTCCTGCCTCCCGACCGAGCGCGACGGCGAGCAGGCTCCAGCACGCCGGGAAGACCAGTCCGGGGTCGACGACCGCTCCGAGCGCCTGAAGCGCCCAGAGAAAGGGGAGTGCGAACGCGAGCTGGCCGTAGTTGCGGCCGTAGTATCGGCCCTCGAAGGCGTTCATCCCCGGTGTCTCCAGCCCCGGACCGAAGACCGCGTCGCCGACCCAGAGGTGGCCGTCGGCGAGACTCACGAGCGCGTTCGCCAGCGTGTAGTTGTCGTTGATGAAGACCCCGACCCGCCAGTACGACGCGACGAACGCGAGCGTCCCCAGGAAGACGACGAGACCGAGCCGGTCGCCGACACAGACCCGCAGTGCGAGCGCCCGCGCCGCCGCGAGGCGGCCCCGCCCCGCGGACGCCACGCCCCCAGTCGCGCCCTCTCCGTCACCCGGCGTCGTCTCGACGCCGCCGTCCCCGAAGGGTCGCTCGTCGCCGTCGTCCGTCATTCGGTCACCTCGACGGTGACGGGGCCGCGATACAGTTCCCGTTCGGTGTCGTCGACCCGGAGCACCAGCGAGAGTTCGCCCTCGTAGCTCGACTGGTCGATGCGCCCCGGCGGAAACGTGTTCGACTGCATCGACAGGGCGACCCAGCCGGTGTCGTCGGCGCGCAGGAAGTGCGTCGTGGTCCGCGAGTACCCCATCGCGGGTATCGAGAGCTCGTAGCTGACGAGCGGCCGGCCCTCGATGGCCGCGACGTGGACCCGCGCGTCGGGCACCTTCAGCACGTACGAATCCGCGGCGAGTCCACGGTCGAACCGCGCGGTCTCGGGCGCCTCGACGTCGTCGACCGTCGCCGAGCCCTGTCCGACACCCTCCAGTGGCCGCGTCGTCAGGTCGACCAGTCCGACCGCGGGCCCCGAGACGACGGCGACCGTCACGATGACGGCGACGACGGCGGCCACGAACACCCCGGACCTGTCCATCACCCGAGAACGGTGGCCGGCGAAAATAAAGGCGTTGGCCATCGGGACCGCACCGCGACGGGTCGCGTCGCTATCCGGCGTGAAAAAATAAGTGAATGGGGGGAATGGGACCCGCTCAGTTACGCGTCGGGGCCGCCGTCCTCGGCGAGTGTCGAGGAGGAGTCGCCCTCCTGTGACTCGTAGACCACGTCGAGATCGTA
>JAZKRZ010000214.1:0-4235 GCA_036626395.1 Haloarculaceae archaeon
CGAACGCCACCGCGACCTGTCGACGCGGCGGGGACAGCCGGCGGCGACACCGCGCAGGTCACGGACGCCGACGGGACGTGGTCGAGCTGTGTCGGCAGTGTCGACTGGGTCCGACAGGACAGAGCGGCATCAAAACTCCCATACACTCGCGGGGCGCAGGTTCCCCTGCCAGAGGTGGTATCCGTGACCGAAAAACGCGAATATACGGGCGATTATCCCGACAAGACGCTGTATCTCCCGGGTCCGACGGACGTGCGCGACGACGTCATCGAGGCGATGGCCGAGCCGATGTTCGGCCACCGCATGGACCGCATGACGGACCTCTACACGACCATCGTCGAGGACACCAGGGAGTTCCTCGACACCGACCAGGACGTCATCGTCCTCACGGCCTCGGGGACGGAGTTCTGGGAGGCGACGACGCTCAACCTCGTCGACGAGCGGATGCTCGTGCCCACCTCGGGGGCGTTCAGCGAGCGCCAGGCCAACGTCGCCGAGCGCCTGGGCAAGAGCGTCGACCGCATCGAGTACGAGTGGGGCGAGGCGGTCAAACCCGGGGACGTCCGCGACGCGCTCGAGTCCGGCGACTACGACGCCGTCGGGATGGTCATGAACGAGACCTCCACCGGCGTGCGCAACCCCGTCGAGGAGGTCGGCGACCTGCTGGGTGACTACCCCGACACGTACTTCGTCGTCGACGCGATCTCCTGTCTCGGGGGCGATTTCATCGATATCGAGGGCCACAACATCGACTGCGTCTTCACCTCGACCCAGAAGGCCTTCGCGATGCCGCCGGGACTCGCCGTCTGTACGGTCAGCGACGCCGCCTACGAGCGCGAACTCGCGAAGGACTCGGCGTCGTGGTACGGCGGCTTCCAGCGGTGTCTCGACTACTACGACCGCAAGGGCCAGACCCACTCGACGCCGGCGATCCCGCTCATGCTGGCCTACCGCGAGCAGATGAAACACATGCTCGAGGAGGGCCACCGCGCCCGCGACGAACGCCACCGCGAGATGGCCGAGTACACCCGCGAGTGGGCCCGCGAGCACTTCGACCTCTATCCCGAGGACGGCTACGAGTCCCAAACTGTCACCTGCGTCGAGAACACCCGGGGCATCGACGTCGCCGCGACCGTCGAGGCCGTCTCCGAGGAGTACGACATGGTCTTCTCCAGCGGCTACGGCGACATCTCCGAGGCGTCGTTCCGCATCGGTCACATGGGCGAACACACCGTCGAGTCAGTCATGGAACTCACCGACGCCATCGAGGACGTCGCCGACCTCTGAGCGGCGCGTCGAGCAGTGTCACGCCGTGCACGAGCGCCATTACACACGGTCCCTCGGCCTCGCACCGAACCAGCAAAGGGGGTGGCACCGCCAGACCCGGACATGACGACCGAGGCGGCCGAACCGGACGACAGCCCCTACGTCGCCGACCCGCCGACCGACTTCGACCCCGTCGAGCAGCTCTCGAAAGCGCGAGCCCGCGAGCAGGCCGAACAGTTGCGGGAGGCGGTCCGGTACCACGACTACCGCTACTACGTCGAGAACGACCCGGTGATCGGCGACCGGGCCTACGACGCGCTCTTTTCGCGCCTGCGCGAGTTAGAGGAGGCGTTCGACCTCCAGACGGAGGACAGCCCCACCCGGCGCGTGGGTGGGCCGCCCCGCGACGAACTCCCCGAGGTCGAACACGTCGCGCCGATGCGCTCGATCGACCAGGGCGGCGACCCCCAAGAAGTCCGGGAGTTCGACCGCCGGGTGCGCGACGGGCTCGCATCCGCCGACTGGGAGGGCGACCTGCGCTACTACTGCGAACCGAAGTTCGACGGCCTCTCGGTCGAAGTCGTCTACGAGGACGGCGTCTTCGAGCGGGCGGCGACCAGGGGCGACGGCGTGGTGGGCGAGGACGTCACCGCCAACGTCCGGACCGTCCCGAGCGTCCCCCAGCGGTTGCGGGGTGCCCACCCCGACTTCCTGGCGGTGCGCGGCGAGGTGTACATGCCGAAACCCGCCTTCCAGGCGCACAACCGCGAACTCATCGAAGCGGGCGAGGAGCCCTTCGCTAACCCGCGCAACGCCGCCGCGGGCACGCTCCGGCAACTCGACCCGTCGGTGACGGCCGGGCGCCCCCTCTCGGTGTTCTTCTTCGACGTCCTCGACGGGGCCGACTTCGACACCCGCTGGGAGATGCACGAGACCCTGCCCGAGTGGGGCCTGCGGGTGTGTGACCTGGCGACCACCGTCGAGGACGTCGAGGCCGCCATCGACTACCGCGACGCCCGCCTCGAAGAGCGCGACGGCCTGGACTACGAGATCGACGGCGTCGTCATCTCGGTCGACGACTTCGCGGCCTGCGAGGCGCTGGGGCACACGTCGCGGCACCCGCGCTGGGCCTTCGCCTACAAGTTCCCCGCCCGCACCGAGCGCACCACCGTCCGGGACGTCGTGGTACAGGTCGGCCGGACGGGCCGACTCACCCCCGTCGCGCTCATGGACCCCGTCGAGGTGGGCGGGGTGACGGTCTCGCGGGCCTCGCTGCACAACCCCGCCGAGGTCGAACGGCTGGGCGTCGACGTGGGCGACGAGGTGCGCGTCCGCCGGGCCGGCGACGTCATCCCCGAGGTCGCGGAGGTCCTCGACGGCGCCGACGACGGTCACTTCGCGTTCCCGGAGACCTGCCCCGTCTGCGGGAGCCCCGTCGAGCGCGACGGCCCGATGGCCTTCTGTACCGGCGGCCTGGGCTGTCGCGCCCAGCGCGAGCGCTCGGTCGAACACTACGCCTCCCGGGCGGGCCTGGACATCGAGGGGCTGGGCGAGAAGTCGGTTCAGCAGCTCCTGGACGCCGGGCTCGTCTCGGACGTGGCCGACCTCTACGAGCTCGACCGCGAGGCGCTCACGGACCTGGAGGGGTGGGGCGAGAAGAGCGCCGAGAACCTGCTGGCCGAGGTCGACGCCGCCCGGGAACCGCCGCTTTCGGATTTCCTCGCGGCGCTGGGGATCCCCGAGGTGGGCGGCACCGTCGCGCGGTCGCTGGCCCGCCACTTCGGCACGTTCGAGGCCGTTCGCGGGGCCGACGAGGACGACTTACAGCAGGTCCCGGACGTCGGCCCGACCGTCGCCCGCGAGGTCCGGGAGTTCTTCGAGAGCGCGGCCAACCGCGACGTGCTCGACCGCCTCCTGGCGCACGTCGACCCACAGCCCGTCGAGTCGACCGGCGGCGACGCGCTGGCGGGGCTCACGTTCGTCTTCACCGGGTCGCTCGACCGCCTGACGAGAAGCGAGGCACAGGAGCTGGTCGAGCGCGCCGGCGGGTCGGCGACGTCGAGCGTCTCGGGCAACACCGACTACCTCGTCGTCGGCGAGAATCCCGGTCAGCGCAAGCGCGACGACGCCACAGAACACGGCGTCGGGACGATAGACGAGGACGGGTTCGTCGACCTGCTGGCCGAGCGGGGCGTGGACGTCCCGGAGTGAGCGAGCGGCGTGGACGACCGCGGAGACCGACGACAACCCCGGAGACGGCCTCATACGGACCGTTGTAGCCATTTTCGGCGATACCGTCGACGTATGGGCGAGTCACGGCCCGATGCGTTCACCGTGGTTCGCGACGGCGGTAACGAATTACAACGGTCCGCATCACTTCCCCGTTACCGGGTCACGCCCGTCTCAATCGAGCATATACCACGGTCGTCCGTCCGGAGTGACATGGCCAGCACCGACGTACCGGCCACGGCACCACCTCGCGAGGACGCGATCCCAGAGAGTTACGGGATCCAGGTCACCGACGCGCACGTACGCGTCTGGGAGTACCGCGCGACCGTCCCCGAACCGGACGGGGCCTGGCAGTTCGTCGAGACGCTCGACCGTGAGGAGGACCCGCGCCTCTCGCTCGAATACGCGGAGTTCACCACCGGCACGGCCGACGGGCACTGGGTGTACAGCCGGGACTACGACTGCGAACTCGACTGTGACTGACGCTGACCGGACGCAACTACGGGAGAAACGATCCGTTGAGGCCCATCGCCGCCAGCACGCTCATACTGTCGGACACACGTGAGGCCACCGTCGGTGGCTCGTTCGACCGGGAACGGGCGTTTCGCTGGCGTGTTCCCGACGAGCGTGTTCACGTACTTGTGTCCGACAGTATCAGCACTCCCGTACGATGGGCGCGACGTGGAGTTGATAGAGATACGAGCGCATACCTCCGTCTTCAGGCGGAGGTCGAGCGGACA
>JAZKRZ010000215.1:0-4212 GCA_036626395.1 Haloarculaceae archaeon
GGCCGTGACTCGCCCATACGTCGGCGGCATCGCCGAAAATGGGTACAACGGTCCGGATGATAGCGACTCTATCGGGGGAGTCGCGTCGCGACGTACTCGCGCGCGAGGGCGATGGCGAGCGCACCGGCCAGCGCCACCGTCGTGAAGTGCGTCACGGTGAAACCGAGCCCGGTCGGCCGGAAGGGGTTGCTCGCCATCGTCTGCGTGTACCACGCCAGCGACTCCTCGCCGCCGAGGCCGAGCGTGAACAGGACGAGCGTCACGGCGACGACGAAGCCGCCTGTCCCGAAGCCGACGTAGGTAGCGAAGTTCTCGACGTTGAACACGCTGACCGCCTGGCTCTCGGTCAGCGGTTCGTTGCGAGCGCGATAGAGACCGGCACCGACGAGGAGTACCGCCGTCCCGAACTCGATACCGACGCCAGCGACCCCCAGCAGGACCACGGTCGGCGACGCGACCGCGGGGTCGATACTCGACACGTACGCCGCGGCGTCCACTGGATAGAGGCTGTACAGCGGGAGCGCGAGCGTCAGCGACCCGAGCAGGACCCCCACGATAGCCAGTTTCCGTGGGATCGACTGCCTGAAGTGAGTGAACCGCTCGATCCTGATGCGGTCGTACGCCGAGTCGCTCAACGCCCGTCGCGTGATGGTGTCGTCGATGTCGTCCGATTTCTGGTCCATGTGTCCTCTCGGCCGTCTCACTGATCCGTCCCCAGTACTCGTATATGAGGGTTGCGCCCGACGCCGATACTACCGCCCAGGTGCGCCAGTGCGGTCCGAGTCGCCGGTCGTAGTCTCTCCTCTACTCGGAAGGTCACAGGAGTCCCAAAAATACCTGGCGGCCCCATTCTCGCTGCCGAGAACGCCACCCCGGGAAGTCGGGACCGCTGCGGACCAGGTGACGGCGCCGGAAATGACACCGACCCGTGACCGGACGGCCCCGAACCGGCACCGGTCCCCGCCACCCGACGAATTATACCGATGGTGGTCGACTCGCGCCCATGGCCACCCCGAACGTCGTCTGGATCGCGATGGAGGACGTCTCCCCCCGGTTCGGCTACAGCGGCGACGACGTCGCACGCACGCCGCGCATCGACGCTCTCGCTGGCGAGGGGCGGCGCTACCCCAACACCTTCTGTACCGCGCCGGTGTGTGCGCCGAGTCGTTCCGCCGTGATGACCGGCTGTCACGGGAACGCCATCGGCACCCACCACATGCGCACCGACACCCACGACCGCGAGGGGCTGCCCGACTCCTACGACGCCGTTCCGCCCCACTACGTCACGGCCATTACGGAGTACTTCCGGCGGGCGGGCTACTTCTGCACGCTCGACGCGAAGACCGACTACCAGTTCGGCGAACCGTTCACTATGTGGGACCGCCACGGTGACGGCGCCGGCTGGTGGAACGACGCCCGCGACGGCGAACAGCCCTTCTTCGCGATGTTCACCAACGGCGTCACTCACGAGAGCGGCATGTGGGACCCCGACGCGCCCTGGTCGGACCAGCAGTTCGGCGGCGCCCCCGACCCCCCCGAGACCGACCCCGACGCCGTCGAAGTCCCCCCGTACCTCCCCGATACCGACGCGACTCGCGAGAGTATCGCCCGCCACTACGACAACCTCGCGGCCGCGGACGCGTGGGTCGGCGACCTGCTGGACCGTCTCGCTGCGGACGGCCACGCCGAGGATACCATCGTCGCCCTCTGGAGCGACCACGGCGAGGGGTTGCCCCGTTGCAAGCGCTGGCCCTACGACTCGGGCACGAACGTGCCCCTGATCGTGCGCTGGCCGGGCGAATTCGACGGCGGCGACGTCGACGACCGCCTCGTCTCGCTGCACGACCTGGGGCCGACGATGCTCGAGATGTGCGGGCTGGACGTTCCACCCTACGTGGACGGTCGGCCCTTCTACGGTAAAGAGGCGACCGAGCGGGACTACGTCGTCTCGACGCGGGACCGCTACGACGAGGAGTACGACATGGTCCGCTCGGTGCGGGGCGAACGATACCGATACGTCCGCCACTACCGCCCGGGCCGGCCCTACCGCCAGTGGATCCCCTACCGGAACCGCCACCCGGCGATGCAGGAGTTGCTGGAGCGGGCCGCCAGCGGCGACCTGGAGGGCGCCCGACAGTGGTTCGACGCCGACCGGCCGGCCGAAGAACTGTACGACCTGGCGGCCGACCCCCACGAGACCGAGAACCTCGCCGCGGACCCCGCTCACGCCGACGCGCTGGAGCGACTGCGGGCCGCGCTGGACGAGTGGCGCGAGCGTGTCGACGACGTCGGGGACGTCGCCGAGAGGGAGATGGTACACGCCCGCTACGAGGGCGGCGACCAGCCCGTCACCGCGACACCGGTGTTCGTGCCCAACGCCCCGGGCAACCGCGAGCGCGAACCCGTCTCGGGAACGGTCGCGTTCGACGGCCCCGCCACGCTGTCGCTGTACTGCGCGACGCAGGGAGCGTCGGTGGCGTACGCCCTCGGGGACGGCGAGGACGCGGGCGAGACGGACTGGCGCCTCTACACCGGCCCCATCGACCTCCCCGAGGGCGAGACGACCGTGCGGGCGAAGGCGGTCCGGTACGGCTACGCCGAGAGCGACGCGACGAGCGTGACGGTCACCGTCTCGGGGTGACGACCGTCCGTCCCACGCGACGGTGTCGGCGTCGCTCACCCACCAACAGTCACACCACTTTGAGCGGTCCGTATCGACTGCCGGAACCATACGCGAGGACTGCCAGACCGCCGACCGCTAACGCGATACCGAAGAAACCGGCAGCGGTCTCCCGCGGTAGCGGCGCGGTCGCGGGGCCGGCAGTCAGTCCGAGAGATACTGGCGGACAGAAGCCCTGGTAGATATTCGCCGGAGTACGACGACGGCGAATTCTATCAACCGTTCTGTCCGTCAGTACAGAGCCGGTACAGAACGTCGTCGAGCAGATACACGGTCAGGTGTCCCCCGACGCTGACGACGCCGACACCACCAGTCCAGAGACACCGCGTTCGAAGCGCGAGCCCCCGTCTGTTCGTGTCCACGAACACCGGTCCAGTCGCTTTGTTCCGACGAGAAACCCGCCCGGGAGGGCGATCGAAACCAGACGAGCCCGGTTTCGATCGCAGTATGACTCTCTGGCGGGGCAAGGCCAGTACGTGAACGAAGCCTGCGAGCTCGGCCGCTATCGCCGTCACCTGCACTGGGCATCCGCGAGCGAGGCGAGTGTGGTGGTCCGGGAGACACGGAGCGTCTCTCGTCGTGCGGGAAATATCCGACGTCCCGGCGACGCGAAAGACGAACGCGGACCCCGTGTGAGTGAAGCGAGTCGCCGGCGAGCGGAGCCAACGAGGACACCCGAGCGGCAGAGAAAGGGACCGGACCGAACGCCACCCCTCCGGGACGGAGCCCGCGAACCCGGAGAGGTCAGGCGGTGGCTTCCTCGCCCCGGAGGAAAGCCCGTATCGCGGGGAGGTCCTCGTGGGGCGCCAGCAACGCCACCTCGTCGCCGGCCTCGATGGCCGTCTGCGGGAGGGGGATCTTCATGGGTTTGTCGTGGCGGCCGTGGGCGTAGATGCGGGCGTCACCCCGGAGTTCGACCCCGACGACGCGCTCGCCGACGACCGGCGACCCCTCGGGGATCTCGACCGTCGCGACCGACAGCCCCTCGGCCAGGTCTGCGAGGACGTTGAAATCACCGCCCATGAGCGCGGTCTTGGCGCCGGCGGCGCCGACCCGCTCGGGGTAGATGATCTCGTCGACGTCCTCGGCGTACTTCTCGAAGATCTCCTGGCGGTAGTCCTCGTCGATGCGCAACACCGTCCGCACACCGTGATGTTTGCCGAGCATACACGCCGAGAAGTTGGTGTTCAGGTCGCCGGTCAGCGCGGCGATGGCGTCGGCGTCTGCGACCCCCGCCTCCTCCAGGACCGACTCGGTGGAGCCGTCGCCCTCGACGACGCGAAACCCCTCGGCCCTCGCCCGTTCGACCTTCTCGGGGTCGTTCTCGACGACGACGAGGTCGTGTCCCTCGCTCTGGAGGATACGGCAGACGCGCATCCCCACGCGGCCGAAGCCGACGATAACGAAGTTCATACCGACCGGTTTGTCACCCGTCCACATAACTGCTGTCGTCGGACCTCGCTGCTCGCGGCTTCCATCGTCGCCGCTCGTATCTCCGAGGTCCTCCCCACGGTCGGACCTCGCTGCTCGCG
>JAZKRZ010000216.1:0-4184 GCA_036626395.1 Haloarculaceae archaeon
TGTGTCCGACAGTATCAGGAACCGGCACTACCGGTGCTACGGGGTTGTCTGTGCGACGACAGCGAGACCGTGTTCGAGTATTTTTCCCTGTCCCGAGGAGATGACCACCAGGCCGTTCTCACTCGAGCGAACCCGTAAAGGAGTCTAGGATTTTATTATCGTGAAGGTCCGACACGTGACCATGGGAAGTGGAAAGTGGGTGCGCCGGGGGTCCGTCAGACCCCATCTCGAACAAATCGAACCGATAGAGGGTCCCGTGGGGGGGGCAACACCGCGTCAGCGAAGCGCTCCAGTTACCGGGGAGTGCAGCGACGATGAGTAAGTTCCGGACCGGCATCGAGGCGCTCGACCGGAAACTCGACGGCGGTTTCCCCCGCGGGACGCTCGTGGCGCTGGTCGCGCCACCGGACGCGCCGAGTTCGCGGGTCCTCCACGAGTTGATGAAACAGCGGCCGACCACGTACATCACGACACTCCGGCCGAAATCCGACATCACGACCGAACTGACGCGTCTGGGCAACGGCCACATGGACGTCGACATCGAGGAAGTCGGCGAGGTCAGAGAGAAAAGCGAAATGCTCCACACGTTGACCGAGAGCGAGATCTATTCGGCGGAGATCCGCGAACAGGAGCGGATCCTCGACGAGGTCAACGATATCGTCCAGACGACCGGAGTGGGGGAGAACCTGATCGTCGATCCGACGAACCCGCTGGAAGACAGCGAGAGTCGACTCGCGTATCAGGAACTGTTACGCACCGTCGCGTCGAAACTGCGGGACGTGAACGGACTGGGGGTGCTCCACTGCCTGTCCCACGAGGACAAACCGCCGTTCCGTGAGGAGACGCTCACTATGGCCGACGCAGTCTGGAACCTGCGGATGGGCACCGACAACGAGGGTAACCTGGCGCTGAAGATGGGCATTCCGAAAAACCGCGGCGGGGAACTCGTCTTCGAAGACACGACGCTCCTCATCGATAGAAACAGGGTATATACGGACATCACCAGAGGGATCTGAGTCGGGTAGCGGCCCGACGTTCAGTCCGTCACGCGCTTCAGTTCCAGGTCGGGCACGGGAAACCGTCGTATCCGGACATCGGACCTGGAACGTATCCGTCGTCGGTGCGACTGGCGCGAGTGACCGGACGCCTCTCACAGCGGTGGCGGGGGAACGTCCCATCGCTTCCCTGCGGGGTCTCCCTGTCGACCGGCCCCGCCGACGGAGAGCCGGCAACCGGCCCGGGAGAGCCCGAGTGTTTAGTCACTGGCCGTCACACACGCGGGTATGGAGTACACCACACTCGGCACGACCGGGATGGAAGTCAGCGAGATCTGTCTGGGCTGTATGAGTTTCGGCGGCGGCCGCGAGTGGACGCTCGACCCCGAGGAGAGCCAGGACCTCATCGACCGCGCCATCGACCTGGGCATCAACTTCTTCGACACCGCGAACGTCTACTCGACGGGCGAATCGGAGGAGATCCTCGGTTCGGCACTGGCCGAGTACGACCGCGACGAACAGGTCGTCGCCACGAAGGTCTTCGGCGAGATGGCCGACCACCCCAACGCACAGGGGCTCTCGCGCAAGGCCATCGAGCAGGAACTCGCGAACAGCCTCGACAGACTGGGGATGGACACCGTCGACCTCTACCAGACCCACCGCTGGGACGACGACACGCCCATCGAGACCACGATGCGGACGCTCGACGACGCCGTCCGCCGGGGACAGGTGCGCTACCTGGGTGCCTCCTCGATGTGGGCTCACCAGTTCGCCGAGGCGCTGCACACCAGCGACCGCCTGGGGCTGGAGCGGTTCGCGACGATGCAGAACCACTACAACGTCCTCTATCGCGAGGAGGAACGCGAGATGCTGCCGCTCTGTGACAGAGAGGGTATCGGCGTCATCCCGTGGTCGCCGCTGGCGCGCGGCGCGGCGGCCCGTCCCCACGAGGAACTGGCGGCGACGACGCGGGGCGAGACCGACGAGTACCTCCAGGGGATGCCCTACTTCCAGGGCGGCGGCGAGGGGATAAACGAGCGCGTCGCCCAACTCGCGGCCGACCACGGCGTCACGATGGGGCAGATATCGCTGGCGTGGCTCCTCGACAAGGAGTGGGTCGACGCGCCCATCGTCGGGACGACGAGCGTCGAACACCTCGAGGAGGCCGTCGAGGCGACCGAAGTCGACCTCTCCGAGTCGGACGTCGCCTACCTCGAAGAGCCCTACGAGCCGCTACCGGTCGCGGGCCACGAGTAGGGCGACGGGCGGGGCGAACTCGACAGCAGCCGGTCCGTCTCGCCGCCACTCTCACACTTATTGGGCTGTGGGCGGACGGGGGGGACATGGGAGACATCCTCGTTCTCAACGACACGGCACACGGCATCCCGTCCGAGCGGTGCGCGACGGCGCTGCGGGAGCGACTCGACGACTACGACGTCCGCCTCGCGCGCAGCGACAGCGAGGAGCGCGACCTGATCGGAGACGCCGAGGTGGCGGTCGGCGGACACCTCGAACCCGACCTGCTCGAAGACGCGCGGGAACTCGACCTGTTCGCCTGTTCGTCGGCGGGCGTGGGGCACCTCGACCTCGAGGCGTTCCGCGAGCGCGGCGTCGCGGTCACGAACGCCTCGGGCGTCCACGGGCCGAACATCGCCGAGCACGTACTGGGGTGGCTGTTGATGATCACCCGACGGCTCGACGAGGGCCTCGAACGGCAGGCCGACCGCGAGTGGCGCCACTTCCAGGCGATGGGCGAACTGAACGGCTCGCGTGTCTGTGTCGTCGGACTCGGTGCCATCGGCCAGACGGTCGTCGAACGGCTCTCGGGGTTCGACCTGGAGACCGTCGGGGTGCGCTACACGCCCGAGAAGGGCGGCCCGACCGACGAGGTGTACGGTTTCGACGACCTGGAATCGGCGCTCGTGGGCACCGACTACGTCGTCGTCGCCTGCCCGCTGACCGAGACCACCGAGGGGTTGGTCGGCGCCGACGAACTCTCCTGGCTCCCGCCCCACGCCGTCCTCGTCAACGTCGGTCGCGGCCCCATCGTCGAAACCGGCGCGCTCGTCGACGCGCTCCGGGGAAACAAACTCCACGCAGCGGCGCTGGACGTGACCGACCCCGAACCGCTCCCCGAAGACCACGAACTCTGGTCGCTCGGGAACGCCTACATCACGCCCCACAACTCCGGATATACGCCCCACTACTGGGAGCGGGTCGCCGACATCCTCGTCGGCAACCTGGAGCGCGCCGCGGAGTCGGGGTCGTTCGAGGGCCTGGAGAACCAGGTCGCCTGAGCGACCGTCACCCGCGCAGCAGTCGCATGACCTCGTCGGCGACGTCCGGTTCGATAGCGACGACGTAGCGGTTGCCGGCGGTCAGCGTCGTGTCGGGGCGTGCGACCCGCTGTCCGTCCTCGTCGGAGATGACGAGCGTTCCCGTCGGGAACCGCACCTCTGCGAGTTCCTTCCCTGCGGCCGGGGCGTCCTCGGCGACGCGGATCTCCATGATATCGAGCGTCCCGGTCACGTCGGCCAGGGTCTGAACGTCGCTGCCGACGACCTCGTTCGCGGCGACGCGCGCGCCGGCGCGCTCGGGGTAGAGGACGGCGTCGACGAACCGGGTGTAGGCCTCGCCGCCCCCCCGTTCGATCCGGGCGACAGTGCGGGTCCCGGGCGCCAGTTCCCGCCCGGCCAGACAGACGGCGAGATTGAGCCCCGTCTCGCCCGTCAACGCGGCGATGACGTCGGCGTCCTCGATACCCGACTGTTCGAGGATGTCGGGGTTCGTCGCGTCGCCCTCGATGACCGTCGCGATCCACGCCTCCGCGATGTCGTCACAGACGTCTTCGTCCCGTTCGATGATCGTCACGTCGTGGCCGCGCTCGGCGAGTAGTTCGGCTGTCTGAAAACCGACGCGCCCGCCGCCCGCGATGATGACGTCCAAGTCCTGACTCATGATTAGGTTAATCGTCTTCGCCCTCGACTATCGTTTCTCCGGTCTGTGCTCCGGCGTCCACGGCTGTCTCGTCGGCGCCCCCGGCTTCGGACCGCACGAGTCCGAAGTACGCCACCACGCCAAGCGCGATCCAGCCCACGCTCAGGCCGAGCGCGAGCGGGTCGGTCCGGACGAGATAGACGACGAGTACCACCGTCAGCAGGGAGTTCAGCAGGATACCGAGCACCGGCG
>JAZKRZ010000217.1:0-4127 GCA_036626395.1 Haloarculaceae archaeon
GTCCAGTCAGTCCTCGGGCAGGCCCTCGGCGAGGTCGACGGCGCTCTCGACGGCCTGGGCGCCGTAGTCGACGCGGGCTTTCGCTTCCGCCGTGCTCATGCCGGGCCCGATGACGCCGAACGTGACCGGCGTATCGCGGTCGAGACTCACATCCGTCAGCCCCCGGGCGGCGGCGTCGGCGATGACCCGGTCGTGGTCGGTGTCGCCGGTGACGATGGCACCGACTACAGCGACGGCGTCGACGCCGTCGCGTCGCGCCAGTCGGTCGGCGGCCAGGGGCGTGTCGTAGGAACCGGGTACCTCGACGCTCGCGACGACCTCGGCACCGCGTCGGTCGGCGGCCTCGCGGGCGTGACCGGCCATTCGGTCGATGATCGACCCTTCCTTGTCGAACTGCGCGACGACCAGCCCGAGCCGTACCATACTCGCACCTTTCCAGCGCGCCTCAAAGAACTACCGAAGGAACCAGAAGAACTCTAAGGCATCCACCGCTCCCCCCGACAATGGCGACAGTCGACGCGACGTCGCTGCGGTCGCGTGCCACCCGGCTCCTCGAGCGGGTCGGCCTCGACCCGGTCGACCTCGTCGTCGCGGACCTCGCCCTCGTCGCTCTCATCACCCGCCTCTACGACCTGGGCGGGCGCGTCGTCCACTGGGACGAGGCCCGGGTCGCCTACTGGACGCTCCGGTACATCGAGACGGGCAACGTCGAGTACCGACCCATCATCCACGGGCCGTTCTACCACCACGTCAACCGCCTCGTCTTCGACGTCTTCGGGACGACGGCGTTCAGCATGCGGCTCGTCGTGGCGCTCGTGGGCGGATTGCTCCCGCTGACCGCGCTGTGCTTTCGCCGGCGCCTCTCCGACCTGACGGTCGCGGCGCTCGCGGGCTTTCTCGCGTTCACTCCCGCGCTGGTCTACTACTCGCGGTTCATGCGTGGCGACCCGCTGGTCGCGGCCTTCTGTTTCGCCGCCTTCGCCTTCGGGGTCCGCGCCGTCGACACCCGGCGACGGCGGTACGTTCTCGCCGCCGTCGGCGCGTTCGCGCTCGGCCTCACCGTCAAGGAAAACGCCCTCCTCTACCCCGTCTGCTGGCTCGGCGCCGCGGTCCTGACCGTCGACCACGGCCTCCTCCACGACCGCGAGTACGACGGCGAGTGGGTCTTCCTGGCCTGGCGGTACCTCGTCGGTGCCGTCGGCCTCCTGTGGCGAAACGCGCTCGTGGTCGTCGCCGCGGTCGCGGAGTTCCTCGCGATAGTGGTCTTCTTCTACGCGCCGCGCGCGCCGACCGCGGCCGGTCCGGGCCTCGGGAAGGCCGTCGAGGACCCCGGGCTCGTCCCGCAGGTCCTCTGGCTCTCGACGGGCGGCGCCGCGGCGAAACTGTGGCGCGGGTGGGTCCGGGGCGGCCACCAGGACCACTCGTATATCCCCTTTTTCGGGGACTTCCTCCAGTCGCTCGCCTACGGGGCGCTCGCGCTCTCGCTGCTCGCGGTGCTCGGGTTCGTGGTCGACCGCTACCGGCGGGACCGGCCGACGACGCTCGTCCAGTTCGGTTTCTACTGGGGGTTCGCTTCGGTGCTGGGGTACCCCCTCGTCACGGACATCAAGGCGCCGTGGGCGACGGTCAACGCCGTCGTCGCGCTCGCGGTCCCCGCCGCCGTCGGCTTTGCCGTGCTCGTCCGGTGGGGAGCGACCGCTCTCGACAGCGCCGACCACGTCACGTTCGGTGTCGCGGCATTGGCCGTCGTCGTCGTTCTCGGGCAGGTCGGGGCGACCACCGCCAGTGCCGTCTACGCAAACCCTCAGGGGGAGTCGAACCACCTCGTCCAGTACGCCCAACCGGCCGGCGACATCGGCCCGGTGATGGGCGTCCTCGACGACGCGGCCGCGACGCCCGGCGGCCCGGACATCGTCTTCTACGGCGACTTTTTCGTCGACGGCGGGCCGCCGACGGTCCCGCGCAAACCGGGGTGTCTCAGGTGGTTCAACGCGCTCCCGCTGCCGTGGTACCTCGCGACCAGCGGTGCCGAGGTGTCGTGTGCGGGGAACGCGACCGAACTCGACGCGACGCTCGCGGACGCCGACACGCCGCCGGCCGTCGTCGTCGCCCGCGAGAGAGAGGCGCCGAACATCGCCGACTCGCTGGAAGCGTACGAACCCCACACGTACCTGCTCCGACTGACCGACACCCCGACGACGTTCTTCGTCCACGAGGACTACGCCGACGCCCTGACCCAGTCGCCCGACGGAGTGGCGGCCACCGGGACCGCGTCGCCGGAGGATCTCCCCGCGACCGGAGCGACGTCGCCGCGGCGCGTGGCCCCGGAGGGATACCCTTATTCGACGGGGTGAGCAACCCACGCCCGATGACACTGTCAACGCCGGGACCGACGCTGGGCGTCGTCGGCGGCGGGCAACTCGGCCGGATGCTCGCGGAGGCCGCCGGGCCGCTGGGAGTCGAGGTCGTCGTCAGCGACCCGACGCCCGAAGCCCCTGCCGCGCCCGTCGCGCGCGACCAGGTCGTCGGCGACTTCGACGACCCCGACGCGGTCAGGGAACTCGCCGAGCGGGCCGACTACCTCACCTTCGAGATCGAACTCGCCGACCCCGACCTGCTGGAGTCGGTCGGCGAGGAGTTCGGCGTGCCGGTCCACCCCGACCCCGACACGCTCCGGACCATCGAGGACAAACTCGTCCAGAAGCGCCGCCTCCAGGAGGCGGGCGTTCCCGTCCCCGCGTTCCGGGGGGTCGACGGCGTCGCGGACCTCCACGCGGCGGGGGAGGAACTGGGCTACCCGCTCATGTGCAAGGCCCGTCGCGGGGGCTACGACGGCCGTGGGAACGTCCCAGTCGGATCGCCCGACGAGGCCGCCGACGCGCTGGAGGCGGTCGGCGGCGACGCCATGGTCGAGGAGTTCGTCGACTACGAGCGCGAACTCGCGGTGATGGGCTGTCGAGGGGTCGACGGACGGGACACGTTCCCCGTCACCGAGACGGTCCACCGCGAGGAGATCCTCCGGGAAACGGTCGCACCGGCCCGCGCCGACGAAGCGGTCCGCGAGCGCGCTCGAGAGGTGGCCGCGGACGTCCTCGACGTCATGGACGGCCGCGGGGTGTTCGGGATCGAACTCTTCCAGGGCCCCGACGACGAGGTCCTCCTCAACGAGATCGCACCGCGGCCGCACAACTCCGGACACTGGACGATAGAGGGGTGTCACACCTCGCAGTTCGAACAGCACGTCCGTGCCGTCACCGGCCGACCGCTCGGCGACACCGGGCGGCGCGCGCCGACCGTCTCGGCCAACGTGCTCGGTGACGTCTCCGAGCGCCAGTCCGCGACGCTCCGCGGCGAGGAGCGGGTCTTCGAGACGCCGCGGGCCCACCTCCACTGGTACGGCAAGCGAGAGGTCTACCGCCTGCGGAAGATGGGACACGTCACGCTCGTCGGCGAGAACGGGTCGGGCCCGGACTACCTGCTCGACCGGGTCAGTGACCTGCGCGACGGCCTGACGTTCGCCGAGTGACGGCCGGCGTGGCGCGCGCCTCCGCTGTTCGGACGGTCAGTCGTCAGCGAGAGCGGACTCGCCGTCCGCCGGCGACTCGCCGCTCGCGGCGTCGCTCGGGGCGCCGTCGAACCGGTCGGCGACGACGCCCATCCCCAGCGACATGCTGGCCATCCCGAAACCGAAGACGAACAGGACGACGGTGGCGACAAAGCGGAAGGCCGCGAGTTCGACGAGCAGGACCGCCGTGCCCGCAATACCGATGCTGACCACACCGCCGGCGAGCACGCCCCACTTCGCGGCGACGGAGGCGTCGTCTTCGGACGGCCTCTCGGCCGAGTGGAGTCGACACAGGACGTTCAGGTACATGACGACGGCGACGGACCAGACGAGACCGGTCAGGGCGGTCACGAACCCCACGCGTGACGATTCGACGACTGGAACCGCCGCGACGTAGGTCACTGCGGCCGCGACCAGACCGACGGCTAACGCGACTGCGTACCGTGTGGAGGGCTGCATACGCGACCCTCGGGACGGTTGTCACAAAAAGATACGTGACCTGCGCGCGGTCGCGTTAACTTAGAGGATGAGGCGTTCGATCTCTGAGTGTCAATGCCCGAAA
>JAZKRZ010000218.1:0-3974 GCA_036626395.1 Haloarculaceae archaeon
CCGGGAACGGCCGGCGACACTGACCGGGCCGTCCGCCGGAACCGGTCACGGTCCGGTCCCGGCGGAGCGTTCGCGGGCGTCGACCTCGGTCTCGACTTTCTCCCGGAGCAGGTCTATCGCGGCGGGGTTCGCGCCCTCGGGGATGATGACGTCGGCGTCGCGCTTGGTCGGTTCGACGAACTGCTCGTGCATCGGCTTGACCGTCGCGAGATACCGCTCGACGACGCTCTCGACGGTGCGTCCGCGCTCGGAGACGTCGCGCCGGAGGCGTCGCAGGACCCGGACGTCAGCGTCCGTCTGGACGTAGACGGCGAGGTCCAGCAGTGCCAGCACCTCTTCGTGGAACAGCGCGAAGATCCCCTCGACGATCACGATGGGGTCCGGGTCGACCCGCCGGGTCTCGGAGCGGCGGCTGTGGGTCTCGAAGTCGTACCGGGGGACCTGGACCGACTCGAAAGACGCGACGGTCGCCAGGTGCTCGACGAACAGGTCCCAGTCGACGGCGTCGGGGTGGTCGAAGTTGCGCTTTCCCCGGTCGTCGGTCGGGACGGCGTCGCTGTCCCGGTAGTAGTCGTCCAGCGAGAGGAAGGTGACCGGCGCGTCGACCGACTCGGTGACCGTCTCCGCGACGGTCGTCTTCCCGGCGCCCGTCCCGCCGCCGATCCCGACGATGTACGGGGAGTCGGACATCTACCGGTGTGACCGCGGGCCGGCACATGAATGGTTTGGTCTGTCGGCCGCCCGCCTCTCGTCGTCCGGGTTGCACTGCCCCCGAACCCTTATGCGCGCTCCGGCAATATTTGCGCCCATGTTCGACGAGGAGGACCTCGCCTCCATCCGCGAGGCCCGCGAGGAGTGGGAATCCGAGACGCTCGACCCGGTCCTCGAGGGGTACGGCGAGCGCCGCGACCGTTTCGCGACGGTCTCCAACTACGACGTCGACCGGCTCTACACGCCCGAGGACGTCGCCGACCTCGACTACGAGGCGGACCTGGGCTTCCCGGGCGAACCACCCTACACGCGCGGCGTCTACCCGACGATGTACCGGGGACGCACCTGGACGATGCGCCAGTTCGCCGGGTTCGGGACGCCCCGCGAGACCAACGAGCGCTTTCACTACCTCATCGAGGAGGGCCAGACGGGCCTGTCGACGGCGTTCGACATGCCCTCGCTGATGGGGCTGGACTCGGACCACCCGATGAGCGACGGCGAGGTCGGCAGGGAGGGCGTCGCCGTCGACACCCTCCGGGACGTGGAGATCCTCTTCGACGGCATCGACCTGGGCGAGGTCTCGACCTCGTTCACGATCAACCCCTCCGCGCCCGTCATCTACGCGATGTACGTCGCCCTCGCCGACCGGCAGGGCGTCCCCCGCGAGGAAGTCAGGGGCACCCTCCAGAACGACATGCTCAAGGAGTTCATCGCCCAGAAGGAGTGGGTCGTCCCGCCCGAGCCATCCCTCGACATCGTCGTCGACACGGTCGAGTTCGCCGTCGAGGAGACGCCCAAGTTCAGACCGGTCTCGGTCTCGGGCTATCACATCCGCGAGGCGGGGTCGACGGCCGTCCAGGAACTCGCCTTCACGCTCGCGGACGGCCTGGCCTACGTCGAGGCCTGTCAGGACCGGGGACTGGACGTCGACGAGTTCGGCCCCCAGTTCTCGTTTTTCTTCAACTCGCACAACGCCATCTTCGAGGAGGTCGCGAAGTTCCGGGCCGGGCGGCGCCTGTGGGCGGACCTCGTCGAGGAGTGGTACGGCGCCGAAGACGACGCCAGCAAGGCGATGAAGTTCCACACCCAGACCGCGGGCCAGTCGCTCACCGCCCAGCAGCCGCTGAACAACGTCGTCAGGGTGACGATCCAGGCGCTCGCGGGGGTCTTGGGGGGGACCCAGAGCCTGCACACGAACAGCTTCGACGAGGCGCTGGCGCTGCCCAGCGAGGACGCGGTCAGGGTCGCCCTGCGTACCCAGCAGATCATCGCCGAGGAGTCCGGTGTCGCGGACATCGTCGACCCGCTGGGCGGGAGTTTCGCCGTCGAGGCGCTCACTGACGACATCGAGGCCGAGGCGCTCGCCTACATCGAGGAGATCCGCGAGCTGGGCGACGGGTCGATGGTCGACGGGGTGTTCGCGGGCATCCGGGACGGTTACTTCCACCGGGAGATCCAGGACGCCGCCTACGAGTACCAGACACGCGTCGACGACGGCGAGGAGGTAGTGGTCGGCGTCAACACCTACGAGGCCGACGAGGAACCCGACCCCGAGATACTGAAAGTCGACGAGGAAGTCCAGGAGCGCCAGCGCTCTCGCCTGGCAGCGGTCAAAGACGAGCGCGACGACGCGGCCGTCGAGGCCGCCCTGGGGGCCGTCGACGCGGCCGTCGAAAACGACGAGAACGTCATGGAACCGATAATCGAGGCGGTCAAGGCCTACGCGACGATGGGCGAGATCATGTCCGTCTTCGAGGACCACTACGGTAGCTACCAGGAGACGGTCCGGGTAGCCTGAGCGACGCGTCGGCCGCGATGCCCGCGACGGACGGTCGCCCGGCAGAGCCTGTCGGCCTCGAATCCACCACCACGCGCCCGTCCGGTCAGGTTCCACGACCGACACTCGTCGCCGCAGGATCAGATTGATAGGACAGTCGGTCGAACCGCTCTGTGAGGGTCAACCATGACAGACGACTCACCGCTGGAGGCGCGTCTCGCGGAACAGGACTACTTCCGGCCGCCGACGGAGTTCGTGGGACAGGCCAACGTGACGGACCCGGGGATCTACGACCGGTTCGAGGAGAACTATCCCGACGCCTTCGAGGAGTACGCCGAGCTCCTCGACTGGGACGAACACTGGGACGAGGTACTCGACGACTCGAACCCGCCTTTCTACGAGTGGTTCGTCGGCGGGCAACTCAACGCCTCGTACAACTGCATCGACCGCCACCTGGACGAGCGGGGCAACCAGGCGGCGTTCATCTGGGAGGGGTCCGACAGCGGCGACCGCGACGTCATCACCTACCAGGACCTCTACAACCGCGTCAACGAGACGGCGGCGGCCCTCCGGGACGTCGACGTCCGCGAGGACGACGTCGTCACGTGTCACCTGCCGATGCTGCCGGCGCTGCCGGTCACGATGCTGGCGTGTGCCCGCGTCGGCGCGCCCCACTCCGAGGTGTTCGCGGGCTTTTCGGCGCAGGCGCTGGCCGACCGCATTGACGACGCCGGTAGCGACGTCGTCGTCACCGTCGACGGCTACTACCGCCGCGGGGAGTTCCTCAACCACAAGGAGAAATGCGACGAGGCGCTGGAGGCCGCCGAGACGGACGTCGACACCGTTCTCCTGTGGACGCGCCACGACGAACTCCACCCGGACGTCGAGGTCGGCGAGGACGACCCCTACGTGCTGGTCGACGACCTCCTCGCCGAGAACGAGCGCGCCCGCGTCGAGCCCGTCTCGCGCGACGCCGAGGACCCGCTCTTTTTGATGTACACCTCCGGCACCACGGGCAAACCCAAGGGCTGTCAGCACCGTACCGGCGGCTACCTGTCGTACGTCACCGCCACCTCGAAGTACGTGCTGGACATCGAGCCCGAGGACACCTACTGGTGTGCCGCCGACATCGGGTGGATCACCGGCCACAGTTACATCGTGTACGGCCCGCTCGCGCTCGGCACGACCAGCGTCATGTACGAGGACGCCCCGGACCACCCGCACAAGGGGCGCATCTGGGAGGTCGCAGAGCGCTACGACGTGGACATCTTCCACACCTCTCCCACCGCGGTCCGGATGTTCATGAAGTGGGGCCCGGAGTACGTCGAGGAGTACGACTTCGACTTCCGGCACATGACCACCGTCGGCGAGCCGATCCAGCCGGAGGCGTGGCTGTGGTACTACAAACACATCGGCGACGAGTCCGCCGTCATCGTCGACACGTGGTGGCAGACCGAGACCGGCGGCCACCTCATCACGAACCTGC
>JAZKRZ010000219.1:0-3907 GCA_036626395.1 Haloarculaceae archaeon
GGTCGTAGTCCGGGAGCGCCGTTCCGAACACGACCGGATCGACCGGGCCGTCCGGGGTTGCGGGCAGTCTGTCGGTCTCAGGTGCGTTTTCCCCGCCGGGCTCGCCCAGCGGCGTCTCGAACAGCCGCCCGCAAGCCGGACAGACCGTACACCGGAGGGCGTCGCTGTGCCAGGTCGTCGATTCCCGTGCACGACACCAGTCGCAGGCGCGCCGGTCGTCGCGTTCGGTGACGGTCCAGTCCGGATCGCGGACCGTGGTGACCAGCTTGAGCCCGTTGATGAGTCGGGACCGACGGCGCTGGTGGTCCGCCAGGTTCGACTCGCAGGACCCACAGAGTCCGGCATCGCTCTCCGTGATGGCGTCGGGCAACACGAGCCGCTGGTCGTCGCGGCTCCCGCGAGCGTACGTGCTGCTCCCGAGCGAAAGCGACACCGAAACCGATCCCGGACCCGAACCCGAGCCGAGTGCGCTCTCGTCGCGTGTCTCCGGTGGTTCGAACGCGACGATGTCGGTCGCCGTCACGGTTTCGTCGGGTGTCGAGTCGGGGTCGTCAGCGAACGCCCGCCCGTATCGACAGCCGTCCGGGCCGACGACGTGCCACTTTCCCGAGCCGGTTCGTCCGAACGTTGGCATCGTATCCGATGAGGGGAGAAAGACGGATAATGCCTTCTGGTCGCGGGTCGTAACGAGCGACACGGGCCAGGGGTGCGAGCACTGCGGCGAGACGTTCGGGGTACTGTCCGCACTACTGCTGCACGACTGCCCGGGCGACAAGGCGGCTACCGCGGGGGTGGCGACGGGAGCATGAAGAGAGACTGGCCGACCACACCTTTCGCGAACCGGTTCTGGATGTTCTCGACGGTGCAGCCCGCGCCCGTCTGTGTACCTGTGACGCGGGTCTCGCATCGTCTCCAGGGAGTGGAATTGCGTGTTCGCCTGAGGGGATTCCCAGCCAACGGAGGAAGTAGTATATATTCCGGCTACGTAGTAACTCGCCCGGCCGCTCGCGAGGGACGTGACAGTGTCGGCCGGGCCCACGGCGATGCCGCGACTGCCCCCCCTGGTCGAATCGGCCACGCTGGCCGTCTCGCCCGTGTAGTCGTAGGTCGCGTGTCCGACCATGGCCCGTGTACCGCCGTGTGGATCGTCAATCTACCGGCGGTCCGGAAAACACGACCGGTAGCAGTGGCGCGCTATCGCGCTTCTCGTCGCGCGACACCAGCGTACGAGGGATGCGCATCGCAGCGAACGGCGTGAACGAGAAGCGCAGTCAGTTGTGGAGGCGTGTGGGACCCGGTCTCGATGCCGTGCGTTCCGGCGTCCTGAGGACTGATACGGACCGTTGTACCCATTTTCGGCGATGCCGCCGACGGATGGGCGAGTTACGGCCCGATGCGTTCACCGTGTTTCGCGACGGCGGTAACGAAGTACAACGGTCCGTATGAAAGGCCGGGGCGAGCGTGGTGCGACCCACAGTTCCAGTTCACCACGCCGCTTCGAGGACCCGTTTGACCTCGCCAGCGTCGGGGTCGATCCCCTCGGGAGCGTTGTCGAAGAAGCTGTCCGCGGCGATCACCTCGGCGATCTCGGGAAGGTCCTCGCGCGATAACCCGTCTACCTCGCGGAGTCGCGAAGGCAACCCGAGGTCGTCACTGACCCCGGCCACCGCGTCCACGACCCGTTCGGCGAGTTCCGAGTCGGTTGCATCCGGCCCGTAGACGCCCAGTCCATCCGCGAGCAACTCGCGACGACCGTCGACACGCTCGAAGAGGTAGTCGAGCACGTGTGGCGCCACGATGCCGTGGGCGGTACCCTGGTGGATGCCGTAACCGTTGAAGCCGTGGCCGAACGCGTGGATCACGGAGGCGCGATAGGCGTCGGGCGTCGAGAGGCCGTACTGCGCGAGGACGACGCCCGTCACCGACTCGTAGAGTCGCTCCTCGTCCATCTCCTCCCCGGGCAACGTCTCGAAGCCCGACCGCACGAGCGAGAGCGCACGCATCGCCGTCCCGTCGGTGACGGGCGTCGCGTCCGGCGAGTAGAGACACTCGACGGCCTTGTCGAAGCCGTTCATCGCCGAGGCGCACAGCACGCCCGTCGGCGTGGTCTCGAACAGCGCGAGGTCGTAGAACAGCGCCACAGGCATGAGTCGCTCGTCGCTGACGCCACCCCCCGGGATCTCCTCGTCGGGCGTCCCCTCGGGGTCGAGCGAGAGACTGACGCCGGCGAGCGCCGACAGGTCGGCGCCGGCGAGGGTCGTCGGCACGGCCACGACCGGCGTGGGAGTCCCGCCGTCGGCGACACGGACGCTCCCCTCGTCGATGGCGCGCTCGGCAGCCCCCCGCAGGTGGTCGTGACTGCCCAGCGCGCTGGCGACTTTCGCCACGTCGAGGCTGCTGCCGCTCCCGACGGCGACGATCGCGTCGACGGCGGACTCGCGCACCCGACGGGCCACAGCGAGACCGGTCGCGAGGTACTTCTCGGGCGTCGTCTCGTCGGAGACGCCGGCGAGTCGGTCGCCGAGTCCCGCCTCGATGGGGTCCATGACGTCGCGGTTCGCGCCGACGTTCCGTCCGGTCACCACGAGCGCGCTGTCGAGGCCGCGGTCGGCGAGCACACTCCCGAGGTCCGCGACGCACCCGCGCCCACAGCGCAACTCGCCCGGCCGGTAGTCGAACGTGAACCCGCGCGTCGTGGCCGCGGCATCGTCAGCCATGACGGGCCGTAGTGCCGATCCGGGCAAAAGTCCCACGGGGCGGACCGACGAGTCGCGGCGACCGGTCCCACCGGAGGTAAACGTTCAAGTTCGTACGAGCGAAAGCAGGGGACGATGGGCGAGGGGTACTTCGCGGGGAACGTCACACAGCGGGGAGTCGTCTTCGGTCCGGACGGTGACATCCTCCTCGTCACGAGCGGGTTGCGTCCGTGGACGTTCCCCGGCGGACGCATCGAGACCGACACCGACCCGGAGCCGGCGCTCCGGCGTCGGCTCTACGACGATGTCGGCCTCCAGACGACCGTCAGGCGGCCGGTCAAGACCGTCACGGACGTCTGGGGGAGCGGGAGCGACCCCGTCTACGCCGTCCTCTACAGAGTCGAGGCGCGCAGCCGCAACGTCGAGTTGAGCGACGACCGCGACGACTTCTGCTGGTACACGCCCGAGGGCGCCATCGAGGAGATGCACTTCCGGTCGCTCGAACAGGCCATCGAGCGCGCCATCGCCGACCGCGAGACCGACCCCTCGGTCGGGCGGCGTCACGGGTAAATCGCCATGCAGATTCTCGCTGAGGCGAACGTTCCCGAGGAGTATGTCTCCATCCTCCGGGGGGACGGCCAGGATGTCACATACAGTCGAGACGTCCCGCAGCTGGGGCCGACAGCAGCCGACGACGAATCACTTCGGACTCAACGACCTCGGGTGGACGTCAGCCGATAGCCTCGATTTTCCGCTGGATACGTACATAGAGGTCCGGCGCGCAGTACCACCCGGCCGCCAGCAGTTCGTCGATGATCTCCAGGGCCTCGTCGGCATCGATCAGTTCTCGCTTTTGAGCGGTCAGTACGACGAACGCGGTGCCACGTGTGGGAATCCCCCCGGCGTCGGCGACCGTTCGCCCGTACTGCTCGTCCATGACCGCAACCCCGTCACGCACGGCGGCAAGTGCGATCACCGCCGCGTCGGCCTCGCTCAGCCCGTCTGACTGTTTCAGGCTCCCGACCAGTTGCGTCTCGGGGTCCGGCTCGACGGAGAAGCAGTCGTCCTCGACAGCGCGCTCGACGCGTCGCGCGTCCGCGTGGCCGCCCTCGACTCCCTCGGTAACGACCTCCTCGTATACGCTCTCTGGCAGACAGCAGTCCCCGTCCAGTGCCGTGACGGGAGTCACCCGGTCAATAGACGCGAGCGAA
>JAZKRZ010000220.1:0-3902 GCA_036626395.1 Haloarculaceae archaeon
CACGCTATCGAAACGCCCGTTCCCGGTCGAACGAGCCACCGACGGTGGCCTCACGCGTGTTCGACAGTATGACTCTCCCCCTTTCCCGCACCTTCGAGCCCTTCGAGAGCGACACGCATTTGCACGCGAGGGCGGACCCTGTGGTATGGACAGAAAGCGGGAACTGACGAGCGTCGACCTGGCGGCGCTCTCGCGGGAACTCGCCGCCTACGAGGGAGCGGGCGTCGAGAAGGTCTACCTCTACCCCGAGCGGGACCTCCTGCGGTTTCGCATGCGCCAGTACGACCGCGGGCGCGTCGAGTTGCTGGTCTCCGTGGGCTCGGAGAAGTACGTCACGGTCGTCGACCCCGACCACCTCCCGGCGGCCCCGGAGCGTCCGCCGAACTTCGCGATGATGCTGCGCAACCGGTTGCGCGGGGCGGAACTCGCCGCCGTCGAGCAGTTCGAGTTCGACCGCATCCTCGAACTCACCTTCGAGCGCGACGGGGAGACGACCACTGTCGTCGCGGAACTGTTCGGCGACGGGAACGTCGCGGTGCTCGACGCCACCGGGGAGGTCGTCGACTCGCTCGAAACTGTTCGACTCAAATCCCGGACCGTCGCCCCGGGCACCCAGTACGAGTTCCCCTCGGCGCGGTTCAACCCGCTGACGATGGACTACGACGCCTTCGAGGCGCGGATGCGCGAGTCCGACGCTGACGTCGTCCGGACGCTCGCCACCCAGCTCAACTTCGGCGGCCTCTACGGCGAGGAGTTGTGCACCCGCGCCGGCGTCGACTACAACGTCCCGATCGAGGAGACCACCGACGAGCAACTCGGGTCGGTCTACGACGCGATCTCGCGACTGGCCGACCGCCTGCGCGAGGGCGACCTCGACCCGCGGGTCTACTACGAGGGTGGCGACGAAGGGAGCGGTGACGCGAACGCCGACGACGCCGGCGACGGTAACGGAGACGGGCAGTCGGGCCGGCGCGTCGACGCGACACCCGTGCCGCTCGCGGAGTACGACCACCTCGACAGCGTCCCGTTCGATTCCTTCGTGGGTGCGCTGGACGACTACTTCACGTTCGCGAGCGACGACGGCGAGGGCGAGGACAGCGGTGGCGAGCGTCGCGACCGGCCGGACTTCGAGTCGGAGATCGAGACCAAAGAGCGGATCATCGCCCAGCAGGAGAACGCCATCGAGGACTTCGAGGCCCGGGCCGAGGCCGAACGCGAGAAAGCCGAGGCGCTGTACGCCCACTACGACCTCGTCGACGAGATCCTGTCGACTGTCGAGGCGGCCCGCGCCGACGGCCGCTCGTGGGACGAGATCGCCGAACGGTTCGACGCCGGACGCGAGCGGGGCATCGAGGCCGCGGAGGCCGTCCGCGACGTCGACGGCCGCGAGGGCACCGTCACTATCGCGCTCGACGACCGCGAGGTGACCGTCGACGCCGACGAGGGCGTCGAGCGCAACGCCGACCTGCTCTACCAGGAAGCCAAACGCATCGAGGAGAAAAAAGAGGGTGCGGAGGCAGCGGTCGCGGAGACCCGCGAGGAGCTCGAGGCCATCGAACGCCGCCGAGACCGGTGGCAAGCCGACGACAGGGACGAGGCAGGCGACGGCGACACCGACAGCGAGGGCGAGGACGACGAGACGGACGTCGACTGGCTCTCGCGGTCGTCGATCCCGGTCAGGCAGTCCGAGTCCTGGTACGAACAGTTCCGGTGGTTCCACACCAGCGACGACTTCCTCGTCATCGGCGGGCGCGACGCCGCGGACAACGAGGCCATCGTCGAGAAGTACCTCGACCGCGGGGACCGGTTTTTCCACACCCAGGCCCACGGCGGGCCGGCGACGGTCCTCAAGGCCGCCGGCCCGAGCGAGTCCTACAGCGAGGACGTCCAGATCCCCGACCGGAGCAGGGCGGAGGCCGCGCAGTTCGCCGTCTCCTATTCGTCGGTCTGGAAGGAGAGCCGGTTCGCCGGTGACGTCTACGAGGTCGGCCACGACCAGGTCAGCAAGACGCCCGAGAGCGGCGAGTACCTCGAAAAAGGCGGATTCGCGGTCCGCGGCGACCGGACCTACCACCGTGACACGCCGGTCGGCGTCGCCGTCGGGATCACCTGCGAACCGGAGACGCGAGTGGTCGGCGGCCCGCCCGACGCTATCGAACCCCGGACGGAGACGGCGATCCGCGTCGAACCCGGCCGGTTCGCACAGAACGACGTCGCCAAGCGGTGCTATCGGGAGTTCAAGGAGCGCTTCGCCGACGCGTCGTTCGTCCGGAAGGTCGCCAGCCCCGACCTGATCCAGGAGTTCCTCCCGCCGGGAACGAGTCGGATCGTCGAGAAGTAAGCGGTCGGCCGCCGGTCGCTTCGAGGGGTGCGCAACTGTTATGTCGGCACCGGGAGAGGTGCCGGTATGCTCGGCGAAGCACTCTCGTATCCGCGAGACGACGAGGACCTGGTTCGGCCCTTCCTGATCGGGAGCGTGCTCCTGCTCGTCTCGTTCGTCATCGGTCTGACGATCATTCCGCTGTACGGGTATCTACTGCGGGTGCTCGACGACGGCCGGACGGGCGAACGCGGCCTGCCCGCCTTCGACGACTGGGAGGCGATCATCATCGACGGGCTGAAAGTGTTCGTCGTCAACCTCATCTACACCGGGATCCCCAGCATCGTCCTATCGGTCGTCGGAGGGTTCGTCTTCTTTGTCGTCGCCGTCAGCGGGTTCGCTGTCGCGGGACCCGGAGAGGGTGGTGGTGGGGCCGGCGCTTTCGTCCTGCTCGTGTTGCTCGTCGGCGGACTGGTCGCGCTGGTCGCGTTCTTGCTCGTCCTCGTCGCGACCCTGATGCTCCCGGCGGCACTGGCGCGGATGTACGTACACGACGATTTCACCGCGGCGCTCGACGTCCGCGAGGTCTTCGGGGTGGCGAAAAACGGGGACTACCTCGTCGCGGTCCTCCTCGCGTTCGTCGTCGGCTTCGGCTTCTCGCTCGTCGGCGGACTGTTGAGTATCGTCCTCGTCGGGGTCCCGATACTCCTCTACGGGTTCATGGTGGTCTTCCACCTCTACGGGCAGGGCTACGCCCGTGCCGTCGAGTCGATGGAAGGGGGCGCCTGACCCCGGGGGCGACAGTCAGTCTCCGGGTCGAGTTCCTGATGGTCAATCTCCGAGTCGAGTCCCTCGTTCACTCCGGGGGTTCGATACCTGTGGCGTCGTACTCGGCGTCGCGCAGGTCGGCGAGGACACCCTCCTGGTCGGCGTCGGCCTCGTAGTAGAAGACGACCACGTAGGTCCCCTCGCGCAGCAGTTGCTGGCACTCCCAGACGAACTCGTCGTCCTCGACCGTCAGGCCCTGGTGCTGGTTGACCCCGAACTCGGGGTCGTCGTTGCCCGAGTACACGTAGGTATCCGCGGGGTCGAAGCCGGCGTTGTCGGCGACGATATCGCCGACCTCGATGGTGTTCTGGTGGAGCCCGGGCTCGTCGTCGGTATCGACGTCCATCGGGACGATGACGCCCGCGAGTTCGATCTCGCCGGGTTCGAGCAACGCTCGCGCCCGTCGCCGGAGCGTCTCGTCGACCACGTCTGTGGCTTCGCTCATGCCAGCCACTCCTCGCCGCCAGGTAATACGCCTCACGGTCCGCGCTGGCGTCTCGACGCATCGTTCCCGGACGGTTGGTTCCTCCCGGGTCTGAATCGCGGAGCCGGGGCTCGGCGGTGGAAACGGACAGTGCCGCGTGAGCGGCAGAATCCGCGTTTTACAGGCGCGTCAGGTTCTTCGCGCGCGGACCCTTGTCCGCCTGCTCGATCTCGAATTCGACTTCCTGCCCTTCCTCGAGGTCGGGGCCACCGACGTCCTCCATGTGGAAGAACACGTCTTCCTCGGAGTCCTCGGTATCGATGAAACCGT
>JAZKRZ010000221.1:0-3898 GCA_036626395.1 Haloarculaceae archaeon
CGCCGGCGGGCGCTCGACGTTCATGGTCGAGATGACCGAACTCGCGACCATCCTCCGCCACGCCACCGAGGACTCGCTCGTCCTCCTCGACGAGGTAGGGCGAGGCACGAGTACCGCCGACGGCTTCGCCATCGCCCGCGCGGTCACCGAACACGTCCACGACGAGGTGGGCGCGACGACGCTCTTCGCGACCCATCACCACGACCTGACGGCCCTCGCCGACGAGTTGGCGGGCGTGTGCAACCTCCGCTTCGAGACCGACCCCTCGGGCGACGGGGTCGAGTTCGACCACGCGGTCGCGCCGGGGGCGGCGAGCGCCTCCTACGGCGTGGAGGTGGCAAAGATGGCCGGCGTCCCGGACCCCGTCGTCGAGCGGTCGCGGGCGGTGCTCGACGCCGACAGGGGAAGCGATGACGACTCGCTCGACGGGGGGGCGGCCGCACAGATCGCCGCAGAACTGAGCGACCTGGACGTGGCGACGATGACGCCGCTGGAGGCGTTGAACGCGCTGGCCGCCCTCAAAAAGGAACTCCAGGCGTGACTCCCAGAGGGCGGGTCACGCCCCGTCCCCGCCCGTCGGGTCGAGCGCGACGAACTCCAGGCCCCGCTCGGCGAGCATCCGGCGAGCGCGGTCGGTCACCGACGGCGCCACGAGGATCCCCCGGACCGCCGTCCCGGCGTGGAGGTCACGCTCCAGGGCGGCGACGTACCGGCCGAGTTGCCCGACCGCGTCGGGACCGACGCGGCGCCGCTTGAGTTCGACCACCACCGTCCGGCCCTCGTCGTCCTCGCCGTAGACGTCCACGGCGCCGGCGGGCGTCTGGCGCTCGGTCGCCAGCGGCGAAAACCCCGCCTCGACCAGGTCAGGGTCGTCGAGCACGCGCTCGCGGAGGTCCTCCTCGGTGCCCGCGAGCGAGAGGTCGCGCTCGTCGGTCAGGTCGAACACCCCCGCGTGGAGCACCGACTCGAAGCGGACCACGAGGTGCTCGTCGGGCGTCTCGCGGTGGCTCTCGACGACCAGATGCGTCTCGTTCGCGTTTTCGTCCTCGTCCGGGAGGTACGCCTCGTGCTCGCAGTCGGGCGGTTGCCAGTTGACGGGCTGCTGGCCCTCGTCGGTGTGGACCAGCGCCGACCCGTCGGGCTTGATCATCAGGTGGCGCTCGCCGGACCCGAGCGTGCTCGACGCCCGCCCGTCGTAGTCGACGGTACACGAACCGACGACCGTGACGACGGCCCCCTCGTCGATCCCCCGGACGACGAGGTCGCGGGCGGCCGCGTGGCTGGGCCGGGTCAGCGTCTCCACCGCCGTCGCCTCCTGGGACACGTCTCCGGGTTCGCCGCGGACCCCTAAAAACCGCCCGTCACGGGGGCGGTTTACCGCGGTGACTCCCGGTGGGCCTCTCCGGTCGCTCCCAGATCACGCCTCGCACGCCCGGGTGGCGCGCGACGAACGCACGCAGATAGGCCGCCGCCATCCACCGCGCGAGGAGGCCGGCGTCGACCGCGTCACCGAGTACTCCCTTGGCCGTCGCGAGGTCGCCGTCCAGCCGGCGTGCCGTCGCCCCGTCCGCGACGGGGAGGAGTACCCGCACCGACGTCCCCGGGTCGACACCCGCGACCGGCGGGACGTCGAGGCGGCGAACGAGGTAGGCGACGTCGTCCCCGTGGACGAACAGCGCCTCGTCGACGTCGGTGAGCGCCCGGAGGACGCCGACGGCGTCGACTCGCTCGGCGACCGGCCGGCGCGCGTCCGGCGGGTCCGGAATGCTACCGTCGAAGACGGCGAGGCCGCCCCAGCGCGTGCGAACGCAGTCGTATCCGTCCTCGACCGGGACGGCGTGGAGCGCGCGGTGTCCCACGGCGAACCGGGATAGTCGCCCTCTCACTCATAAACCTGTGTAGCGACCGGGACGAATGCGGGTGCGGGCGCTTTTCAGAGCAGCGCGCCCCCGACCTCGAAGACGACCAGCAGGTAGTACAGCGAGACGGCGACGAGTATCAGCCCGGTCGCGACGTTGACGAGGCGCTGGTGACCGGTGAGTGCCCCGAGCACGCGGTCGCGGACGGGTTCGGACGCGAAGGCGAACGCGAGCAGCGGCGTCGCCATGCCGACGCCGAAGACGCCGAAGTTCGCCAGGCTGGAGACGGGGTCGGCAAACAGGAACGACCGGGCGAAAAACACCGCGACGAACCCCGGGTTACAGGGCAGAACGATGGCGCCGAAGAAGGCGCCGTAGGCGAAGGCGGACAGCGACGGGTAGCGCGTCTGTGGCGGTTCGGCCGTCGGGAGCCGTTCCCACGGGTGAACGCCGGCGACGAGCGCCACCCCCAGCACGGCCAGCAGCGCGAACGCGACCGGGGAGACGACCTCGACGACGCCGGTCAGTGAGGTCTCCAGGACGGTCGCGAAGACGAGTCCGACCGCGCCCATGAACGCGACGACCCCCAGCGCGACGAGCACGCCCAGCGCTGCCACCGAGGGGGCGTCCTCGTCCTGGTTCGAGAGGAAGGCAAGAAAGCCCGGGTACAGCGGAACGACACACAGCGCCGTCAGCGGCGTCGCCAGTCCGTTGAGGTACGTCACCCACAGCGTCGCGAGGAGCCCCATGTCAGCAGTTGCCTGCGGTCGCCTCGATCTTCGGGATACCCACGTTCCCGCGTCCGGCGGAGAAACTCGCGCCGCCGCCCGGACAGGCGACGACGACCGGCGTGCTCGGCGCGTTCGTCACCGTCGTCCCGAACGCGTCGACCAGCGACCGGATCATCTCCTCGGGCGCGACGACGTACCGCCAGTCGAAGCCGTGCTCGTCGGCGTGGTCCCGCACTTTCGCGGCGTCCTCGTTGGGGTCGACGTTGACGCTGATCTTCACGATGGAGTCGTCGAGCGCCCGGAGGTCCTCCTGTTTTCGCGTGCACTTCGGACACCACACCGCGAACGCCTCCAGCACGACCGGCCTGTCGAAACCCTCGACGGTGACGGTCTCGTCGCGCCGGACCGGCGAGAGTTCCACCGAGCGCCAGGCCGTGTCGTCCACCGCCGTCGGTTGTTCGCCCTGGGCCTGCGGTACCGCCGTCGTCTCCCGGGGCATACCGGTCGACCCGTCCGTCGGCGTCGTCGCTCCCGTCCCGCTATCGGAGGCGGACGCCGCGGCCATCGACGTCGTCTGCGGTGAACTGTCGCCCGTTCCGTCGGCCGTCGGGCTGTTCGCGTTCCCGTCGTCGCCCCCGGCGTTCGACCCGTCGTCTCCGGACCCGGTACAGCCGGCGGCGACGCTCGCGCCGAGCGCCACGGCGGCGGCCAGCAACTGCCGCCGCGACCGGTGGGTCGAACCGTCGCCGCTCGCGCTCTCGTTAGTTCGCATGTGACCGAGGTGATTCGAGACGGTCTTAACCGTTGTTCAAAATTCGGTCGGATTCCGTTCGATTTCCGGCTCGAAACCCCCTCTCGGTGGCGATCTTGCACGCGACGCGGACAGCCGATAGCGTCGCACGTCACGTCCCGGCGGGAGCGTGCGAACGACCCACGAATAAATCTGAAGTGGCTTTCGTGCGTACGTTCAGATATGTTCGGGGGACAGACCGGCACCGTGGCAGTGGCAACGCTTCTGGGCAGCCAGTTGCTCGTGCTGGCGGCCGCCTACTGGTACGGCCGGAAGGCGCTGAAAAACCGTGCCGAGCGGCGTCGCGTCCGTACCGCGGGCGACCACGTCGTCTGCCCCACGTGTGGCGCCGAGAACGAGACGGGCTACCGGTACTGTCGGGAGTGCGTCGAGACGCTCCCGCCGGGCGAGTTCGCCGGAGACGAGCGCCAGACTGTCGCCTCGCCGGGGTCGTTCTGACCGGCCTCATACGGACCGTTGTACCCATTTTCGGCGATGCCGCCGACGGATGGGCGAGT
>JAZKRZ010000222.1:0-3886 GCA_036626395.1 Haloarculaceae archaeon
GACGACCTGCGGGTAGCGCTGGCCGGCGCGGATGGCAGAGGGGGGGACGTCCGGCCGGCGGACCCGGACGACCTGGCTCGCGAAGACCTGCACACAGAGGTACGAGACGGCAAGGATCCCGGGCACGGTCGCACCGACGACGGACAACAGCGGGACCGAACTCGTCCCGAGGGCGACAGTCCCGTCGAGACCGTACCGGGCGACGACGTCGTCGGCGAGCGCCGCCTTGCCGGCCATGGGGGCGAGGCGAGGGACCAGCCCCAGGCTCGTCGTGACCGCCGCCGCCAGCAACAACACCTGCAGGAGTCGGAGGTGAGACAGCGAGTACACCCGGTAGCCGTACGCGACGGTCCGCACGAGCAAGACGACGTTCGCCGCCCCGACCGCCAGGACCACCGCCGGGCCGACCGTTCCACCGACGAGTCCGAAGACGGCCGCCCCGAGGACGAACAGGGCCGGCGGGCCGAACAGGACCAGCGGCTGGTCGAGACGGTAGCAGCGCTCGACGTTGCCGCGGAGGTTCGTCAGGTGGTCGACGACGTACCTGGTCGCGACGACCGACGGGACGACCACCCAGAGCAGCGCGAACAGCCACAGCTCGGTCGACGCGGGGTCCAGCGGGATGACGGGGCCGAACGCGTCGACGAACTCCTCGACGGCGGCACCGGTCCCGGCGACCCAGATGACGTAACCGACCGACCCGCCCAGCAGGCCGGCGAACAGCCACAGCTCCTCGCGGACCAGGAGACGAAAGGAGTCGGCCAGTTCGCGACGCGTCTCTCCCGGTGCCATGCTCGCCGTCAACCCTGCCTGACGCCGATCTCGGCTACCCCAGAGAGGTCGATCCGGTCGCCCGGTTCGACCGGTACCCTGTCGCCCTGTTCCAGTTCCGTCCCGTTGACGACCGTCGGGTTCCGCCCGAGGTCGACCAGGTAGAACTGCCCGTCCTCGTGCTCGAACCGGACGTGCTCGCGGTGGATGCGCACGGCGTCTTCCCCGTCGCCGCCCGTGTCCATGATGATACTGCGGATCTCCTTGCCGACGACGTCGCCGTCCGTCACCGTGACCGCCCGGTTGCGCGCGACCAGCGAGAGGCGCGGTTCGGCGTCGGGTTCGTCGGCGGTCCGGTCTCCCTGGGCCGCTGTGGACGCCGCCGTGGCGTCCGACTGGCCGTCACTCGCACCGCCCCCGGCGTCGGTCGCGTCCCCTCGCCCGGCGGCACTGGCACTCTCCCGGGTTCCGGCCTGCTGTCCGTCCGCGGTCCCGCTCCGGCCGCTGTCGCTCGGGGACGACTCCGCCGTCGTCGGCCGGTGTGCGTCGAGGTGTGCGCCACACTCCCGACAGAAGCTGTCGGCCGGTTCGACCTCCGTCTCGCAGACGGGACACGCCCCGAGTCGTCCGGAGTCGTCGAGCCCGGAGACGTTCGCGCCACAGACCCGACAGAAGTTGTCCTCGACCGCGACCTCCGTCCCGCAGGCCGGACAGACGGTCGGCCCACCGTCGGTAGCCAGACGAGGGGTCCGCGAGTCCGTGGTGCCGTTCCGTCGCCAGGCGCCACACTCCGGATCGGTACACCACCCCCCCGAAACCGACGGATCGAACGTCGTCCCGCACAGGGGGCACTCGACCGTCGCGTCGGTACCGCGTGACATCGATGTCGGGATATGAACACCGCCCGCTAAAACTATTGCCCTCGACCGGCCCTCCCGTCGGCTCGTACTGTCGGAGCGATCGATGCAGCCGTTCGGTGGCTGTTTCGGGGTCTTCGCGGCTCGGGTCCCCGAACGTCGACGAGTGCGGTACGTACTCGTGCCCGACGGGATGGGTCGTCTTCGCCGAGCACGGTGTCGTGGTCCTCGACGGTGGCGCTGTCCTCGTTGCTGTCGCTGGAGCGATTTCGGCCGTCGACGTCGGCTGCGGTCGCGTACTCCGTCATACGGACCGTTGTACCCATTTTCGGCGATGCCGCCGACGTATGGGCGAGTCACGGCCCGATGCGTTCACCGTGGTTCGCGACGGTGGTAACGAATTACAACGGTCCGTCTCAGTCGAGGGCGAACTCGAACGTGACCCCGTAATTCGGGTGGACCAGGGCCACGTGGTCGCCGTCCATGAGCCCGTACTGCTGGAGCGGTTCGCGTCCGTTCTCGTCGGAGGGGTCCTCGCCTTGCTCGCGCAGGCGCTCGCGCCCGGCGCGACAGAGCACGCGTTGCCACTCGGAGCCGGCGCGCACGAAGGTCCCGTTGAGGCTGCGGTCCCGGAGGAACCACTCGCCGGCCTCGTCGATGTCGAACTGGACCTGGACCGTCGAGACGTACCCCTCCTCGTCCTCGATGGTGATAGAGGAGGGGGGCCCGTCGGGGAAGCGCCGACCGACGGTGTCGCCGGGGTAGATCGTGTACTCCGTGTCGGTCTGGACGTGTCTGAGCGTCGCCGTCGGGGGCGAACTCGCGTCGCGCTCCGCCAGGACGTGGCGCATCGCGGTCGCGTTGCGGTAGCGCTGTTCGTAGTCGGTGCGCGTGGCCTTCTCGACGATCTCGGCGAGGTAGGCGTCACACTCCGCGCCGAAGTCGCGGGGGTCGACGCCGTCCCTGCGCGGGACCCGCCCCGTGAGCAGGTACAGCAGGATCTTCCCGACGGAGTAGACGTCCGACCACGGCCCCTGTCGGACGTCGGTCTGGTCGGCCTCGGCCACCTCGCGGGGTTTGTAGGGCCCGACGATCGTCGTCGCCTCGTCCATGTCGGCCGCCGGGTCGAACCCCTTGGCCGTGTTGAAGTCGATCAGGACCGGCGTCACCGACCCGCCCCGGTTGGTGACCATCACGTTGTCCGGTTTCAGGTCGCGGTAGACGATCTCGTTCTCGTGGAGGAAGCTCATCGCGTCACAGAGAGCGATGCCGATCTCGCGGACCTCTTCGCAGTCGTCGAGCGGCCCCGTCCGGTGGATCGCGTCGTCGAGTTCGTACCCGTCGACGTACTCGACGACCAGCACCGAGATGCCGTCGTCGTCGCTGTACTCGACGAGCGACATGAGGCTGTCGTGACCCCCCGCCTCGTCGATGCGTTGCAGCGTCTCGGCTTCCTTCTGGAAGTACTGGTCGATGACGTCGCCGTCGTTGCGGCTCCCCTCGTAGTTGGGGTATTTGACCGCCACGTCCCCGTCCGTCTCGGTGTCGACCGCGCGATAGACGTCCGCGAACCCGCCCTTGCCGACGTTCTCGGCGAGTTCGTACCGGCCCAGCACCAGGTCACCCGTCGACGGTTGCTGGCTCACCGGGACTCCCTCCCCTGCTGACGTCCGGAGCGACGGGACGGCCCCGTCCGTCCGGACCGGGCGGCCCGCAGCCTGCCAGTTCGGCCTGTGTCGGCCGGCGGTCGCGCTCGCCGCCGGGGCCTGCGTTCGAGCGTGTGCGCGCGCTGGCACCCTCGACCTGTGCGTTCGACCCCGTGCTCGCTCGAGCGCCGTCCGCGCGTGCGCTCGCGAGCGTGGCAGCGGCCGCGAGTGAAGTCACTCTCCGCCGGCGGTCCCGGCCGGAAGGCGGATACGCTGACTGACCGACCACCCGACCCCACTCGGGTGACGGCGCGGCGGGCGGCCGCCGGGACGCCGGCGACTCGCCCGGCCACGGGTCGCGCCATTACACGACCCGATGCTCTCGACCACCATGTAAGTTGTTCTCGGTTTCACGCGACCACGGGAGCCGTTCGCGTGGCGACCGACGACGGACCGGACTCATACTGTCGGACACACGCAATGCCATCGTTCGATGACTGTTTCGGAGTTTTTGTAACGGTTCATCCCCGAACAGCGGATCGCCCGTTCACGAACTCGTGTCCGACAGTATCAGAAGACGTTCTGGAAGACGTTGCTGAACGCGAGCAACAG
>JAZKRZ010000223.1:0-3872 GCA_036626395.1 Haloarculaceae archaeon
AGTTCGCCTGGCGCGACGACGGCACGCCCGGCGGCGAGTACCGCGTCGTCGAGGTCAACCCCCGCGTCTCGCGGTCGTCGGCGCTGGCCTCGAAGGCCACCGGCTACCCCATCGCCCGCGTCACCGCGAAGGTCGCACTCGGAAAACGGCTCCACGAGATCGAAAACGAAATTACCGGCGAAACCACGGCGGCCTTCGAGCCCGCGATCGACTACGTGGTGACGAAGATCCCGCGGTGGCCGGTCGACAAGTTCCGGGACGTGGAGTTCGAGCTCGGCCCGGCGATGAAGTCGACCGGGGAGGCGATGGCGATCGGCCGGACGTTCGAGGAGTCGCTTCTGAAGGCGCTGCGCTCGACGGAGTACGACCCCGCCGTCGACTGGAGCGAGGTGAGCGACGAGGAACTCGAAGTCGACTACCTGGAGCGGCCCACCCCGGCCCGCCCCTACGCCATGTTCGAGGCCTTCGAGCGGGGCTACGACGTCGAAACGGTCTCGGAACTGACGGAGATCCGGGAGTGGTACGTCGAGCGGTACAAGCGGGTCGCGGATGCCGCCGAGGCCGCCAACGCCGGCGACTTCCAGACTGCCGCGGACGCTGGGTTCACCGACCACGAGGTCACCGCCCTGTCCGGAGGCAAGTTCGCGGACACTCACGCCTCCTGGCTGCCCGACCGGCTGCTCGACGAGCGCGGCGCCGTCGAGGGCGACGCGGTCGAGGCCGACGGGGGAGTCGCCGAACCCCCGGCAGTCGACACCGTCGACGACGCCACGACCGACCGCGACTTCAAGCTGGTCGACACCTGCGCCGGCGAGTTCGCCGCCACCACCCCCTACTACTACTCCACGCGGGACCCGATCTCGGAGCTCAACCGCGACGAACTGCGGGTGGACCGGGACGTCGAGAGCGTCGTGGTCGTCGGCGGCGGTCCGATCCGGATCGGCCAGGGCGTCGAGTTCGACTACTGCTCCGTTCACGCGGTGCGCGCGCTGGAGGAACTCGGCATCGAGGCCCACGTCGTCAACAACAACCCCGAGACGGTCTCGACGGACTACGACACCTCCGACGGCCTCTTCTTCGAGCCGATCACCGCCGAGGAAGTCGCGGACGTCATCGAGGCGACGGAGGCCGACGGCGTGATGGTCCAGTTCGGCGGGCAAACCTCGGTGGACATCGGCCACCCGCTGGAGCAGGAACTCGACCGCCGCGACCTGGACTGTGAGATCCTCGGGACGTCCGTGGACGCGATGGACCTGGCGGAGGACCGGGACCGGTTCAACCGCCTGATGGACGACCTGGGGATCTCGCAGGCCGAGGGCGGCTCGGCGACCAGCGAGGCCGAGGCGCTGGAGCTTGCCCACGAGATCGGCTACCCGGTACTCGTGCGCCCGAGCTACGTGCTGGGCGGGCGCGCGATGGACGTCGTCTACAACGACGAGGACCTCGAGACCTACATCGAGGAGGCCGTCCGGGTGAGCCCGGACAAGCCGATCCTCGTCGACGAGTTCCTCGCCGACGCCGTCGAACTCGACGTCGACGCCGTCGCTGACGCCGAGGATATCCTGATCGGCGGCGTGATGGAACACGTCGAGACCGCGGGCGTCCACTCCGGGGACTCCGCGTGCATGATCCCGCCCCGGTCGGGGGAGATCAGGGAGGTGATGCCCCGGATCCGCGAGGTCGTCGAGGACATCGCCGACGCGCTGGACACGGTCGGACTCCTGAACGTCCAGCTCGCCGTGAAGGACAACGAGGTGTACGTGCTGGAGGCCAACCCCCGCTCCTCCCGCACCGTCCCGTTCATCGCGAAGACGACCGGCGTCCCCCTGGCGAAGATCGCCGCGAAGGTGATGGCCGGGGCCACGCTGGACGAGCTGGACTACGAGGAGCACATCCCGGAACAGGTGTCGGTCAAGGAAGTCGTGCTCCCCTTCGACCGGCTGCCGGGCTCGGACCCGCGGCTGGGCCCGGAGATGAAGTCGACGGGCGAGGTGATGGGCACCGCCGGTTCGTTCGGGAAGGCCTACCAGAAGGCCCAGATGTGCGTCGGCAAGCCGATTCCCCTGGGGGGGACCGCAATCGTCGACCTGCCGGTGCTGGGCTTCGAGGAGCACCTCGACATCCTCGATTTCGACGACTTCGAATCCACCGACGCGATCGAACAGGCGATCCGCGACGGCGAGGTCGACATGGTCATCTCGCGGGACCGGGAGGTGCTCGAGGTCTGTGTCGAGGAGACGGTGACATACTTCTCGACCATCGAAAGCGCCGAGGCCGCGCTGGAGGCGATCAACGCCGCCGACCAGCCGATGTCGATCCAGGGGATCGCCGACCGGCCCAAGAGCCAGCGCGAGTGGGGCCAGTAGGGCCGACGCCCCGCGACCCCGGCCGTTCGACGTGCTGATCCGAGCAGTAGCTTTTTTACTGGGCGTGGTAACGGACATAAACAACACGGCCACGACTGATGTCGGACACCGATAGTTACCTGACGTTCGCGCCGCTGTCCGAGCGCCCCGGGGTCGAGGTGATCGACCGCATCGAGCGGCGCCGGTACCGGCTGCACACCCCCGAGACGGTGTCGCCGACCGTGACCGACACCGACAGCTTCCAGTTCCCGGTCGGGCGTGCGGTCCGTCTGGAGACGTCGGAACTCGTTTTGCCACGGGTCGTCGGAGTCTACGCCCGCGACGCGGCGGGCTCGATGGTCGCCGAGGTCGAGCACCTCGACGAGGCCTCACTCCCCGAGGGGCGGTACACCCTCGAACTCTCGACGCAGATCAAGACCTACATCGAGGTAGAGGGCGCCGTCGACATCGCCGCCGACATCACCCAGACCCGGATCGACTTCGGGGAGCCGACGACGGTCCGGCTCGGGGCACGCTCGCGACACCGCCGGCCCGCGACGACCATTACGACGACCGAGGACCCCCGCGACGTGATGCGGGCGGTCGAGGCCTTCGGCTCCGGGCTCAAGACGACTACGCCGGAGCGCTCGTACCCGACGATGCGGGGTCACCCGCCCGGGGTGGAAGTCGGCGACGAACTCGACATCCCCGCAACCGTCCAAGCTCCCGACACCGGCGTCCGGCTCGAGGTGCCCGTCGACCTCGCCTACGTCCTCCCGGCGGCCCCGCTGGCCTACTATCTGGGGGCCGACGTCGTCCCGGGGTCGGTCCCCCGGCTGGCCACCGACGAGGGCTTCACGTACCCGCTGACCGGCCCGGAGGGCTTCGAACGGGAGGTCGAGCGAACGCTCAAGCAGGTCTTCTTCCTCGACTGCGTGACCCGCACCGAGGGGTACTACGACATCGACCTCCACGAGCGGGCGGCGATCGAGCCGCTCGTCGACCTGGATTTCGCGGCACTGTACGACCAGTCGCTGGCCGCCCAGCTCGAGGCTTACCTCGACGTTCCCTACGAACTGGTCGCCGAGCACGTCCCAGAGTGGCGGCTGGCGGCACACGCCGAACCGAGGGCAACCAGCGTCGAGCAGCTTCCCTACGTGGTCGACGACCTCGCCGTGGTCCGGACGACCAAGGCACCCAGCACGACGACCGTGGAGGCGGTCGGCATCACCGACGGCGGCCAGCCGAACGACACGCGCGGCGAGGTCTTCACCCGGTCGGCCAGCCCCGCGACCCAGCCGGCGGACGGCGCCACCCGCTCGACGGGAGCCTCCACGGCGGGCGCCGACTCGCAATACGTCACCCTCGAATCGACGGACACGCTCGGGCAGGCCTGGATCGGCGACGGCGTGCCCGTCGGTGCGAGCAAGCTGACGGGCACCGCCTTCGAGAACCGCTTCGACCGGGAGAAGACCGACGGCGACATCGCGATCACCATCGTCCAGAACGACGCCCGGATGGACGAGG
>JAZKRZ010000224.1:0-3831 GCA_036626395.1 Haloarculaceae archaeon
GTTTCGCTGGCGTGTTCCCGACGAGCGTGTTCACGTACTTGTGTCCGACAGTATTACAGCGGTCCGTATCACGGGTCCGTGTCCGACTCGCGTGATTTATGGGCCGGGACCGTCTCCCATCGAGCATGTTCGATACAGTGGTCATCGCGACGGACGGCTCGGAGACGGCCGCCCGCGCGGTGTCGGTCGCACTCGACTTCGCCGCCGCGTTCGACGCCAGCGTTCACGCGCTGTACGTCGTCGAGCTACGCGACCTGGAGGGGTCCCCCGACGCCGTCCGTGCCGAACTCGCCGCCGCCCTGGAGGAAGCCGCCGAGGACGCCCTCTCGGCCGTCCGGGACCACGCCGACCGCTCGGTCGAGACTGCCGTCCGCGAGGGCGACCCGCGCGCGGAGATCATCCGCTATGCGGACGACGTCGACGCCGACGTGGTCGCGGTCGGGACCCGCGGCCGCCACGGCGAGCACGCGTTCCTGCTCGGCAGCGTCGCCGAGGGACTCGTCAGGCGCTGTGACCGGCCCGTCCTCACGGTCAGGCAACTGGCTGACGACGAGAGCGACGGGTTCGCCGCCTGAGAGCCCCGCGCTCCCACCCCAGCTGTCGCCGTCGACCGGCGACCGGACATTTCATACTTCCCGGCCCGCTTGCGGCCCTATGGACGACTGGCTCATCGACGACGAGCGGCTCCCGCGCGAGCGGCGGTCACTGCTCCCGGGCGAGGGGTTTTTCTATCCGGATTCGCTGCGCGAACAGCAAAAAGAGAGCGAGGCTGTCGAGGCGCTCTCGGACGCCGAGACGGCCGTCGTCGCCGACACCGACGCGGACGGTCTGGGCTGTGTCGCCCTGGTCCGCGAGGCGGTCGGCGAGGCCGCGCTCGTCCCCTCCGGCCCGCACGAACTCGACAGGAGCATCCAGTGGGCAGCCGAGCACCTCTCCGAGGGCGCCACCCTCTTCGTCTGTGACCTGTGTCCCGACAGCACCGACGAGGTCGAGGGTATCGAGGCCCTGGCCGAGCGCGCGGGCGTCACGTGGTTCGACCACCACCAGTGGGACGACGACGTCGCCGACGCCGTCGAGTCGGCCGGGGTCGACCTCACCGTGGGGGACTCCGACGAGGTCTGTACCACGGACGTCGCGCTCGCCGAACTCGACTACGACTTCCCGGAGCGCTTCGCGATGCTCGCCCGCGTCACGCGGGACCACGACCTGTGGATCAAAGCGGACGAGCGCAGCGACGACCTCGCCGACTACGCCAGATGGGCCGAACCCGAGGAGTACGTCGCGACGATCCGCGGGCACGGCGTCGACTTCCCGCCCGAGGTCGTCGAGTTGCTCCGCGAGAAGCGCGTCGAGAAAGAGGCTCTCATCGAGAAGGCCGTCGAGCGCGCGGAGTTGCGCGAGGTCAACGGCTGGACCGTCGGCGTCACCTACGGCCGCTGCTCGCAAAACGAGGTCGCCGAGGCGCTTCGACAGCAGGGCGCGGACGCCTCGGTCGTCGTCAAACCGGCCGGGAGCGCCTCCATCCGCGGGTCGGAAACCTTCGAGCGCGCCCACGAGGTCGCCGGACAGGTCAACGGTGGCGGCCACCCCCGCGCCGCCGGGTGCAAGCCCGACGTCTACGACGACATGCTCGATTACGCCCACCACTGGACCACCAGAGGGGCGGTGGCGAAACAGGCGATCGTCGACGCGTTCCGGGCACTGCCGGAAGAAGACGACGAGGGCGTCGAGACAGAGCGGTAGAGCGACTCCGGACGAACCGGCTGTGTCGCGGTTACTTCACCAGTTCCCATACCTGTACGTCTGCGCCGTCCGCCAGCGGGGTACGGTCGAAGCCGCCGAACGCCGCCCACTCCTCGAATGGGGACTGGCGCGCCAGCAACTCGACCTGCTGGGGCGGCAGGTGCGAGAGGAGGAACTCCTCACGCGCCACCTCGTCGGCGATGGTCGCCCGGGTGCGACCCACCAGCGTCCGGCCCTCGTATTCGAACTCGCCGCGCTCGTGCCACTCGCCGAACGACCCCGCGACCGCGTCGTAGCGAGGGACGTATGCGTCGAACAGGAGTCAGCCGCCCGGCTCGAGCACGTCGTACAGGGCCGAGAACGCCGCCACCTGGGCGTCGACCGTCCGGAGGTTACACATCGAGTTGTAGGGGACGACCACCAGCGCGTACGTCCGGTCGGCCCCGACCGACCGCAGGTCGGCCTGCCAGACCGTTGGGTCGAACCCTTCGTCGGCGGCGTCCTCCCGGAGGATGTCGAGCATCGGCGCCGAGGCGTCGAACCCGTCGGCGTCGACGCCCCGGGATAGCAGTTCGAGGTAGAGTCGCCCGCTCCCGCAGGCCGCTTCCAGCACGGGGCCGTCAGCGTCGGTCGCCGCGTCGACGTAGAGCGACTCGTCGCCGACATCGCCGTGGTCGTGGGTCGCGTCGTAGAAGGCGGCGAGCAGTTCGGAGAACCCGTTCGTGTCGCTCATAGGCGTGCTGTGTCGCTGTCTCCAATAACCGCTGTGAGTCCGGCGGTCGCTACTCGGTTTCGACCCTGCCGTCCGCGACCAGCGCGTCGACCGCCTCGCGCGTGGCTTCGAGCGAGGTGTAGCGGGGTTCGTATCCCAGCAGGTCACGCGCCTTCTCGATGCTGGCGTTCGGACTGTAGCTGATGTGTTCTTCGGTGGCGGCGACGTCGTCCTCATCGTACTCGGGGCGGTCGGCCCACTCCTCGAAGGGGAGATACGTCAGGTTCGCCTCGCGTCCGAACCACCCGGCGGCGGCCTCGGCGTAGCCCCGGAGCGTGAGCGCCCGCGGCGAGACGGCGTGGAAGCTCTCGCCGACCGCCACGGACCAGTGCTCGATGGCCCGCTGGAACGCCTGCGCGACGTCGTCGGCGTGGACGTGATGGACGGTTTCGAGCCCGAAGTTGGGGAGTGCGACTTCCGCGCCCGTCGCGAGGCGGGTGAACACCGCCGGGTCGAAGTTGCCCGCGGGATTGAGCGGCTCCCAGCCGGGACCGACGATGTGTCCGGGGTGCAGGACGGTCGCGGGGAACCCGTTTCTGCGGGACTCGTCGAGGAGGTACCCCTCGATCGCGGCCTTCTTTCGCCCGTACTCGCCGAGCGGGCGCCTGGTGCGGGGTTCGTCCTCCGTGGTGGGCACGACGTCGCTCGGGCCGTGGACCCAGACCGTCCCGCAGTGGAGCAGCTGCTGGACCTCGCCGCGTAGGGACTCGACGAGCGCCTCGGCGCTCTCGGGGTCGAAACAGATCAGGTCAACGACGACGTCGGGGTCTGTATCGAGGACCGCGTCGCCGAACTCGCCGCGTTCCTCGGCCGCCTCACGGTCTATCTCGACCGACTCGACGCGGTCCCACGCGCCGTCCGACTGGTAGGGGTCGCGCTCGCCGCGACTGACCGAGACGACGTCGTGTCCGGCCCGCACGAGGCGGGGGACCAGGTAGGTGCCGATGTGGCCCGTGGCTCCGATGACTGTTACTCGCATAGCTGGTACTGCGTCGGTGACCCGTAGAAGCCACTGGAAGCGGCAAGCGAGTAGACGGACCCGAGCCGCGGTGACCGGCGGTCAGGTGGTCGAGGCGTCTGACACCGCCGGGCTGGCTGCTCCTCGTGCCCGTCTTTCGCGACGTCGAGAGAAGGCCCCGGACTCGCGTTACTCGTCCTCGTCGCTCTCGTCGACGTCCTCGAAGTCGGCGTCGACGTACTCCTCGCCCTGGCCCTCGGCGCCCGCAGCACCGCCGGGACCGGCACCCGCAGCGCCCCCGGGACCCGCGCCCGCGGCGCCGCCCGGACCGGCGCCTGCGGCACCGGCACCGGCACCG
>JAZKRZ010000225.1:0-3797 GCA_036626395.1 Haloarculaceae archaeon
AAGCCCCACCCTCAACGAAGCCACGCTAGTGGCTGAGTAGGGTGGGGTAGTTCACCGTTACCGTTCTCATCTCCTTTCCCCGGGTTCGCTGCAGCCATCCCGGGTACCGATAGTCCGACACCTGTGGCGCCGAGGGCTGCTCCCGTTCGAAGAACTTGTCGTCTGGTGGATTGGTTGTTCTCGGTCATCGTTTTTACAGGCGGGTTCGCCTGCAAAATCTACGCCGGAGAGGAACGGTAAGACGATTTTCCAAGGTTCGTCTTGACTCCGTTCAAATTGTTTTCAAATCCTCTATAATTTTGCCGATAGCCAAGGAATCAAGTGGCGCTCTATATCTTGCACGCCGATCTATACCGATATCACCAAACGATATACACCCGGACACGAACCACGCAACAGTCTCGTGCACTGGCCGGCCGGGAGAAGTCGCGTTGCCCCCGGACCAGCAACTGGCGCGTCGAACTATTCGTGTCCGGGTGTATATTTGGGGGAACGGGCAGACGCTACGTGGTCCGCAAATCGAAGAGCGAAGAGGGTGAGTATCGCAGTGCGCTCACTGGCATACGCCGAGCGAAGTGAGGGGTTTCGCCGCCGTAGCGGGGCGAAGCCCCGCGAGGGCGGTGTTTTGGTCCAGCTTTTTCGAGGAACGGTGTCCGGAGCGCCGCGAAGCGGCGCGAAGACACCCGACGCAAAAAAGGTGGTCTCGAAAAGCGTTTCAGGAGTGAGGACGGATCGCGAGTATGTACCGGTACATCGCGGCGTTGCTTCTGGTGCCGCTACTGGACGCTCTCTTTCTTGTCTTCGTCGCCACGCAGATCGGCGCGCCGCTGACGGTCCTCATTGTCGTTTTGACCGCCCTGCTGGGCATGTTGCTCGTCCGCGCCGAGGGGCGCCACACTCTCCGGAAGATCCAGCAGAAGTTCGCCCGGGGGGAACTCCCGACGGACGAACTGCTCGACGGCGGTCTCCTGCTCGTCGCGGGGGCGCTGACGCTCACGCCCGGTCTCGTGACCGACGCGCTCGGCATCCTGCTGGTCTTCCCGCTGACGCGCGTCCCGATCCGGGCGGTCGTCCGGGACTACGTCGTGGCGCCCTACGTGGAAAAGCGGACCGGTGGTTTCGCGACGGGTGACGTCTACGTCGGCGGGTTCCCCTTCGAGACCGAAGGCGGTGACGCCGCGGGCGTCGGCCCCGGCGGACCGGGCGGGTTCGGCGGCGACGGAGACAGCGCGGGCGACCTGGACGAGGACGCCTACGAGGTCGAGTGGGTCGACGAGGACGACGAGGAGGAGTGACAGAATCGCCTGGCGGCGCCCGCGGTGCGTGCGAAAGGTAATTCTTTTACCGTCCCGTCGGGAACCTGTGAGTGCGCTCGGGCCAATAGCTCAGTCAGGTTGAGCGCTCGGCTGATAACCGGGAGGTCCGCGGTTCAAATCCGTGTTGGCCCACTCTTCTGCGCGAACCTGTGCGAGGAGCGCCGGCGACGAGCACCAGTGAACGCGAACGGTGCCGCCGAGCGGATTCGATGCAGGGAGGAACGTCGCGTCGACCGGGGTTCAGATCCGCGGTGAGCCATCTTTTCGGGCGTGAGGGGGCGGTCTCGTCGGGGGTTCACAGGCCACCGCCTGGGAGGCCCAGCGATCCCGAGTCAACATAGATTGTGTCCGGAACGGTCGGGGACTACATACAACGCCGGGAAGGCTGTGGGGGAGGGGACACAGTGGAGAGATATGAGTCAGCGTGCACTCACGCACCCCGGTCGCCCGGAGGCGGAACCCGGACCGACGAGGAAGAGCGCGGACCTCGCACCGACGACACTGCTCGAACTGCTCGACGACGACTACGCCCGCGGGATCCTAGAGGCGACGACGGAGGAGGCCGCCCCGGCACGGCAACTCGCCGAACGGCTCGACGCCTCTCGCGCGACGGTCTACCGGCGTCTCGAACGCCTGGAGGAGGCCGGACTTGTCGAACCGGCGATGACCTACGACGCCGACGGCTACCACCGGAAAGTGTTCCGCGCGACGCTCCAGTCAGTCACGGTCACGCTCGACGACGGCGCCGTCGAGGCGACTGTCGACGTCGCCGACTGGCGCTGACGCCGTCTGTTTCTCCGCCTGAAACAGCGCTCGCCCTCTTAGGAGCGTTCCGGTCGAACCAGCGGTCAGATGGTACCCGACAGGACCTCCTCGCGGCGGCACACTCGACGAGCCCACGACCGGTCGCTGGCAATGGTCGACGACGACCGACAGGTACTCGTCGTCGGCGGGGGGCTCCCGGGACTCGCAGTGGGCGCGGCGCTTCGTCGGGCGGGCTACGACCCGGTCGTCCTCACCGAACCCGACCGGACGCCCCCGTCGGAACTCGCTACCCTCCACCCGACGGGACGCTCGCTGCGGGACCGCTTCGCGACCGGGACGGGCGACGCGGCGGGTTCCGGTTCCGTTGAGCGCGCCGTGAACGAAACCGGTGGGGACGGGGCCGACCGACGCCACTGCCCGGTCGTGATGACCGCCGAGGCGGTGCGAGCGTGGCTGGCGGCGACCGTTCCGGAAGACGCCTGCCGTACCGACGCCCTCCGGGACGTCGAGCGCGAGGGCGACGTGCTCCGCGTCCGGTTCGCGAGCGGCGTCCGCGAGTGGTTCGACCTCGTCGTCGCCGCCGACGGTCCCGCGTCGACCGTCCGCGCCACGCGGGACGGGTCGCTCGGTGCGGTCGACGCGGCCCAGGTCGAAACGCGCCTCGCGGCGGGCCTCGACGCGGCAGCGGGACGGGGAACCTGGACCGGCGACGCGCTCGTCGAGACACTCCCGCACCCGGACGACGGGGCGCTGGTCCGGGTGACGACCGACCGGATCCCGCGGAGCGAGTCGCCGAGTGCGTACCTCCGGCGCGTGGTCGACGCGCTCGACGGCCTCGAAGCGGGCGGGTCGGCCGATGCCATCGCGCGGACGGTCACCCAGGTCGACGACGGGGGGGAGTGGGCAGACGGGCGCATCGCCTACTGCGGGGCGGCAGCGCTCCCGCAGGCCCCGGCGACCGGGCTCCGGACGACGCTCGCGCTGGCCGACGCGAAAGTGCTCGCGGACGAACTCATGGCCGGACCGTCCTCGGTCGCTGCCGCCGTCGCGGCGTACGGGCGACGACGCCGACGCCACGTCGAACGGCTCCGCGAGTCGGTCGGCGACCGACCGGACGGGTCCGGCCCCGACCCGCTCGGGTCGATCCGCCGCGACCGGTCGGTGAGCGCCGGGCGGTGTGACGCGCTCGCGGACGTGGGCGCACTCTGAGAGGTGGTCGCGTCGACCGGGAGACGCGCCGTCACCGGCGTCCGAGGTTACTCCTCGTCGAACAGCAATTCGAAGGTCTTGCGCTCGCCGAGCCGGAGGTGTTTGTTGAACGTGGGCTGGGTGATCCCGAGGCGGTCGGCCACCTCGCTACCGTCGTGCTCGCGGGGCCACTCGAAATAGCCGGCGGAGAGGGCCGTCCGCAACGCCTCGTACTGCCGGTCGGTGAGTTTCGCCTCGACCCGGTCGTGGAGCTCCGCGGGGGTGCGGTCCTGTCGACGGTGCTGACGCTTGGCGACGAGTTCCAGCGAGGGCGCGAGCCCCCCGAGCCGGTCGGCGACTGACCGGACGTCCGCGCCGGCGGGCACCTCGACAACGACGGTCGTGCCATCGGGGGTCGCCGCGGCCCGCCGCAGGACGGCGCCGTACTCGGCCAGTTCCGACCCGAACCAGGCGTCAGTGACGACCTCGATCACCGTGTCGTCACGGCTGTCGGCGGTGACCTCGACC
>JAZKRZ010000226.1:0-3615 GCA_036626395.1 Haloarculaceae archaeon
TGGTGTCCTTCGAGGGCGTCCTTTCGAGGTCCTCAACATGTGAGGCTGCATCACCAGTCACCCCCATCTTTTTCCGACCGGCGCGGCTACTTTACGAAGAACCGCCGGACGTGAGAGGGTCGCTGAAGTTCCATGATCAATTCAATTCCCGATTGCAACCATAATCGCAAGAGGGCGTTAGAGTTGGCTACTTCACGCGACCGAAGGGAGCGTATGGGTTGGGGCGGATTCGAACCGCCGACTTCCTCCGTGTGAAGGAGGTATCATAACCGGACTAGATCACCAACCCGCACGACAGACTACTCCAGCACCGAACTTAACAGTTGTTTTCCGTTGCGCGACTCCGGCGCCCGACGCTCGCTATTTTCAGCCCCGCGTGCAAAGACGGTAGCGGTGCCGGTCTGTAGGCGTGTACCGGTACTTCGGCGCGTGTACGGCGACGCCCGCCACACACTTACGCTCACGTCCAGTACGGCGTGCCATGTTCGACCGCGTGCCGGTCCCGACGCCGTTCCAGGTCGGCCCCGTCAACGCCTACGTCGCCGGCCAGACCGTCGTCGACCCCGGCCCCGACAGCGAAGCGGCCTGGGAGAGGCTCCTGACCGCGCTCGCCGAGCGCCGCCTCGAACCCGCCGACGTCGAGCAGGTACTCGTGACCCACCCCCACCCCGACCACTTCGGGCTCGCCGGCCGCCTTCGCGAGGCCGGCGCGACGGTCGTCACCGCCGAGGAGGCCGCCCCCATCCTCGAGGATTTCCCCGGACGGCTCGATTACGAGCGCGAGTACTTCCGGGAGTTTTTCGTCCGCTGTGGCATGGCCGAGGCGACCGCCGAGACGGTGACCGACCTCCCGCAGGTGTTCGTCAACTACGCCCCCAGCGTCGAGGTCGACCGTGCCGTCGGGGAAGGTGACACCGTGTGCGTCGACGGCCGCGAACTCGCGGTGCGAGAACTCGTCGGACACGCGACCGGCGAGGTCATGTTCGCGTTCGAGCAGGACGGGGAGCGCTGGGGACTCGTCGGCGACAACGTCCTCGCGGACATCACACCCAACCCGTTCCTCCAGCCACCACCCGCGGACGGCGGCGAGCGCCCGCGCGTGCTCCCGGCGTACAACGACTCGCTGGCCGCACTCGCCGAGGCGGGGTTCGACCGCTTCCTTCCGGGACATCGTGGCCCGGTCGAGCTTCCCACAGCGCGGATCGAGGCGATCCTCGAGGAACACCGCGAGCGGACCGCACGGGTCGCCGGGGTCGTCACCGAACCGGCGACGCCCACCGACGTCATGGCGGCCCTGTTCGGCGATCTCCCCGTGACAGAACAGTACATGGGCATGAGCGAAGCCGTCGGGCACCTCGACGTTCTCGCGGTCGAGGGCCGTGTGACCGTCCGCGAGACCGACGGCGAGTTGGTCTACGAGCGGGTCGAATCGCTCGACTGACGGACCGCGTACGGGGAGGGGTCTCCGCGGGTCGCGCTCCATCGAAACCGGCATTTACCGCCGTCCCGAGGCCCGTGACGTGTCACGTTCGAGTCGCCCGGGGCTGAGCGTCTCGGGGTACGCGGTTGCGGCGGGACTGCTCGGCTTCGGCGCCGGGGTCTTGCGGTCAGGGTCGGTCGCCGAGGGACTCCTCCTGGGGCTGGCCATCGCCGCCGGTGTGGTATTCGCGGTCGTCGCCCTCGCGCTCCGCCGGAGTCGTTGACTCATACTGTCGGACACACGTGAGGCCGCCCTCGGTGGCTCGTTCGACCGGGAACGGGCGTTTCGCTGGCGTGTTCCCGGCGCGCGTGTTCACGTACTTGTGTCCGACAGTATCAGTACGTCGGGCTCTCCTCGGGGACGCCCTCGCGTCTGTTGACGACGCGAGCGAGCGTAAAGAGCAGGTCCGAGAGCCGGTTGAGGTAAACGACGGCCTGGCCGTTGACGCCGTCCTCGTCGGCGTCGAAGGCGACCGCCCGGCGTTCGGCACGCCGACAGACCGCACGCGCCTGGTGGAGGCGGGCGCCGGCGTCGCACCCGCCGGGGAGGACGAACGACTGGAGGGGGTCGAGTTCCTCGTCGAAGGCGTCTATGCGCTCCTCTATGTTCCGAACGTGGGATTCGCGGACCTGGGGGTCGTCCTCGTCGGGGTCGGGGTTGGCGAAGTCGGCCTGGACGACGTGGAGGTGGTTCTGCACTTCGCGCAGCAGGTCGTCGATGTCGTCGTGGCCCGTCGGTCGCACGGACCCGACGAACGCGTTGAGTTCGTCGACGGTGCCGTAGGCCTCGATCCGCGGGCTGGCCTTGGAGACGCGGGACATGTCCCGCAGGTCCGTCTCGCCCTCGTCGCCACGACCGGTGTAGATGTCCATGTACGCCGGTGGGGTCCCGAGGGACTTAATTCCGGAGTCGAACGGGCCGCCGCTGGACGGCCGGTATCCGTGACACGGCTGGACGGGAAACCAGCACGTTCAATTGCGGGGGTCTCCAACCCCCGGACATGACGAAGACGCTGACCGAACACTGTCCGGCCTGTGGGGCAAAGCGGGCGTTCTACCGGGCGGCGAGCACGGAGGTCCACCTCGGGACGAAAGTCAAGTGGCACTGCCCGGACTGTGACTACGGGTTCGTCCGTATCGACGGCTCGGTCGACACGAGCACGGCCTGACTCCCTCGGGCAGGGACGGGTTTCGTCCCCCGACACCGGCCGGGCGGACCAGAACACGGCCCGCCCGGGGAACGACCGCCAGCGGGCCGGGAGCGACCGCCTCGCGCGCACCGGCCGCCGTCGCGACCGTCTCCACCGACAGAGGGCCGGACAGTTCGTGCTCCCCGTCAACACCCCGTACGTGCAGGACCGTCCCGTCCATCTGCAGTCGGTGGAAGCAAGCTATCCAGTCATAAATCCCCTTTCACCCAGTCTCAGTTCTGCGTTTCGAGGTCCCGCCAGGAGAGCCGCGGGTCCCGCGCGGCCGCGACCTGGTCGATCCGCCGGGCGGCAGTCCGCTCGGGCGCCGCGGCCACCGTCGCCTCGTCCTCGCCGGCGACCGCGTCGAACGCCGCTGCCAGGTCGTCCAGCGAGTCCTTGCCCTCGACCTCCGTCGGTTCGGTCATCAGCGCCTCGGCGACCGTCTCGGGCCACTTCGTCGTCGGCGGGTGTACCCCGTAGTCGAGCATCCGTTTGGCCACGTCGGCCGCGTCGGCGTCGCCCGCGCTCGCGACGAACTCGTGGTGGAACGGGCCGTAGGGCACCTCGTAGTCGATCTCGCTCGCGAGGTAGTTGGCGTTCAACACCGCCTTCGCGCTGGCGTCGCGGAGGCCCGGGTCGCCCAGTCGCGCGATGTAGGCGTAGGCCTTCAGACAGACCAGCCAGTTGCCCCGGAAGCCGTGGACCTTCCCGATCGTGTGTTCGGGCTCTGTGAGCAGGTAGTCGCCGCCCTTCTCGTCGGGCGCTCTCTCCCGCGGGTCGCGTCGCCCCCCGCTCGAACCGTCCGCGTCGCTTCGCGACGCGCGCCGGACGTGCGGCGTCGGCAGGTACGGCGCGAGCTCCTCGGTCACGCCGACGGGCCCGGCCCCCGGACCGCCGCCGCCGTGGGGCGTCGCGAACGTCTTGTGGACGTTGTAGTGCATCACGT
>JAZKRZ010000227.1:0-3612 GCA_036626395.1 Haloarculaceae archaeon
ATCAAGGGGGATATCAGTCACGGTGGGTGCTCAAGCTGCCCTGTGCTTTCAGCTGGAATCGGTCCCTGCGCCCGGGTGAGACGCCGGATATCGATATTCTCGTCAGCTCTCAGTACTGAGGCCGTCTCTTCCTGTGGCTCAACTTGTGGGTAAGAGACAGCCCTGAAAGGCGAGGCTTTTGCCTCGAATTTTCCGTAACAAAAAGGGAGTCCGCGTCCCACCTCACGTTCGATGACCGACTGGGACGTCTATCTCATCACACAGGAGAGTCTCTCGGCCGGGCGGTCGACCCGCGAGATAGTCGAGGCGGCTATCGCCGGCGGCGTCGACGTCGTCCAGTTGCGCGAGAAAGACCGCAGCGCCCGCGAACGCTACCACCTCGGCCGGAAACTGCGGGACCTGACCCGCGAGGCGGGCGTGACCTTCGTCGTCAACGACCGCGTCGACCTCGCGAGAGCCGTCGACGCGGACGGCGTCCACCTCGGCGACGAGGACCTGCCCGTCCCTGCCGCCCGCGAGTTACTCGGCGACGAGGCGGTGGTCGGCCGCTCGGTCTCGTTCGTCGAGGACGCCGTCGCGGCCGAACGGGCGGGCGCCGACTACCTGGGCGTCGGCGCGGTCTACGCGACGGGGTCGAAAGGCGACATCGACGACGACGAACACGAGATCGGTCCCGGACGTGTCGGCGAGATCGCCGACGCCGTCGACATCCCGGTCGTCGGCATCGGCGGGGTCACGGCGGACAACGCCGGTCCGGTCGTCGAAGCCGGCGCCGACGGCGTCGCCGTGATCACCGCGGTCACCCGGGCGGACGACCCCGAGGCGGCGACGCGGGAGCTAGCAGCGGTCGTCGGCCGCGCACGCGAGGGCCGCTAATACTGTCGGACACAAGTACGTGAACACACTCGCCGGGAACACGCTATCGAAAGGCCCGTTCCCGGTCGAACGAACCACCGACGGTGGCCTCACGTGTGTCCGACAGTATAAGTCGACCCCAATAGCGCGTTCTCGCCGTCCTCGTGCCGGGGTCCCGTCGAGACTTCACGCGGTGAAGCGCTGGTCGCATTTATACGATCATCCCGGCCGTCGTATCGCACATGGCGACGAGGACACACGGCGATGCGGTCTGGAACCGTCTGCGAACACCGTTCTGGAACGCCACGGAGGGGCGTATCCGGGCGTTCTGGCGCGTCCTCGGCGCGCTGGGGCTCGTCCTCGTCGGGGGGACCGCGGGGGCACTCGCGGTCGGCCGGTCGCTCCCCTCGGCGTACCTCGGCAGTCTGGCGTCACAGGTCGTCTACGCCGGCGTCGCGACGGCCGTGCTGGTCGCGTGGGCCCGGTACGTCAACCAGGCGGGGTCGGCGCTGGCACTCGGCTTCTGGGTGCTCGCCGGCCTCGTCATGGGACTCGCGTACCTGTTGACCGACGGACTGGCACTACCGTACGAACCGCCGACGCTGGTCCGGCCGGCCTTCTCCGGCCCGGAGGCGTTCGTCGAGGTCGCCGGTGCCGTCAACACGGCCTGGCTGCTCGTCGTGGCCGCCGCCGTAGTGGCGTTCGCCCGTCTCCGCAACGGGTCCGTCGACGTGCCGTTCGCGACCGAGTACGGGAGGTGACGGTGATGACGCACAGTTCCACCGGAAACGCCGGGCCCGTCGACGGCGAGGCCCCCCTCTTCCGGGAGGTGACCGGGCGGTTCGGCGTCCTCCGACTCGTCACGACAGTCGACCGGGACGGCCTCGCCGTCCGACTCGGGCCGCTCCAGCGCTCACCGCGGCGCCTTCCCGCCGACGAAATACGGACGGTGCGGGTCACCGCCTACGACGCGTCCACCTACGCCGGGTGGCACTGGGGAGTGCGGCGAACGCCGGGCGGGAACACGGTGTATCGACTGCGCGGCGGTCGCGGCGTCGAGGTCGTCCGGACGGACGGGCGCCGCTGGTTCGTCGGGTCCCGGCGACCGGCGGAACTCGCGTCTGCGGTCGAGCGGGTCACGACCGGCGACTAGGCGCCGTTCAGCGGGCCGCCGGGGTCCGTCTCAGCTCTCCCCGTTTTCGTCGTCACCGTTCTCGTCCTCCCTGCTCAGCCCCGCGTCGTCGGGCCGGTCGAGGGCGCGGGGGACGTCGTGGTATGCGGAGTAACCATCGAACCAGCGGCCGATGCGCTCGATGCGGTCGACGACGTGACCGGGTTCGCCCGACCGCGAGAGTTCGTGGCCCTCGCGGGGGTACCTGACCATACGGGTGTCGACGCCGTGTTTGCGCAGGCCCCGGTAGAACAGTTCCGCGGTGTTGGCGGGCGTGCGGTAGTCGTCGTCGCTGTGGAGCACGAGCGTCGGCGTCCGCACCCGGTCGCAGTAACTGGCGGGCGAGGCCTCGTGCAGGAGGCCGGGGTCATCCCACGGCGTGACGCCGAAGTCGTCCTCGACCAGACGGTAGGCGGCGTCGGTCGACCCGTAGAACCCCGTCATGTCGTAGACGCCGCGCTGTGAGACCGCGGCGGCGAACTCGTCGCTGTGACCGACCAGCCACGCGGTCATGTACCCGCCGAACGAGCCCCCCGTGAGGAAGACCTGGTCGGCGTCGACGTCCTCGCGTTCTGTGACCGCGTCGACGCCCGCGAGGACGTCCGCGGTCGTGACCGGCCCCCAGTTCTCTTCGATGGCCGCCGAGAACTCCTCGCCGTAGCCGGTCGATCCCCGCGGGTTACACCAGAAGACGGCGTAGCCCCGCGCGGCCAGCGTCTGGAACTCGTGCCACATCGTCCCCGCCGTCGACCACATGGCGTGTGGCCCACCGTGGACCTCGACCGCGAGCGGGTAGGCTTCGCTTCCGTCGTCGGCCCCGGCGCCGCCGCGCCCGTCGACGTCGGGCGGCGTGAGCACCCACCCCTGGACGTCGCCCGCCTCGCCCGCGGGTTCGCCGGTCGGCGTCGTCGGTTCCGGCCCGGGGTTCTCGCTGTCGAACCCGATTTCCGCGGGTTCGGCGACGGCGTGCTCGTCGAGATAGGCGCCGTTGAGGTCGGTCAATCGCCGTGTCTCGCCCGCCGCGTCGGCGTAGAAGACGTCGCCGGGGTAGTCCCAGTCGCTCTGGACGACGGCGACGCCGTCCTCGCGGACGTGCGCGTCGCTGACGTTGGCGGCGTCGACGGCCCGTTCCCGACTGTCGCCGGCCTCCTCGTCCCACGGGAGTCGCCAGACCGGGACGGTCCCGCGGTCGGGCGTCCCGACGTAGAGCGACTCCTCGTCGGGGCCCCACTGGGGCGTGACGCCGGCGAGCGTCCGGTCGAGCGGTGCGGTCGGGGTCGTCACCCGGTCGCGCTCGCGGTCGTACACCTGGAGGTCGCTCGGCCGCAGCGTCGACCGGTCGGGGTCGTTGTAGACGTGGGCGACCCGGCCGTCCGCCGTCGCGGCGAGCGACGCCGCCCACCCGGTGGTCCGGTGGACCGTCTCGACGTCGTCGCTCGCGAGGTCGTGTGCCAGTATCTCGTACTCGATGGAGTCGTCGGGGTCGTCGCCGACGCGCTCGGCGTAGTACAGCGTGTCGGCACCGCCCCACGCCGGACTCTCGAAGTCGGCGTCGCCGTCGGTCAGTCGGCGGACTTCGTCCTCGC
>JAZKRZ010000228.1:0-3546 GCA_036626395.1 Haloarculaceae archaeon
AGGAGGCGCTGTACAACCCCCAGATCGAGGCCCGCGGGACCATCACCGAGATCGAACACCCCGAACTGGGCGACGTGCCGGTGATCGAACACCCACTCAAGTTCGCTGGCGCCGACAGCGGATTCGAACTACCGCCGCCGTTACTCGGGGAGCACAACCGCGACGTGTTCCGGGACCTGGGGTACTCCGAGGAGGAGATCGACGCGATGGCGCAAGCGGGCGTCTTCGGAAAGAGCGACGGGGAGTAGGGCCGGCGAGACCGACGCCGAGCGAGGTCAGTCGCGGTACAGCGAGTCGAGGACGTACTCGTGGATGGCCTGGCGCGCCCGCTCGGGGGCGTCGTCGTGGCCCAGCGAGATGCGGCGTTCGCGGCCGACGTGGATGGCGTCGGTGACGAACTCGCCCATGAGGCCGGGGTCGACCTCGCGGAAGACGCCCTCCTCGACGCCGCGCTCGACGACCTGGACGATGCTGGCTTTGATCTGGTCGTAGTGTTCGTCCAGGATCTCCTGGTGGCGTTCGTCGTTCTGGGCGTGAGCGAACAGTTCGTGGTAGACTTTCATGCGCTCCCAGTGGGTGAACTGCTCGAACTCGGGGCCGAACAGACACTGGTCGATCCGGGCCTCGAGTTCGTCGCGGGGGTCGGCGGCCTCGTCGACCTCGACACTGCCCTCGTACTGTTCGGTGATGTACTCCAGGAAGGAGGCCATCAGGTCGTACTTCCCGTCGTAGTGGTAGTGGATGACCTGCCGGGTCAGCTCCATCTCCTCGCCGATGTCGCGCATCCGCAGGTCGCTGTAGCCGTGCTTGCTCAGCGCGCGGAAGGTCGCCTCCATGATCACCTCGCGGGTGTCCTTGGCGGTGACTTTCTCGTCGGTCTCGCTCATATCACTACTCCGGCTGAGACGTATTTAACTGAATTGCTCCCCGCAAGCGGTCGCCGGTCGCCGTCGCCGACCGGTGTTTACCGTCCAGTAAAGTTTTAACCTTTTGGTCAAACCGTGTGATCGGGTATGACACGAACGATCATACGGAACGGGACGGTCGTCTCACTGGACCCGGAGGTCGGGGAGCACGACGAAGCGGACGTGTTGATAGACGACGGCGAGATAGTCGAGGTCGGGCGTGGGCTGAGCACTGACAACGCGGAGGTCATCGACGCCAGCGACCACATCGTGTTGCCGGGGTTCGTCGACTCGCACATCCACCTCGCACAGACCCAGGTCAGGGGCATCGCCGGGGACTGGTCGCTCATGGGCGAGTACTTCGAGCACATGCTCGGCAACATCACCGGCCTCTACCGGCCCGAGGACATGTACCTCGGTGGCCTTTTCGGCGCGTTCGAGAAACTCTACACGGGGACGACCACGGCGCTGGACTGGTCGTATCCCAACACGCTCGAACACGGCGAACGGGCCGTCGACGCGCTACAGGACGCCGGCCTGCGCGCGGTGTACACCTACGGCCCGCCGGGCGACGACGCGGCGAAGTGGTGGTACGAGAGCGACGTCGGGCTCCCCGAGGACAACATCCGCACGCTCCGCGACGAGGCGGTCGGCGACGACGACCTGCTCAGCCTGGCGCTCGGGCTCCGTGGCCCGGACTTCTGTACCGACGAGACCGCCCTGGCCGACCTGGAGTTGGCTCGCGACCTGGACGCGCTCGCGACGATCCACATGGGTGCCGCGCTGTGGCCCTCGTCGGTCTACGGCGAGGACTACCAGGGCTTTGGCTGTCTCGAAGGCGAGCTCGGACCCGACGTCAATATCGCCCACGGGAACCACTTCTCTCAGGACGACGTCCAGCACGCGGTCGACGCCGGGGCTTCCTTCTCCTCGACGCCGGAGGTCGAGATGCAGATGGGTCACGGCATCCCGGTCACGGAGAAGGTCCTCGAAGCAGGCGGCCGGCCGACCTGGGGCGTCGACGTCTGTTCGAACGTCAGCGGCGATGTGGGCAGCCAGATGCGACTCGGCCTGCAGCTCCAGCGGATGTTCGACAACCAGCAAGTCCTCGAGGGCGACGAGGAGGTCACCGAGGTGAGCCTCACCTGCCGTGACACCCTGGAGATGGCGACCATCGAGGGCGCGCGGGCGCTGGGCCTGGAGGACGAGGTCGGGACGCTCACGCCGGGCAAGCGGGCCGACGTCGTCCTCCTGCGGGAGAACGACTTCCTGACCGCGCCCTCGCACGACCCGGTGCAGACTGCGGTCTTCCAGTCCGAGCCCGCACACGTCGACACCGTCCTCGTCGACGGCGACGTCGTCAAACGGGACGGCGAACTCACGAACCCGCTCGTCGACGAGGAGTTCGACCGCTTCGTCGCGTCCGGCCGCCGCCTCGTCGACGAGGCCGGCCTGGCGTTCTGACTCGCCACAGCGATGCGACTCGGAACCTACGGGACGGCAGACGGTGAACAGTGGCCCGGCGTGCCCACCGAGGCGGGCGTCGTCAGCCTCCCCGAAGCGGGGCAGGCGGCGGGCGTCGACCTCCCGGCGGCGACGAGGGACCTGCTCGCGTCCCGGGAGTGGCGACGCAAGGCCGAGATGACTGTGGAGTACGCGACGGACACGGGAACGGGCGTCTACGACCCCGGTTCGCTCACGCAGCGCGCGCCCGTTCCCGACCCGGGGAAGGTGGTCTGTGTGGGCCTGAACTACCGCGACCACGCCGAGGAGGGTGGCAATCCGGTCCCCGACGAGCCCGTCCTCTTCGCGAAGTTCCCCGGCACGGTGACGGGACCCGGCAGCACGGTGTCCTGGGACCCCGACTACACCGAGAAAGTCGACTACGAGGCCGAACTCGTCGCCGTGATCGGCGAGGCGGCCCGGCGCGTCGACCGGGCGGACGCGATGGACCACGTCGCCGGGTTCACGGTCGGCAACGACGTCTCCGCCCGCGATCTGCAGCACGGCGACGGCCAGTGGGTCCGCGGGAAGAGTCTCGACTCCTTCGCGCCGACGGGGCCGGAACTGGTCACGAGCGACGAGGTTGACCCCCACGGCCTGGACATCTGGACTGAGGTGAACGGCGAGCGATTGCAGGAGTCGAACACCGACCAGTTCATCTTCGGTATCGACGAACTGGTCGCCTTCTGCAGTCGGGCGTTCACGCTCGAACCCGGCGACCTCCTCTTTACCGGAACGCCTCCCGGCGTCGGCGTCTACCGCGACCCGCCAGTCCTGCTGGGTGAAGGCGACACGGTGACCGTCGGCGTCGAGGGCATCGGCGAGTTGACGAACGATTGCGCGTTCGAGTAACCCGCGTGCGACGTGCGAGGGACCGCCTCCCGCGTGTGCGCCTCCCGCCCTCGGCAACGGGGTGGGACGACGAGCAACCGCCATGTCCAAAAATCAACGTCTGAGGGTCTGTACTGTCAATATCTGCGTGAGGTTGATACGGGTCTGCCCACTCGTCAGCACATGGTCTCGGACCAGGATCCGGAGTTCGGAGGGGCAGATGCCCTCGACGTGATGCGTCGAGCGAACCGGCGAGAGGACTTCAGCGCACGCCGTCCCAGCCAGTACACGAACTGGATCGACGAAC
>JAZKRZ010000229.1:0-3454 GCA_036626395.1 Haloarculaceae archaeon
GGAACACGCTATCGAAAGGCCCGTTCCCGGTCGAACGAACCACCGACGGTGGCCTCACTTGTGTCCGACAGTATGAGCCGGCGCTTTCGCGGCGGGGCGTCCGGCGATGGCGTCGAACCGGGGACCGTCGACGGGACCTGTCGAGAGCGGACGCTACGAGGTACCCCGGAACCCCCAGGGGGCAGTCCAGCGGAAAAAGCGGGGAGCGCCCGGCGAGGTCGGTCCTCCCGTTCGCCGGCCGCGCGGCAGGCGTGCTGTACTACCCTCGTCGCGTGGACCGCGCCTCACGGACGTCGGCGCCGTCGCGGATCTTGTCCTCACACTGGGGACAGACGCGCGGCGACTCGACCCCGTTCGGCGTGAAAACCCGTGCGTAATCCGCGGTAACGAAAGCGCCGCAGTTCTGGCATTCCGGCATACGTCCAAACTGTTCGGGTATGGGGTCTTAATGGTTGGTGATCTGGTAGTAGGGTCGCGCCGTCCCGGACGTCCCGCGACCGGCCGCTGTGTGCCCCGTCCGCCGGCCGGTGCGGGGCGGGCCCGGCCCGGGGACGGCTCTCGGTTGGTCACGTAGCACGGACCCGAGAACGGTACGATTATCCGTGCCTGTGTCTCATGGACCGACAACCGACCGTCCGCATGGACCCGACACTCACCCTCCCGGACACTCGCCTGGGTCTGGCCCGCGTCGTCGTCGTCGCCCTGGTCGTCGCGCTGCTGGTCCCCTCGGGGGTCTCGGCGCTCACCCACGACCCCGTCGACGTCGAACCCGGCGCGATCAGCGAGCCGGCCGACGGGTCGACGGTCGTCTCCGCACAGGGGTTCGAGGCCCGGACGGCCAACGCCTCGCTGAAGTCGACCCGGCTCGTCCAGGTCGACGGCGAGGGTGGCTTCGAGAGCGAGTACGACATCGACGCCGGCCGCGGCTACTTCTACGACGTCGACCCGCTGGCCGACGGGACCGTTCTGGTCACGGTCGGCAAGCACAACTCCTCGTTTGTCAAGTACGACCCCGGGACGGGCCAGCGCGTCTGGACCGAGCAGGTAGGAACCGACGACACTCACGACGTCGACCTGGTCAACGGCGACGAGTTGCTCGTCGCGGACATGCGCAACTACGACGCCGAGGCCGACCGCAACGACGACCGCGTGTTCGTCTACAACCGCACCCGCGACGCGGTCGTCTGGGAGTTCCGCTTCGAACGGGTCTACGACCGGGCGGACGGCGGTGACTACACCGACGACTGGACACACGTCAACGACGTCGACAAGGTCGGCGACGGCGAGTTCATGGTCTCGCCGCGCAACATGGACCAGGTGCTCCTGGTCAACCGCTCGACCAAAGAGATAGAGTGGGCACTGGGCGAAGACGACAACCACTCCACCCTCTACGAGCAGCACAACCCCACGTACCTCGAGGGGGAGAACGGTACGCCGACGGTCCTCGTCGCGGACAGCGAGAACGACCGCGTCGTCGAGTACGCCCGCACCAACGGGACCTGGGAGCGGACCTGGGTGCTGGGCGTAGGCGGGAACATGAACTGGCCGCGCGACGCCGACCGCCTCCCCAACGGCAACACGCTCGTCGTCGACTCGCTCAACCACCGCGCCATCGAGGTGACGCCCACGGGCGAAGTCGTCTGGGAATACTACGTCTCCTGGGGCACCTACGACGCCGAGCGGATGGACCTCGGCGACGAACCCGGCGGCCCCACGATCCGCGAACAGGGGATGGAGGGGCGCTACGCACTCAACGGCAGCGCCGGCCTGACGCCGGGGACGAGCGACCGTGAGACGTTCGCCGAGTGGACCAGGACGGCGTTCGCCGGGACGCCCCTCTCGGGACCGACCGACTGGTTCGCCACGCGCTGGTCACACGTCGTCCCCTGGATCCGCCCGAACTGGCTGTCGCCGTGGGCCTTCGCCAGCGCCGTCGGTGCCGTCCTCGTCGGTGGGACCTGGGCCGTCGGCGACCTGGTCTATCACCGCCGGGGTGCCCGCCGCCGACTCGGCACGGGCCTCGCGTGGGTCCGCACCCGGGTCGAGGCTGGCGAACCCGAACCCGTCGAGGACGGCGGCGACCCCGAGACCGCCGACGACGCCGGCGACGACTGACGGCGGCCCCACGCCCGGCGAGCGACGGCGAACCGGACGCCGGCGAACGCGGACTGGAGAGGCAAACTCCCGACAGCGAGCGGAGAGCGCATCGTTTTTCGCCGTCGCCCCGCCAGGGCAGGTATGGAGGTCACCGAGGGGGCGGTCACGGTCACAGTGCCCGAGCAGGCGGACGCGGGCGTCGGCGAGGACGTCTTTTTCAACCCGGTCCAGGAACTCAACCGCGACCTGACAGTCGCGGTGCTGCGGGCGGCCCGCGGGGGGGAACTCCCGGGCGACCGGACCGACGGGGCGACGTACCTCGATGCGACGGCCGCCTCCGGGGTTCGCGGGGTGCGCGCCGCGGCCGACGGGTGGGACGTGACCTGTGCCGACGTCGACGCGGACGCCGTCGCGCTGTGCCGGGAGAACCTCGCGCGCAACGACCTCGACGGCGAGGTCAGCCACCGCGACGCGAACGCGCTCATGCACGAGGAGTCCTTCGACGTGGTGGACCTGGACCCGTTCGGGACGCCGATGCCCTTCGCCGATGCCGCGATGAGTGGCACCCGCAGACTCCTCTGTGTCACCGCCACCGACACCGCGCCGCTGTGTGGCGCCCACTTCGAGAGCGGCGTCCGCCAGTACTGGACGGTCCCGCGCAACACCGAGTACCACGCCGAGATGGGTATGCGCGTGTTGCTCTCCGCGCTGGTCCGGACCGCCGCCCGTTACGACCTCGCCGCGACGCCGGTCTTCAGCCACGCCACCGCTCACTACGCCCGGACCTACCTCGCGCTGGCGTCCGGCGCGCAAGCGGCCGACGACCGGATCGCGCAGTTAGGCTACGTCGACCACTGCGAACACTGCCTCTACCGGGAGGCGACGCCCGGACTCATCGCCGACCCGCTGGACTCGTGTCCCCACTGCGGCGAGGGGATCCAGACGGCGGGGCCCATCTGGCTGGGGCGGACCTGCGACCCGGCGTTCGCGCGGGCCGTCGGCGACCGGGTCTCCGACGACATGGGCACCGCCGACGAGGCACGGGACCTCTGTGTGACGCTGGCCGACGAACTGGCCGAATCGACCCACTACGACCAGCACCGCCTGTGCAAGCGCTGGGGCGTGGGCGCGACGGCGATGGACGAATTCCTCGCGGCGCTTCGCGACGCTGGCTACGCGGCCTCGCGAACCCACTACGGCGGCACGACGTTCAAGACCGACGCCGACGTGACCGAGATCCGGCGGGCGACCCAGGAGTGAGACGGATCGCTGTCACTGTGTCCCGGGACGACCGCACGAGTGCGTGCGGTCGGTCCGGACACGACTGCCAGCAGTCCGGATGATACTGTCGGACACA
>JAZKRZ010000230.1:0-3430 GCA_036626395.1 Haloarculaceae archaeon
TGATCGGACTCGGACGACTCACCGGATGACCGTAACGGGCACTTGCGAACGGCGAGTGACCGACTCAGCGGTGCTTCCCAACAGGACGCGAGTTGCTCCGCTCCGGCCGTGGCTCCCAATGACGACGTGGTCGATGTCGTGTTCGTCGACGTATTCCACTATCGACCGAGCAACCTCCCCGACGACGTACTCCGTCTCGACGCTCACACCGCGTTCGGCAGCCCGTTCACTCATCTCCTCAAGGAATTCCTCGGCTCTGCTCTCGTGAGCCTCGAGCATGTCCGTGTACGTGGCGGCCCCCTCGATGCTCAGGCCGGTGCCCCACTCCGAGGGATTGACGACGTGCAGCGCCGTGATCCTGGCGTCGGGGTAGTTCTCGACTGCATAGTCGAGGGCATCGGTTGCCGGGTCCGAATCGTCTACCGGGACCAGGATATTTTCCACCATATTTGATTGTTAACTACGTTTCGGCATATATCCCAGTTGAAGTTCTCGGTATTTGGAAACTGGTGGCCAGGATGTGACATATGCGCCCTCTATTCAGGACGGCTGCTGAAACTCATCAGCGTTTGAGGGGTCCAACAGAGTCGGAGAAATCTATTTACTCGCCGCCAGTCGACAGTCACACATGGTCTCGACCACCACGCGCGACGACATGACGTGGTACGAGTGTGAGGAGTGCGGTCTCATGTTCGACAACAAGGAGGACGCGAAACAGCACGAGGAGAACTGCGAGGGTGAGGACGCAGACCCCTCCTACATCCAGTAAGCAGGAGCCGGGACTCGTCTCCGGCGCCGGCCCCGCTGCGTCACTCCTCGTTTGCCTCTCCTGGAACGACCTCGTAGGCGTGTTCGCTCATTCCGTCCTCCGCGAAGACGAACACGCGGCCGTCGACGACCGCCGGGTCTTCGACCTCGACCTCGACCCGCAGCCCGTTGCCCACGTCCGCGACGACGACGCCGGGGAAGACAGTCGACCGCTCCTCGCGGTCGAGCAACACCCGGCCGACGCCGGTGTCCTCCAGGATCCCGTCCTCGGTCTTGCGCTCGTTGACGTAGACGAGCACCCCCTGGGTGTCGGAGGCGTCGGTGACGAGCACGTGGACGTCCTTCCCGGGCGGCGTCGCGAGCGTCCCCGACACCTTCTCGGGCACGCCGCGGTAGAACACCTCCCGGCCGTCGGTGTACTCGACGAGCACGCCGTCCTCCTGGAGCTCGACGGGCAGCGTGTCCGGCGCGACCTCGGATCGTCCCTGCATGCCCGACTGTTTGCTGTCGGCCCCTAAAACAGCGTCCATGTCGAGGCATCCAGGACCCTGTCCTCACTCCCCGAAGATGCTGGCGTAGACCACTGCGAAGGTCGCGGCGGTCGTGACCATGCCGACGCCAAAGGGGACCACCGGCGTCACGCCGGGGAACTGCTGGAGGCCCGCCACGACGACGGCCATCCCGCTCAGCGAGGCGACGGCAGTCCCGACGAACAGCTGCTGGCGGCGCAGCGCTTCGCCCTCGCCGGACTGCCCTGCAGGTCCGTCATCAGGGTCGGAGGCCCCCTCCGTGGCCTCCTCCTCGGCGTCGGTTGGCACGGTCCGCCATTCGGCGGGCGACATCATGTGCGTTCCGCACCGGCCGGGAGCCAGGTCGCGCCCGCTGTCGGACCCGGTTCCGCAACGGTGAAATACCGCGCCGCGGGAGTGATACCCACGATGGAGGGCCAGGCAGCGGCGCCCGCGGCGGGCACAGTCCTGAACGCACTCGCAAACGGCCGCGGCTCCGCCTTCGCCATCGACGAGTACACGACGGCGACAGTCGAACTCGCCGACGGCGCGGACGTCGAGGGGACGGTCGCCGGGGAACCCGACGCGGATACCGAACTCGTCGAGACCTGCCTCGCGCGGGTCACCGACCGCTTCGGCGACGGGGAGGGCGGGACCGTCCACACCGAGAGCGACGTGCCGATGGCCTCGGGGCTGAAATCCTCGAGCGCCGCCGCGAACGCGACCGTGCTGGCGACGCTCGATGCCCTGGACGCGGCCGACGACGTGACGCGGGAGGAAGCCGCCCGGGTCGGCGTCGAGGCCGCCCGCGACGCGGGAGTCACAGTGACGGGCGCCTTCGACGACGCGAGCGCGTCGATGCTGGGCGGGGTGACGGTCACCGACAACACGACCGACGAACTGCTCGCGCGAGCGGAGCGCGAGTGGGACGTGCTGGTCTACACGCCGCCCGAGCGGGCCTACAGCGCCGACGCGGACGTGACCCGGTGCCGGCAGGTCGCGCCGGTCGCGGACCTGGTGGCGGAGCTGGCGCTCGACGGCGAGTTCGGGACCGCGATGACCGTCAACGGGCTGGCCTTCTGCGCCGCACTGGACTTCTCTGCGGACCCCGTGGTCGCCGCGATGGAACGTGTCGCCGGCGTCTCGCTGTCCGGAACGGGGCCGAGCTACACCGCAGTCGGCACGCGGGAGGCGCTGGAGGAGGTGTCCGAGCGGTGGGCGGAGTACGACGGCACGACCTGGCTGACGACCACACAGACCAGGGGGACACGAGTGCTATGAGCGAACAGCACCCGGAGCAACCACGAGGACGAGACCAATGAGCGACCCAAAGCCCGAGGAGATGACCCTTGAGGAACTGCGCAGGGAGATACGCGGGATCGACCGCGAGATCGTGGAACTGATCGCGCGACGCACCTACGTCGCCGACACCATCGCCGAGGTCAAAGCCGAGCAGGGGCTGCCGACCACCGACGAGCAGCAGGAACAGCAGGTGATGGACCGGGCTGGCGAGAACGCCGAACGGTTCGACGTCGACGCCAACCTCGTCAAAGCCATCTTCCGGCTGCTCATCGAGCTGAACAAAGTCGAGCAGCGGGAGTCCCGCTAGCAAGGGTTTTCAGCCGGGCTGACACAGTCACTCGGGTGTACCTGGTCACCTTCCGGCTCCGGCCCGACGAGTTCGACGAGGAGTTCCGTGACCTCAACGCGACCGTCGAGGCCGCCGCGGAGTCGACGCCGGGCTATCGAGGGCGGCGCACCTGGGAGTCAGTCGACGGCGAGGAAGTGCTGGTCACATATCGGTGGGACTCGACAGAGGCGCTCGCGGCATTCGCCGAGCACGACGACCATCTGGAGGCCAAGCGCCGGTGGGAGGAGTGGTACGACGCCTACGAGGTGACGGTCGCGGAGGTAGTCAACAGCTACGGCCAGGGCTTCGAGGACTGAGACCCGCGCCGGGATGAGGAGTCGACAGCCTCCATCGGCGGCCGTCGCTCAGTTGTACGTCTCGGCCAGCGCGTCGAGTGCCTCGTGGTGTTCGGTCGTGTGGGGCGCGGTCAGCGGCGAGATGCTGGTGTGGCCGTCGAGCACTGCCCGCCGGTCGGTCCCCTCGGGGTCGGGGACCTCGCCATCGGACATCAGCTCCCAGATGG
>JAZKRZ010000231.1:0-3402 GCA_036626395.1 Haloarculaceae archaeon
GGCGTCTCGGGGTGGGGGTGGGGGGGGGCGCGCGAGGACCCGGGGGGGGCCGGCGGGGGGGGGTGTGTCGTCGAGGCCGGGGGGGCGTCGCGCGCCGCCGGCGTCGAGACGCCCGCCGCCGGGGGGCTCGCCAACACGTCCGTCCTCTTCGACAGTTCGGGCGAGCGGCGCCTGGTCTACCGCAAACACCACCTCTTCGGCTACGGGTCCGCCGAGAGCGACCTGCTCGTGGCCGGCGAGTCGGTCCCGACCGTCGAACTGGGCGAACACGTCCTCGGCGTGACGACCTGTTACGACCTGCGTTTCCCCGAGTTGTACCGCGACCTGGTCGACGCGGGCGCGACGCTCGTGTGCGTCCCGAGCGCGTGGCCGTACCCCCGCGTCGAGCACTGGCGCTTGCTCCCGCGTGCCCGCGCCGTCGAGAACCTCCTGTACGTGGCGCCGGTCAACGGCGTCGGGACGTTCGCCGACGCCGAACTGCTCGGCCGCTCGGCGGTCTACGACCCCTGGGGGACGACCCTCGCCGCAGCGGTCGACGAACCGGCGACCGTCACCGCGGACGTCGACCGCGAGCGCGTCGAGTCGGTCCGCGCGGAGTTCCCGGCGCTCGCGGACCGACGGGAGCGATAGGTCAAACCGCCGTTTGAGGCCGCGACACCTATTTGTCCCGGCCGGGACACCGTGCAAACATGAGTCGGAGGCGAATCCTGGCCGTCGCGGTGGTCGTACTCGTGTTGCTCGCCGGCTGTGCCGGGAGCGGCGGCGGCGGTGACAGCGGGATGGACGCTCCACGGTCGGGCGACGCGGCGGGCGGGGCCGACGGTGGCGACGGCGGTGGGGCGGAGCCGGACCAACCGGAGCAGGCCGGGGGTGACGGCTCGACGGGTGCCAGCCCCGACATCCAGAACCGCGCGATAATCCGGACGGGGACGGTCAGAGTCGAAGTCGAGAACGCTACGGCGACGCGTGACAGCCTCGAATCCCGCGTCGCCGACCTCGGCGGCTACACGTCGGGGTCGGAACTCCGGGCGCGGAGCCGTGACAACCGCACCTGGTACGAGGGGTACGTCGTCGTCAGGGTCCCCTCGGAGAACTTCTCGCGGATGCTCGAGGCCGCCCGCGAGAGCGGGACGGTCCGCTCGGAGAACACCGAGACCGAGGACGTCACCGACCAGCTGGTCGACCTGAACGCCCGCCTGGAGAACCTCCGGGCCGAGCGCGACCGCCTGCGGACGCTGTACAATCGCTCGAACTCGACGGAAGACGTCCTCGCCGTTCAGGAGCGACTCTCGGACGTCCAGGGGGAGATAGAACGCCTCGAAGCCCGGAAACGGTCCCTCGAGAACCGGGTCGCGTTCTCGACACTGCGCATCGAACTCGTCGAGCCCCGGCCGGATTTCGCACGTCTCGACCGGACGCCCTTCCACGAGCAGTCCCCGCTCTCCGCGCTGAACGACTCCATCGCGACGATGGTCGTCGTCGCCCGAACTCTGTTCATCGCGGGCGTGATCGCCCTCCCGTGGGTCGCCGTCGTGCTGATCCCCGTCGGCGCGGTCGCGGTCGCCCTCCGGTACTATCTCGGGCGGAACTGACGCGGGTCCGCCCGACCCGGGGACGCGGTCTCGGGGACTCGGCCCGGTGGTTTTATCCTCCCCCTCGTGTAACGGTCGCATGCCGGCGAGACGCTTTTCACGTTGAAGCCGGCACGACTCGCGCTCGGTCAGGTCACGGCGACCGCTCGCCTCACGCCCGTCCGGACGGGCCCACTCCTCGCCTCCGCCCGCCTTTCGGCCCCACAGGTCCCGCCAGACACCGGTCAGTCGTCGTCTTCTGTCGTGATGTCCGCCGAGAGGCCCTGTGCCATCTGGACGTCTCTCGAGTTGTTGACCGTCCATGCGGTGCGCTCGGTGACGGCCTCGATGACCTCGCGGGCGCTCGGTGCACCCTTGCCCGATTTCCCGACGCCCCCGAACGGGAGCTGGACCTCCGCCCCGATACACGGGAGGTTCGCGTACGCGAGGCCGACCTCGGCGTGGTCGCGGAAGTGGTTGATCTGGCGGTAGTCCTCGGAGATGATGGCACCCGTCAGACCGTACTTGGTGTCGTTGTGGACCGCCGTCGCGTCCTCGATGTCACCCTCGTACTCGATGAGCGCGACGTGGGGACCGAACACCTCCTCGTGGATACAACGCAGGTCGGGGTCGTAGTCGACCTCGTAGACGAACGGGCCGACCCAGAAGCCCCCTTCGTGGCCGTCCGGGACCTCCGCGGGGTCGAGTTCGGCCCGGTCGACCAGCACCTCGGCGCCCTCCTCGCGGGCGAGGTCGTTGTAGCGGCGGAACTTCTCGACCTGGCTCTCGTCGACGACCGGGCCCATGAACGTCGACTCCTCGAGCGGGTCGCCGACTGCGACCTGTTCCGCGAGGTCGACGAACCGCGACCGGAACTCCTCGTAGACGTCCGCGTGGACGACGAGTCGCTCGGATGAGACACAGCGCTGGCCCGTGGTCTTGAACGAGGACATGACCGCCGCGTGGACGGCCAGGTCCATGTCGGCCTCCTCGGTGACCACGATGGCGTTCTTGCCGCCCATCTCCAGGGCGCACTCGCGGCCGGGTTGCCCGCCGAGTTCGTCGCCGATCCGGTGGCCGACCTCGGCGGACCCGGTGAAGAGGACGGTGTCGACGCGCTCGTCCTCGACGATCGCGTTGCCCGCGTCGCCGAAGCCCTGGACGACGTTGAACACGCCGTCGGGGACGCCGGCGTCTATCATCATCTCGGCGACGACCTGTCCACACCAGGGAGTCTGTTCGGCGGGCTTCCACACGACGGTGTTGCCCTCGACCAGCGCGACGGCGACGTGCCAGAACGGGATGGCGACGGGGAAGTTCCAGGGGGTGATACAGCCGACGACGCCGCGCGGCTTGCGCCGCATGTAGGAGTCCTTGGCGGCGATCTCGGAGGGGACGACGTCGCCGTGGGGGTGGCGGGCGTTGCCCGCGGCCCACTCGACCATGTGGTAGGCCTCGACGACGTCGGCGCGGCCCTCGCTTATCTCCTTGCCACACTCCATCGTGACGACCTCCCCGAGTTCGTCCGTGCGGTCCCTGAGTTCGTGGTAGACGTCCCAGAGGACCTCCGCGCGGTCGATGTACGAGAGCCCGCGCCACTCCTCGGCGGCCCGTCGGGCGGCCGAGACCGCCCGTTCGACGTCTCCGGGCGTCGCCCGGTGGAACTCGCCGAGGGGCTCCCCGGTCGCCGGGTTCACGCTCTCGAAGGTTTCCTCGCCGGCACCCGCAGTCCACTCGCCGTCGACGTAGTGCCGCCCGGTCTCGCCGAACTCGTGATTCGAAGGCATAGGCAAATATTGCACGGGGCCGGCCATAAAACTCCCCGGTGGCG
>JAZKRZ010000232.1:0-3393 GCA_036626395.1 Haloarculaceae archaeon
CTCGTCGTGGTAGAACACGGCCGAGCGGTACTGCGTGCCGACGTCGTTGCCCTGCCGGTCCTTCGTCGTGGGGTTGTGCGTCGTGAAGTGGACCGCGAGCAGGTCCTCGTAGCTCACTTTATCGGGGTCGTAGGTGAGCTGGACGCACTCGGCGTGGCCCGTCTCCTCGCGACAGACCGCCTCGTAGCTGGGATCGGCGACGTGGCCGCCGGCGTAGCCCGAAACCACGTCGGTCACGCCGTCGACCTGCTTGAACACCGATTCCGTACACCAGAAGCAGCCGCCCGCGAACGTCGCTTGTTCAGTCATCACCGGACATACGTGCCCGGCGTACAAAACTCACTGGCCGCGTTCGTCTCAGACGGACATCGACCTACATCGACCTACCGGTCGACTTCGCCCATGATGGTGTCCAGACTGCCGATCGTCGCGACGAGGTCGGGGACGTACTCGCCGCGTGCCATTTCGGAAAGCGCCTGGACGTGCGAGAAGGAGGGACCGCGGATCTTGAACCGGGCCGGCGTCTCTGTCCCGTCCGAGCGGATGTAGATGCCGAGTTCGCCCTTCGCGGCCTCGACGGCGCGGTAGATTTCGGTGTCGGGGTCGGGCCGGAGCGTGCGCGGGACGTTGGCCTGAATCTCGCGGTCGTCCTCGGGCCAGTCCTCCAGCAGGTCGACGCACTGGCCGATAATCTTCGCGGACTCTTCAACTTCGCGCAGGCGCACGAGCAGGCGCGAGAAGTTGTCGCCGCCCGCTTCGGTGACGACCGACCAGTCGAGTTCGTCGTAGTAGCCGTAGGGGTCGTCCCGCCGGAGGTCGTAGTCGACGCCGGAGGCCCGCGCGACCGGGCCGGTACAGCCGTAGGCCTTCGCGGTCTCGGCCGAGAGGTGCCCCGTGTCGACCGTCCGCAGCTGGAGGATCTCGTTGCTGGTGAGCATGTCGTGGTACTCCGTGAGCTTGTGGGGCAGGTCGTCGAGGAACGCGCGTGTCTTCTCGAAGAACGCCTCCCGGGGGTCGGGCAGGTCCCAGGCGACCCCGCCCAGCCGCAGGTAGTTGAACATCAGTCGCTGGCCGGTCAAGTCTTCGAGGATGTCCTGAACGAGTTCGCGGTCCCGGACCCCCCACTGGAAGGTGGCGGTGAACTCGCCGACCACGTCCAGCGCGTAGGTCGCAACCGCGAGCATGTGCGAGAGGATACGCGAGAGTTCCCCACCCATCGTCCGGATGACCTGCGCGTAGGCTGGCACCTCGATGTCGGCGAGGTCCTCGGCCGCGCGGGCGTAGGCCCACTCGTTCAGCAGTCCGGCCCCGCCCCAGTCCCAGCGGTCCGGGTACGGCATGATCTGGTGGCGGTAGGTGCCCTGCTGGCACATCTGCTCCTCACAGCGATGGATGTAGCCGATGTCGGGGTCGACGGCCGCCACCTGCTCCCCGTCGAGTTGGGCGCTCAGGTGGAGGACGCCGTGGGTCGAGGGGTGGTGTGGCCCCATGTTGATGTGCATCGTCTCCGGCCCCTCGCGGCGGTCTTCGAGCAGGCGCTCGTGCTCGCGGAAGGAGACGATCTGTGGCTGGTCCTGGTTGTACTCCCGGCGCAGCGGGTGACCCTGCCAGGTCTCGGGCAGGAGAATACGCCGGAGGTCAGGGTGGCCCTCGTACTCGATCCCGACCAGGTCGTAGGCCTCCCGCTCGTGCCACGCCGCCGTCGGGTACACCGGCGCGGCCGACTCGCTGCTCGGCGACTCCCTGGGCGTCGGAACGACGACCGAGAGTTCCTGTGTCGGGTCGGCGTAGCGCCGCAGATGATAGATGGTCTCGAACCGGTCGGCGTACTCCTGGGCCGTGACGCAGGCACAGTGGTCCAGGCCGGCCTCGGCTCGCAGCGTCGAGAGGACGGTCCCCACCTCGTCGGCACGGATGACGACGGCCGGGGCGTTCTCGTGGCGTTCGGTGGAGCGGACGTGGTCGGCAATCGGCTCGACAAGCGGGTGGATGTCGTCGGTGCGGTGGACTGTCCGGGCCATCTCCGTGGCCGTCCCTTCGCCGGCCGTGCTCCTCGGCCTGTCCCCTCACGCCCGAGGTTATTTTAAATATCCCCGGGAAACCGTCCGGTATGAAATACGTCACGCTCTCGCTGTGGATGGCCCCCGAGGTCCGCCACCCGATGCACCAGTTCGTCGTCGAGCATGACGGCTACGAGGCGAGCTATCTCCTCCGGGGCAACGACGTGGGAACCGACCTCCAGACGCTACTGTTTCACGTCGACGGCTTCCCGCCGAAGCCCTACCGGGCGGCCCTGGAACAGGCCGACACCGTCCGGGAGTACGCCATCTCGACGTGCCCCGACGAGACGTTCTACCTCTACGTGCAGGACTCGCCGTCGGCGACGGGCCACGACCTCGTCGACGCGCTCACGCGGGCCGGACTGGTCATCGTCTCGCCGGTGGCCTACCGCGCCGACGGGTCGGTCGCGCTCACACTGGTCGGTCCCGGCGGGACGGTCCAGCAGGCAGTCGAGACGGTACCAGACGGCGTCTCCGTCGACGTGCGGGAGGTCGGGGAGTACGACAGCCGGCGGCTCGACACCGGTGCTGCGCTCACCGACCGCCAGTTCGAGGCCGTCGCCGCCGCCGTCGACTGCGGGTACTACGCTGATCCCCGCGCGGGCGGCGTCGACGACGTCGCCGACGAACTCGGCTGTGCGCCCGGGACCGCCGCCGAACACCTCCGGAAGGCCGAGGCCCACGTGATGGCCGAGGTGCTCGAACAGCGTCCCGCGTCGGTGGCGTAGCCCGGCGTCGTCGGCAACCGCCAGAGCGGCCGACCACTGTGTGTCCCCCCAAAAAACTATAAACGACTGAACAGTGTCAACGAACGCTGGATTGCGAACACACCACAGGGGCCGGCTGTGGCCCGACCCAGGAGGACACTGACCATGAACACAGTAACTATCGACGACGTGCCGGTCGAACGGAACCCGATGGAGGTACACGACGTCCGCAAGCCCGTCTCCCGGGAGCTCGGGACGGAGCATTTCGCGGCGAACTACTTCGAACTCGAACCGGGCGACTCCTTCTCGGGGGCCCTCCACCGCCATCACGACCAGGAAGAGGTGTTCTACATCGAGCAGGGAGAGACCACCTTCGAAGTCGGCCTCGACCGCGAGGAAGTCGACGTTTCGGGCGGTGAACTGATTCGCTTCGACCCCGGCGAGTTCCAGCAGGGGTACAACGCCGGCGACGAGCGCGTCGTCGGCTGGGCCTTCGGCGCGCCCGGCGCGACCCACGACTGGGACGACCTGGAATCGAGGGCGTACTGCCCGGAGTGCGACGCGGAGCGGACCCAGAGCGTCGCCATCGCCGACGGCCGGTTCGAACTCACCTGTACCGACTGCGG
>JAZKRZ010000233.1:0-3389 GCA_036626395.1 Haloarculaceae archaeon
GCCGCCGCGTCGAGACCGACGCCGACGGCGCGTTCTCGGTCACCCTCGCCCACCCCGGCGAGTACGCACTCAGCGACCGGAACACGACGGTGACGGTCACCGAGGCCGCCGTCCGGGACGGAGCGACCGTCTCTTCGTGACTGCGACGACCACCGGTCGGGACCGTCACTGAAGGACACGAGTCATCATATCTCAAGTCAGAGCGGACGCAATTATCAGCACTGTATCCCGTTAAATTCAGCCTGAACGTAGGAACAGTTTCAAATGTGATTTTCGAGACTCAACGTATTAGTAGACCAGTCGGGAAGCGGGGATATGTCGACTGCAGACGCGACCTGGTCCCCGGTGGCCGGGGTCACCGTGTCGACGGGCCCGGTTCTCAGAGTGTGGGCGCTCGCGCTGGCGACCTACGGCGTGGGCGACGGCGTCACGACGGCTGCAGTGGTCTGGGCGAGTCCGCTCCATCGCGAAGCCAACCCCGTCGTCAGCGCGGCCATCGACGCCTTCGGCGGCGGCGGCCTCGTCGGGTTGAAACTCGCCGCGATCGGCGTCTGTCTCGCGGTCAGTCTCTGGGGGAGCACGGACGACGACCAGTTCACGTGCTACCTGCCGCCGGTCACGCTGGCGCTCGTGGGCACGGTGACGACGCTCCTCAACCTCAAACTGCTACTGTAGCGACGCGATACGAGCGGCCTCCCGGTGACAGGTCCTGCCTCCAGGTATCCCCGGACGCCGCCGGTGTCCACGACCGGCCGAAGTATTTACTTGATAGATGCCATCTACAACAGGTATGGGTGTTGCTAATACAGTCGACCGGTTCAGACAGCCGGAGTACACTGGCGAAAACCGGTGTATCCCGTGTACGGTCGTAAACAGCGTTATCGCGGTGGTCGTCACCGTGGCCGTCGGGGGGGTGCTCGGAACGACGGTCGGGTGGGCCGTCGGACTGGGTGTGGGCGCCCTCGTGCTCGTGCTCTCGGCCGCGAGTATCGCCCTCCGGGGGTACCTCGTTCCGGGGACGCCGGCGCTCACGAAAACCTACTTCCCCGACTGGCTGTTGCGGAAGTTCGACAAGGAGCCGGCCCGGGGAGAGGTGTCCGTCGACGAGGACCTCGACGTCGAGACGATCCTGGTGCGGGCGGAGGCGCTGGAACCCTGCGAGGACGCGGACGACCTCTGTCTGACCGACGAGTTCCGCACCGCCTGGAGCGACCGGATCGACGTCGTCCGGTCGGAGGATACCTCGCGGGCGGAACTGGCGGGACTGCTCGGCGTCGCCGCCGACGAGTTGACCTTCGAGGAGTTCGGCGACGCGTTCGTGGCCAACGTCGACGGGGCGCGGGCCGGCCGGTGGGAGTCCCGCGGGGCCTTCCTCGCGGACGTGGCAGCCGCGACGGAGCTGGAAAAACGCCTCGCGGGCTGGCAGACGCTCGGTCTCCCGGAACAGAGCCAGATACTCTACGGGTTGCGGCTGTTCCTCGAGGAGTGTCCCGAGTGCGCCGGGGCCGTGGCGGTCGAGGAGGACACCGTCGAGTCCTGCTGTCGGTCGGTCGATATCGTCGCCGTCTCCTGCCAGGAGTGTGGCGCCCGGATGTTCGAGACGAACCGTCCCGGCGACGGTGCGCGAGCCGCCGCGTGACCCCTGCTCACTGACTCACCGCGGTGGAACGAGAGGACGGTATGGGGGGAGCCAGCGGCCCGAACGGCGACAGCCCGACTGCGGGGCAGTTCGGTCGCCTGCCCGCCGACCTCGCGGTCGTCGTCGCGCTCGTGGTCGTCACGGACGTCGTCGTTCTCGCTCCCGTCCTGAACGAGTCGCCGCTCCGGGTCGTTCTCGGGGCCGCGTTCGTGCTCGTGTTGCCCGGATGCGCGGTCGTCGCGGCGCTGTTTCCGGGCGACCGGACGGACCGCGAGTCCGCCACCGCGGGGTCGTCGGCCGAGGGGACCGCCGAGACGCCCCGCGGCATCGACGGCATCGAGCGGGCGGCCCTGTCGCTCGCGGTCAGCATCCCCGTCGTCTCGCTGCTGGGACTGGGACTGTCGGTGACCCCCCTCGGCGTCGGTCTCGCCTCGGTGCTCCCGGCGGTCACCGTCGTGACGCTCGGGGCGACCGCCGTCGCCGCGGGCAGGCGGTCGCGACTGCCCCCCGAAGACCGGTTTCGAGTCCCGTACCGACAGTGGGTCCGGGCGGGCCGGACGGCGATTTTCGAAGCGGACACCCGTGGCGAGTTCGTTCTCACCGTCCTGCTCGTCGCGAGCGTCCTCCTCGCGATTGGGAGCGTGACCGCCGCGGTCGTCCTCCCGGCGGAGAGGTATCCGACCGAGTTCACCGCGGGCGAACCCAGGCCGGTCGTGGTCGGCATCGAGAACCACGAACAGCAGTCCGTCCGGTACACCGTCGTCACGCAACTCCAGGGCGTTCGCGTGAACGGGACCGAGACCTCTGTGATTGAGGTGCGTGAACTGGACCGGTTCAGCGTCGAACTGGCCGCTGGCACGACCTGGCGGGACGAGCGGTCGCTCGCGCCGACGATGTCCGGCGACAGGCTGCGTGTCGTCTATCTCCTCTACCGGGGAGCGCCGCCCGAGACCCCCACAGAGACGAACGCGTATCGCTCCGTCCACCTGTGGGTCAGCGTCGCGTAACCGACCACGTTATCGAACGAGAGAATCGGGGCAGTATATTTAAATATCACTGGGCGATAGCCGCCTCCATGTCGGAGACCAGGGACCGGACGGGGACCACGTCCGGGCAGTGGTCCGTCGTTGAATACCACGACTGGGAGGGCCCCGAAGCGCTCGAAGGGACACTCCGGGACGCGGTCGACGCGCTCCGTGGGGACCCCGGAGAGCAACGGTTGTACGACTACATCGACGTCGAGGCCGTGACCGACGTGCTGGCCGGAGGCACTGACCGCGGTGCCTCGCAGGTTCGTTTCGAGGTCGGCCCCCACGAGGTCCGGGTCAGCGCCGACGGGACCATCGCCGCCCGGTAGTCCCCGGCGCTGGTGCTGGTGGTGTGGTTCGCATCCGGTCTCCAGGTCGCTACATCTCCGCCCGCGCTCTCCGATACCGCCGTAGCCTCCACTCTCCGGGACCGCCGTGGTCACGACGAACGACCGTCCGGTCCATCCGCCAGCACGACGTCGACGAACTCGCCGGGCTGCTCGGCGTAGGGGACCAGCGCCGACTCGCCGATGGAGACGAGGCGGACGTCGGCCTCGCTGGCGAGTCACAGCCGCGGGACGTTCGCCGGACCGGCCACGACACATTGAACTGGCTCCAGCATCCAGCCGACGGTATCGGGACATTTCCGTCGAAAGAGTTGTATACTTTGTATACAAAATAAACACATGGGAACGATATCGGCACGCGTTCCGGACGACCTC
>JAZKRZ010000234.1:0-3362 GCA_036626395.1 Haloarculaceae archaeon
CCACCGGCCGGAGTCATACGGACCGTTGTACCCATTTTCGGCGATGCCGCCGACGTATGGGCGAGTTACGGCCCGATGCGTTCACCGTGCTTCGCGACGGCGGTAACGAATTACAACGGTCCGTATCAGTCGGCGGCCCCCTCGACGCCGGCGTCGTTCGCAACCGCGATCTCGCCCGACAGCTCCGTATTGGGGTAGGGCATATCGATGCCTTCGGCGTCGAACCGTTCTTTGACCGCCTCGAGGAACCGCGCGCGCGTCGGTTTGTAGCCGGTCTCCGTGGGGTCGATCCAGACCCGCCCCGAGAGGGCGACCGCCGAGTCGCCGAGTCCGGAGACGGGCGCCGAGGGCGCGGGCTCGTCGAGGACGCCCTCGAGCTGTGCGCCCTCCTCGAGCACGGCCTCGCGCGCCCGCTCGATGTCGTCGTCGTACCCGACCCCGAAGCCGACCGAGACGCGCCGGCGGTCGTTGGCCACGTTGTTGAGGACCGCCCCACCGGCGAGGTCGCTGTTCGGGACGGTGACCAGCTGGTTGTCGAACGTGTCGAGTTTCGTCACCCGGAGACCGACCTCGCGAACGATCCCGCTGTTGCCGTCCCACTCGATCCAGTCGCCGACGGTGAACGGTTCGTCCTGGATGATGAACACCCCGGCGACGAAGTTCGCGATGACGTCCTGTGCGGCGAACCCGACCGCGAGCGCGATCGCACCCCCCAGCGTCGCGAAGGCCGCGAGGACGACCCCGAACCCGGCGATGGTCGCCGCCAGCGCGACCGCCACGACCGCCGTGACGCCGACCGTCACGCTCTCGGCGAGCCCCACGAGGGTCTCGTCGAATCCCCGCTGTCTGAGTCCGCTCGACACCGCCCGGGTCACGACGATCCGACCGACCACGAACAGCACCACGAACACGAGGACGAACAACACGACTGTCACGACTGCCCCGACCACCGCCGCGAGGACCTGCTGTAGGTCGAACACCGAACCGGCCTGAATTGGTATCTGAGCCATCTTTTACTACTGCCGTCGGGCCAGTGATAACGTTTTGTGGTTGCCGTGCGCGACGGTGTCGGGCGGCGAGGCGGACCGGTCGACTGTCGCCGACGCCACTCACGCCGCGATCGACTCGGCGACCTCGGCGATCCGGTCGGAATCAGCAGCGACGGTGCCGCCGTGATAGCAGTGGACCGACTCGACGTCGAGGGCGGCCAGCCGTTCGACGGACTCGGCGGCCCCGGCCATGTCCAGCGTGAACCGCTCGCTGGGGCCCTGCAGTCCGTCCTCGTCGGCCGTCAGCGCGTCGGCGGCGACCAGGAGGCGCTTCTCGGGGAAGTACAGCGAGACGTGTCCGGGCGCGTGGCCGGGCGTGAAGACGACTTCCATCGGGCCCGCCTCCGTCCGGAACCGCTCGCCATCGACGAGTTCGACGTCCACGGGCACGGGCGGGTAGCGGTCGCCCTCGCCTTTGATGGGGTCCTCGCGACCGTCGACGTAGCGGGCGCAGGTCTCGTGGGCGAAGACGACCGCGTCGGTCTCCTCGATGACGCTCGCGCCCCCTCGTCGGTTTCGAGCGTCTGTGTGAGCGCGTAGACGCCGCCTTCCAGTTCGTGCATAGGGGCGTCTACGGACAGCGGGGTCATACCAGTGGGGGTGGCGGAAACGGGAGCGCGACCGGGTGCTGTTGGCCTCTCTCGCGCCGAGCGTCTGCCGAGTACCCCCGCGGTAGTGCCGGGTCAGCCGGGGAGGTAGTCGGTCAGCGACGAGTCGCGCCCGGACCGGTCGACGTCGGCGCCGACGACCCGCGCCACGGCGTCGGCCACCGCCCGCTCGACGGGACCGTCGCCGGGACAGACCGGCGCGTCCGCCAGCGCCGTCGTCTCGCTCTCCGGCACGCTCGCGTCGGCGTCCTCGACCTGTGGCGTCTCGCCCGTGCGGTTCGCGACGACGGCGTCGACGCCGGCGTCGACGTCGGCGAGCCGGTCCAGCGTTCGCGGGAGGGCGTCGATACCGCGCTGCGTGTCGGGGACGACCAGCCCCACGCGGTCGGCGGCGGTGACCGCCGCGACAGCCTGGTTGGCCGCCACCGGCGGGACATCGACGAGCACGTGGTCGAACTCGCGGGTCGCGTCGCCGATCCGTCCGGCGAGCCGGCGGGCGCACTCGCTCGTCTTCGCCCGCGAGAGCCGTTCGAAGGGTGCCCTGGCCGGCGCGACGGCGAGTCGTCCCGTCGACGTGTCGAGGTCGGTCGTCGCGGCCGCGAGCGGACGGTCGTCGGTCACTGCGCGTGTCACGTCGGGGTCGACGCGCCCGGGAACGGCCGTCACCAGCCCCTGCGTGGCGTAGGCGGCGTCCACGACCAGCACCGACCGGTCGTCGCCGGCCAGCGTCGCCCCGAACTCCAGGGCGAGTCGCGTCGTCCCGGCGCCCCCGGTGGTCCCCACGAGCGCGCATACCTCGTCGCTCATACCACCGACTGGGCGGCCACCAGTTGATAAAGCTACGTGTTCGCGCGGGTACGGGTGTCCCCGCACGCCGCGGCGTCGTTCCGCGGTAGCGGCGCTAGTCGACGGTGTACGCGGCGATGTCCTCGGCGATGTCGTCGAGTTCTTCCTCCGAGAGGTCGGGACGTTCGCCGAAGGCGGCGTGGACCGGGCCGCCGCCGTCGCCGTCGAACCGTGGCACGAGGTGACAGTGGACGTGCGGGACCTCCTGGCCGGCGGCCTCGCCGTTGTTTATCGCGACCGTCGTCGCGTCGGCGTCGACCCCTCCCTCGACGGCCTCGGTGAGTTTGTGGGCGACCTTGTAGAGCCAGCTCGCCTCCTCGTCGGGCAGGTCCTGGAGGCGCTCGTGGTGGGACTTCGGGACGACGAGCGTGTGACCCGACGCCAGCGGATTCGCGTCCAGGAACGCCAGCGCGGTGTCGTCCTCGTAGACGGTACGGCTCGGGATCTCCCCGTCGACGATCGAACAGAAGATGCAGTCGTCTGCCTCGCTCATACCTGGGTGTGACACGCCGGACCACTCAAGTGTTGTCACCGGCGGACCGGCCGCTTCACTGCTCGGCCCGACCGCCCCCTGGCCGTCTGTCCCGCCAGCCGGTAGTTCCCGTCGATCGCTGGCGGTCGGGAGCCGGCGAACGTCACTCGTTGCGATAGGTTCTTGAGCTTCGGTACCGTATGGCACTGTACCCGCCTCGTTCGGCGACCGTTCGGTCGTCACGACGGTGGGTGGATGGTCGAAAGTCCCGTCACCTGTCCGACTGCACGCCGCGTGCGGGCACGACTCCCCCAAGAGGGGCGGCCACTGGTCGCTCCCGAACCCGTCGCTCGTCCCGCCGGCGTGCCTTTCGGTTCATCCCTTTCG
>JAZKRZ010000235.1:0-3359 GCA_036626395.1 Haloarculaceae archaeon
CGATCTGGCCGTAGTGGATGTTGAACCCGTGGGCGAACTGGAGCGTGTCGCCGGCCTCCAGGCCGTCCGCGACGGCCTCGTAGACCGCAGGCTGGACGGTGTCGGGCACCAGCATCACGGCGATGTCGGCGTCGGAGACAGCCACGTCTGGCGTGGCGACGGTGAGGCCGTCGGCCTCGGCTTCAGCGCGGGAACTGGAGCCCTCGCGGAGGCCGACGACGACGTCGACCCCGCTGTCGGCGAGGTTCTGGGCCTGCGCGTGGCCCTGGCTGCCGTAGCCCAGGACCGCGACCGTCTTGTCCTGGATGTGTGCGGTGTCGGCGTCCGATTCGTCGTAGACCGTCGTGGTGAGTTCCTCAGTCATCGGTAGCTGTCTCGGCAGTGCTCGCCGCTGTGGTATCAGTCCTGCGTTCGGCGTGCAGCGTCTCCGCGCCGCGGTCGATAGCCGCCGCCCCCGTCCGCACCACCTCGCGGACGGTGAACTGGTCGAACGCCTCGATCGCGGCGTCGACCTTCTGTGCGCTGCCCGTGATCTCGACGGTGATCGCGTCGGCGGAGGCGTCGACGACGTTCCCGTCGTACATGTCCGCGACCGCGTTCACGTCGTCCGGTTTCGCGCCGTCGACCTTGACCAGGACGAGCTCGCGCTGGACCGCCTCCGGTTCGAGCTCCTCCACCGAGATGACGGGCACGAGCTTGCGAACCTGTTTTTTCGCCTGTTCGATCCCCGGCTCGGGCTCCTCGATGACGATGGTCATCCGGGCGATGTCGGGGTCCTCCGTCGCCCCGACGGTCAGGGATTCGATGTTGAACTGCCGGCGGCTAAAGAGCGCCGACACCTCCGAGAGGACGCCCGGTTCGTGTTTGACCAGCGTCGAGAGCACCGCCCGCCGGGGCTGGTGGGTCGCCTCCGCTTCGGGGTCGATGCGGATGCCCTGCGAGTTGCGTCGGCCCGCCGGACGCATCCGCTCGTCCGGGTGCGGGCCCTCGATCCCTTGTGTCATCTATATGTCCTCCAGTTGGTCGTCGTTCAGCGCGAACAGCCCGTTGTCCCCGCCGCTGGGGACCATCGGATAGACGTTCTCGGCCGGGTCGATGATCGCGTCGATCACGGCTGGACCGTCGTAGTTGCGCGCCTTCTCGATGACCTCGTCGACCTCGTCGGCGTCCTCCAGTCTGAATCCGCGCGCGCCGAAGGCCTCGGCGAGCATGTCGAACTGGGGGACCCAGGGGTACTCCGAGGCCATCCGGCGACCCTCGTAGAAGCCGTCCTGCCACTGGCGGACCATCCCGATCGCCTCGTTGTTCAGGACGACGTACGTGATGTCCAGGTCCTCTCGGACGGCCACTGACAGCTCCTGGACGGTCATCAGGAACGATCCGTCACCGTCGAACGCCACGACCTCCCGGTCCGGCGCGGCCAGTTTCGCACCGATGGCCGCCGGAACAGCGTACCCCATCGTCCCGAGACCGTGCGAGGTGACCCAGGTGCGGGGCTCACGCCACGTCCAGTACTGCCAGGCCCACATCTGGTGTTGCCCGACTCCGGCGGCAACGATGGTGTCGTCCGGCGTCGCCGCGTCGAACCGCTCGACCACGTACTGGGGCTTGAGCGGTTCGTCGTCCGGCGCGTCGTAGGTCACCGGGTACTGTGACTTCCACTCGTCGCACTGCTCGCGCCAGGCCTCGCAGTCCGGCACCGCCGGCATCGCGTCGTCCAACTGGCGCAGGACGTGTTTCGCGTCGCCCACCAGCGGGTGGTCCGCGTGGATGTTCTTGCTGATCTCGGCCTCGTCGATGTCGACGTGGATGATCTCGGCGTCGGGAGCGAACGTCTCGACGCCGCCCGTGAGACGGTCGTCGAAACGCGTCCCGACCGCGAGCATGCAGTCGGTGTTCGTGATCGCCATGTTGGCGAACCCGGTGCCGTGCATGCCCGCGATCTCCAGGGAAAGTGGGTCGTCCTCCGGGAACGCGCCCGTCCCCGGCATCGTCGTGATGACGGGGATCTCGTACTCCCGGGCGAACTGCCGGATTTCGTCGCCCGCGTCGGCCTTGATGACCCCGCCACCGGAGAGAATAACGGGCCGCTCGGCCTCGGCCAGCGCGTTCGCGGCCCCGTCGACGGCGTCTGCGTCGGCCTCGGTCGGCGGGTTGTACGTGTCGGGTTTGTCCGGCGTCGGGGGCTGGGCGTCCGTCTCGCCTTTGGTGACGTCCTTGGGCAGGTCGACGAGCGTCGGGCCCTGGCGGCCCTCGTCGGCCAGCGCGAACGCCTCGCCGACGTCCGCGCCGACGGTGTCTGAATCGTCGGCGAAGTAACTGTGTTTGGTGATGGGCTGGGTGACGCCGACGGTGTCGGTCTCCTGGAAGGCGTCGTTGCCGACGAAGTTCGTCGGGACCTGTCCCGTCAGGGCGATCATCGGGTCCGAGTCCATCGACGCATCGGCGATCCCGGTCACCAGGTTGGTCGCGCCCGGCCCCGACGTCGCGAGGCAGACGCCCGGTTTCCCGGAGACGATGCCGTAGGCGTCGGCGGCGTGGGCCGCCCCCTGCTCGTGGGCCATCGTCACGTGGGTGAGCTCCTCGGAGTCGTACAGGGCGTCGTAGACGGGCATGATCGCCCCGCCCTGGACGCCAAAGAGCATCTCCGCACCGGCGTTCTCCAGCGCTCGCACGACCGACTCGGCGCCCGTCGTGACGGGCGTCTCCGCGGCCCGCTCGTCCGCTCGTTCGTCCAGCTTCTGGGCTGGCGACTGTCCGTCCGCGTCTGTCGTCTCACGTTCTGTCTCCGGTGAGACGGGTGCTTGTTCGCTCATGGGTGGTGTGTGTTGGGCTCGGGACGTCGGGTCCCGTCCGCGTCGAATCGATGCGTCCGCCGAGAAGGGTCTGGTACTGTGGGGCCTATACGGCCCGTACGATACGGACGCGAACACCGCTGTTCGGCCCGAGCGTACGCCGGGTCGACACAGCGGGTCTCATCGTAAGAGACCTCACTGCGCGCCGGATAATAAGGATTGCGTGTCGAGGGCGTCGGCGCGTCCGCTGGCACCCGCTGCTGGCGGGTGCGTGCGGGCATGGAGGCGGGCATGGACCTATACCCGGACCTCCTCGTCGTCGACCTCCCGGTCGACGCCGACGTCCCGGGCGAACTTCTCCAGGACCCCCATCGTGACGCGGTTGTCCTCTGCGCCGTACTCCTTGACGCGACGGGTGACCTCGCGGACCTCCTCGTCGGTCGGGTCGTACCCGGCCTCGGTCAGCCGTTCGCGCACGGAGTGCTGGCCGGTGTGTTTGCCGAGGACGAGTTCGCGCTCGGCACCGACCATCTCGGGGGTCATCACGCCCGGCTCGAACGTGTC
>JAZKRZ010000236.1:0-3353 GCA_036626395.1 Haloarculaceae archaeon
GCGTTCACCGTGGTTCGCGACGGCGGTAACGAATTACAACGGTCCGTATCAGTCCTGGCGACGCAGGTGTGCCGCCTTGACGATGAGCGTCTTCTGGACGTTGCCGTCGGAGACGGCGACGGTGTAGGCCGTCCCCTGCGTGCCGGTGACTTCGCCCGTGCGGCCGTCGAAGCGGGGGTGGAACCGCCCGTCGGGGATGCTCGGGTCGATCTTCAGGTGGACCTTCTCGCCGGGTTCGTACTCCTCGACCGCGCGCTGGGGCGGGGACGTGCCCCGCTCGCGCGGCTCGTTTTTGAGCTTGTTGCGTGTGTTCGACCGGGGTCCGTTGGAGTTGGGCATTCGTGGCTTCGGGTTGGCCAGTCGCGCTTATAAATCGTGCGTTACGCGACCGCCGGGGCTCTCCTGTGGATCCCCGGCAATCGCGGCCGATCGACCCGGGGAGGCGAGAGACAGCCGGAAAAGCCGTCTTCAGAGGCGGCCGACGCTCTGGACTTCGACGGACTCGACGTCGTCGAGGTCGGTGAAGGCCTCCTCGACGGCGTCGGTCCCGCCGGCGTCATCCGGGACGATCACCGTCGGGAGCAGCGCCACGAGGCCGAAGGCGACGTCGTCGCGCTCGAAGCCGTTGATCTTCGCGCCCTCGGGGAGGACGGACTCGAGTTGCTCTTCGAGCGCGTCGAGGTCGACGTCGGGGCTCTCGGGCATGACCTTGATCTGAGCGGCCACCTTCGACATCTCAGGGCCCCCTGAACCCGCAGTCCGGGCACTCGTAGAGGTTGCTCTGCTTGCGACACTTGGGACACCGGTAGATCTGGTGGCCACAGTCCGGACACTTGAACGCCGCGGCGTTCGTGCCGGCGATGTTGATACCACAGGAGACGCACTTCTGCTGGCGTTTCCCCTCGGTTTCGCTCATACCCGCTGTATCCGCTCGTGGGTTTTAACCGTTGTCAACTGCGGTCGTCCCCGCCCGCCCGTCGCCGGGCCGCTCACCCGAAATTCTCGATCTTCGCGGTACTCGTGTCGCCGCCCGCGGCCTCGACCGCGCTCGTGGCGGCGTCGATGAAATCGGCGAAGCCGTAGACGAAGACCTGGCTGTCGGTCCCGTGGCGGTCGATGGCGGTCTCGACAGCAGTCGTCAGTGACGCGCCGTCCGCGAGGACCGCGACCGTCACCCCGCGCTCGCGAAGGCGCTCGATCCGGTCCGTGTGAACGGGGTCGTCGTCGCGGTAGACCACTACCGCCTCGTGGCCGTCGTCGAGCGCGCGCTCGGCGATCGCGACCGCCGGACCGACGCCGGGGCCGCCCGCGAGCACTATCACGGGGTCCTCGCCCTCGTAGTAGTCGCTCCCGTACGGGCCCGAGACCCGCACCTCGTCGCCGGCCTCCAGTCGCGCGAGTTCGGGCCCGACCTCCCCGTCGGGGTCGACCTCGACCGTGATCTCGAAGGTCTCGGCGACGTTCGGCGAGGAGACGGTGTAGAAACGCGACTCCTCACCTCCGTCCGTCGCGAGTGTGAGTCTGACGAACTGTCCGGGCCGGGCGTCGAAATCGGCGGGCGACTCGACGTCGATAGCGACGGTGTCCGGACCGACCGACTCGACGGCCGCGACCGAGAGCGTCCTGTCTTCCATACACGGTGGGCGGCCTGCCATCCCATTGGCCCTTTCGTTCCGGGTCGCGAGCGGTCGAGCGGCCCCGAGGCGAGCCGGCGAGAGGGGGCAGTTTCGGGCGACCGGGTACCCGGTTCCGAAACAACGTTTATCGGCTCGGTTTACTGTTCCCGCAGTACTTGCCGGCCGCTCGAACGCGGGAGATCCCGACCGAACGTCCAGTTTTCGGGGGCTGGAAGCGTCCTCGATCCGGCGCATTACAGAAGTCTTTTTGCCGGGCGGACTGAACCCGTTGTCAGAATGCCCGAGGACCTGAACTGGGCCATCGGCGGAGAGGCGGGCGACGGGATCGACTCCACGGGGAAGATCTTCGCCCAGGCGCTGTCGCGCGCCGGTCGCCACGTCTTCACGTCGAAGGACTTCGCGTCGCGGATCCGTGGCGGGTACACTGCCTACAAGATCCGGACGTCGGTGGACCGCGTCGAGAGCGTCGTCGACAGGCTGGACATACTCATCGCACTCACCGAGCGGACCATCCACGAGAACGAGGGCGAACTCCATGAGGGGAGCGTCGTCATCTACGACGGCGAGCGCTCGACCATGCAGGACGTCGAGGTACCGGAGGGAGTCCACGGGATGACGGTCCCGCTCAAGAGCCTCGCCGAGGACGCCGGCGGCGCGATCATGCGCAACGTCGTCGCGCTCGGCGCCGCCTGCCAGGTGGCGAACTTCCCCATCGAGAACCTGGACGAGGCCCTCGCGAAACGCTTCGGCGACAAGGGCGAGGCCATCGTCGAGAACAACGAGAAAGCCGCCCGCCTCGGTCAGGAGTACGTCGCCGAGCACTACGACCTGGAAACCGGGTACGACATAGAGACCACGGACGCCGATTACGTCCTGCTCAACGGCGACGAGGCGATCGGCATGGGCGCCATCGCCGCCGGCTGTCGCTTCTACTCGGGATACCCGATCACGCCCGCAACGGACGTCATGGAGTACCTGACGGGGCGCATCGAGGACTACGGCGGCGCCGTCGTCCAGGCCGAGGACGAACTCTCGGCGGTAAACATGGCACTGGGTGCGGCCCGCGCCGGCGCGCGAGCGATGACTGCGACCTCGGGACCCGGTATCGACCTGATGACCGAGACGTTCGGGCTGGTCGCCACCACCGAGACCCCCCTCGTTATCTGTGACGTGATGCGTTCGGGCCCCTCGACGGGGATGCCCACGAAACAGGAACAGGGCGACCTCGACATGCTGCTGTACGGCGGGCACGGCGAGGTCCCCCGCTTCGTCGTCGGGCCAACGACCGTCGCGGAGTGTTTCTGGAAGACCGTCGAGGCGTTCAACCTCGCCGAGAAGTACCAGACGCCGGTCTTCCTGGTCTCGGACCTCTCGCTCGCGGTCACCGAGCAGACGTTCCCGCCCGAGGCGTTCGACATGGACGAGGTCGAGATAGAACGCGGCAACGTCGTCGACGAGGACGAGATCGACTCGTGGCTCGACGAGCAGGGTCGCTTCCAGCCCCACTTCGCCACCGCCGACGGGGTCAGCCCACGCACGTTCCCCGGCACGACCGACGGCGCGCACATGACCACCGGCCTCGAACACGACGCTCTCGGGCGTCGCACCGAGGAAGAGGAGGTCCGCGTCGAGCAGGTCGACAAACGCAACCGGAAAGTCGAGACCGCGCGCGAGCAGGAAGACTGGGACTACCGCGAGTTCGGCGACCCCGAGGGG
>JAZKRZ010000237.1:0-3333 GCA_036626395.1 Haloarculaceae archaeon
CCTCACCCGAGTTCGAGGGCTTCGCCGCGCTCAGCCCTCGCTACTCCTCATACTGTCGGACACAAGTGAGGCCACCGTCGGTGGTTCGTTCGACCGGGAACGGGCCTTTCGATGGCGTGTTCCCGGCGAGTGTGTTCACGTACTTGTGTCCGACAGTATCATCCGGACCGTTGTACCCATTTTCGGCGATGCCGTCGACGGATGGGCGAGTCACGGCCCGATGCGTTCACCGTGGTTCGCGACGGTGGTAAGGAATTGCAACGGTCCGTATCACGGCTCCCTGCGGTCGCCGTTCGGATTTCAGTGGCCCTCGCTGTGCTCGGGCCACTCACTCTTCAAACACGAACGTCCCGTCCTCCTGCACTTTCTCGCCGTCGACCTCGATGGAGGAGTCCTCGCTCATGTCGACGATCATGTCGACGTGGACCGCGGAGTCGTTCTGTTCGTTGCCCTCGCCGACGGTGTCCTCGTAGGCCCGGCCCAGCGCCATGTGGACGGTGTCGCCCATCTTCTCGTCGAACAGCATGTTGTAGGTGAACCGGTCGATGGCGCGGTTCATCCCGATGCCCAGCTCGCCCAGACGGCGGGCGCCGTCGTCGGTCTCGAGGACGCCGGTCAGGACTTCCTCGTTTTTCGATGCCGCGTGGTCGACGACTTCGCCGTCCTCGAAGACGAGGCGGACGTCCGTCACTTCCCGGCCCTGGTGGTACAGGGGCTTGTCGAACAGGGCCTCGCCGTCGACGGAGTCGGGGACGGGCGCGGTGAACACCTCGCCGCCGGGGAGGTTGCGCTCGGCGTAGTCGTTGAGCGTGGGGTTGCCAGCGACGCTCATCGTCACGTCCGTGGTGTCGCCCGAGACGATCCGGGCCTCGTCGGCGCCGTCCATGATATCGACCATCTGGGCCTGGAACTCCCGTACTTCGTCCCAGTCCCGGAGGATAGCGTCCCAGACGAAGTTCTCGTAGCCCTCGGTGCTCAGCTGCCCCAGTTGCGCGTTGGCGGGCGCGGGGTACTGCGTGAGCACCCAGCGCTTGGAGAGGCGCTCGTCGAGCAACTCCCGGGTGGCCTGTGCGTAGGCCGACTGGGTCTCGGGGTCGACGTCACTGGTCTGGGTGACGTTGTCGCTGCCCCGGACCGCGACGTAGACGTCCATCTCCTCGTAGAGGGCCATCACGTGCTCCGGGAGGTCGAAGTCGCCGTCGTGGTTTCGCAGGTAGGCACGCCGGAAGCGTTTGCCCAGGCGCTCCTGGACGACCAGCGGGTTGGCGCCCCGCTCGGCGATCACCTCGTGGAGGGCGGTGACGAGGTCCCCGGCGACGGGGTGGGCGTCGATGACGACGTTGTCCCCCTCCCGGAGGTCGATGGAGTGGTTGCAGACCGTCTCGGCGTGCTCGCGAACGCGCGGGTCCATGTTCGCGTCGTCGGCTGACGACGGCATAGGGGTTTCGTCGCCCGGTCGGCGCCAGGACCGCGCCGGTCGCGGACGGCCGGCGACTGATAGCGCCCCCGACAACCGGCAGTCGGCTCCCACTGGCACAGGTTTATGCGCGTGACGTCGGATACGCGCCACATGGCCGAGACCATCGAGTACTGCCTCCGAAACGTCGACGGGACGACGCGCAAGCGGCTCCTCGCCGCGGGCGCCGGGACTGACGCCGACGCCGCCGCGGACGAGAGCGCGACGGTCGTCGAGCAACGCTGCCTCCAGCGTTGTGGCGAGTGCTACCGCGAGGACTTCCTCGTCGTCGACGGCGCGGTCGAGACCGGCGCCTCACACGCGGCGCTCCTCTCGGCTCACGGGGTGAGCGAGCCGTGAGCGCCGACGCCGACGGAGCCGACGACCTGAGCGTCCTGTTCGTCTCTATCGACAGCCTGAGCCGGCACTTCCTCGACGTCTACCCGGAGATCGACGTCGAGTTCGACGTCGAGACGGACAACCTCGACCGCTTCGCCGAGCGCGCGGCGGTGTTCGACACCCACTACGCCGGGAGTCTCCCGTGCATGCCGGCCCGCCGCGAGTGGCTCACCGGCACGCAGGAGTTCCTCTGGCGGCCCTGGGGCCCGGTCGAGCCGTTCGACCGCACGCTCCCCGAGCTCGCCCGCCACGAGGGCATCCTGACCCAGTTCGTCACCGACCACTACCACTACTTCCAGCACGGGAGCCACGGCTACTACGAGGACTTCAACGGCTTCGAGTTCGTCCGCGGCCACGAGTTCGACGCCTGGCAGACCACGCCGCGCGCGCCCGACGAGACCCTGCTCGCGCAGGTGACGATGGGCGGGGACGCGCCGGACGCCCACCAGTCCGCGCCCGACCCGGAGGACCTGGGATTCATGAACCGCGCGCAGTACGCCCGCAACGTCGACGGGTTCACCGAGGAGTCTGACTTCTTCGCGCCGAAGGTCTTCGACGCCACCGCCGAGTGGGTCCGGGACAGCCAGGAGTGGGACCAGTGGTTCTGTTACGTCGACTCCTTCGACGTCCACGAGCCGTTCCACGTGCCCGAGCCGTACGCCTCGATGTACACCGACGAAGACCCGGAGGACCCGGATCTCGTCAACTGGCCCTACTACGGCCGGGTCGACCGGGGGCAGAGCGAACTCACCGACCGGCAACTCGATTTCGTCCGCGCGCAGTTCGCCGGCAAGATCACGATGGTCGACCGCTGGTTCGGGCACGTCCTCGACGCCCTCGACGAGACGGGCGCGTGGGCGGACACGATGGTGGTCGTCACCGCCGACCACGGCCACTACCTGGGCGAACACGGCTGGGTCGGCAAACCGCAGGCCCCGATGTACGACGTGCTCACGCACACGCCGCTGTTCGTCCACCACCCCGACGCCGCCCGCGCCGGCGAACGCATCGGTGCCCTGACCAGCGCCGTCGACCTCTACGGCACCGTCCTCGACGAACTCGGCGTCGACGCCGACCACCGCCACTCCCGGAGTCTCTCCCCGCTACTCCACGGCGAGCGCGACTCCCACCGGGACTGGGCCATCTACGGCTACTGGGGGTCGTCGGTGAACGTCACCGACGGCGAGTACACGTATCTCCGGCCCTGTGACGAGTCCGTCGACGCCGAGTGTTACTCGACGGAGATGATGAACGCGCTGGGCTGGTTCCAGCCCCGCGAGCCGGAGTACGACGCCGAGGCCGGCGACTTTTTGCCCTACACAGAGAGCCCGGTCTGGCGGTGGGAGACCTACGCCACCGGCCGCCACGACGACCCGATGCTCTTCGACGTGACCGACGACCCCGAGCAGGAACGGGACCTCGCGGGCGCGGACGGCCCCGAGGAAGACCGGATGCGGGCGCTGCTCGTCGAGGCCATG
>JAZKRZ010000238.1:0-3323 GCA_036626395.1 Haloarculaceae archaeon
AGCACGGCACCGCGACGGCGATGGCCGCCGCCCACCTCGACGTGCCCTGCGAGATATACATGGGTGAGACGGACATCCGCCGCCAGCGCCCCAACGTCTTCCGGATGAAGATAAACGGGGCGGAGATCACCCCCGTGACGACCGGTCGCGGGACGCTCAAGGAGGCCATCTCGGAGACGATGCGCGACTGGGCGACCACCGTCGAGCGGACCCACTACGTCATCGGGTCGGTCGTCGGGCCCGCGCCGTTCCCGGCGATGGTCCGGGACTTCCAGTCGGTCATCTCCGAGGAGACCCGCGAGCAGATCCAGGACAGAGAGGGGCGGCTCCCGGACGCGGTGCTCGCCTGCGCGGGCGGCGGGTCGAACACGATGGGGACGTTCCACCACTTCGTCGACGACGAGGACGTGGGGCTGTACGCCGTCGAGGCGGGCGGGTCCTCGCTGTCGGTCGACGAGGAGGCGGGCGTCGCGCCCAACTCGGCGTCGCTGTCGACCGGCGACGAGGGCGTCCTCCACGGCGCGCGTACCAAACTCCTCCAGGACTCGCACGGCCAGATCATGGAATCGCATTCCGTCTCGGCGGGCCTGGACTACGCCGGGGTCGGCCCGGAACTGGCCCACCTCGTCGACGCGGGCCGCGTCGATGCGGTCAACGTCGACGACGACAGCGCGCTGGAAGCGTTCCACCGCCTCTCCCAGGACGAGGGCGTCATCCCCGCTCTGGAGACGGCCCACGCGTTCGGCTATCTCGAGGAACACCACGACGAACTGGGCGACCTGGTGGTCGTGAACGTCTCCGGGCGCGGCGACAAGGACCTGGAGACCGTGCTGGAGGAGACCGAGAAACGGGACCTGGACGTCGCGCCGGACATGTCGGTGCTTCGCTCGGCCGCGGGCGAGGGAGGGATGTGATGGCGCTCGAACGCGTCTTCGCGGACGAACCCGCGTTCGTCCCCTACGTCGCGGCGGGTGACCCCTCCTACGAGGCCTCGCTTTCGTACGTCGAGGCGCTCGAACGTGGCGGCGCTGACGTCATCGAACTCGGCCTGCCCTTCTCCGAACCGATCGCCGAGGGGTCCACCATCCAGGGAGCGGTCGTCCGCTCGCTGGCGGCGGGGATGACCCCCGAGCGGTACTTCGAGTTCGTCGAAGACCTGGACGTCGACGTGCCGCTGGTCTGTATGACCTACTACAACCTCGTCTACCAGTTCCACGACGTCGATACGGGGAAACGGGGGCCGCGGGCGTTCGTCGAACGCGCCGCCGAGGTCGGCATCGAGGGGTTCGTCGTCGTCGACCTGCCCGCCGAGGAAGCGAAACCGCTCCGGGAGGCCTGCGACGAGTTCGGACTCGACCTCGTCTTCATCATCGCGCCGACCACGAGGGGCGAGCGCCTCGAACGGATGCGCGAGCAGGTGTCGGGGTACGTCTACGTCCAGGCGCGACTCGGCGTGACCGGCGCGCGCGACGACGTCTCCGACCAGACCGAGGCGTCGCTGGCCCGCGTCGCCGACTGGGACGTCCCCAAGGCCGTCGGGTTCGGCATCAAGACCGGCGAGCACGCCGAGCGGATCGTCGCGGCCGGCGCCGACGGGGTCATCGTCGGCTCCGCACTCGTGGACATCATCGCCGAGGGCCACGAGGCGGGCGACCCGCCCGAGGAGGTCGCTGACCGGCTCGAAGCGAAGGCTCGCGAACTCAAGCAGGGCGCGCTGGCCGGTGGCGCCCGCCTCGAAGCCGAGTAGCACGAACGGCGACCCGGCGGCGTGGGTCGGCGCGAAACGGACCGAGACCGGAAAGCAGATAACCGTTCTTGCCACACCGTCACATGCCATGACCGCAGGGAAGGCCGCACGTCTGGGTCGCATCGGGACGGGGGGGCGGTACCTCGTCGTCCCGATGGACCACGGTATCACACTCGGGGCCGTGAAGGGCCTCGTCGACCTCGAATCGACCGTCGACGCGGTGACGCGGGGCGGCGCCGACGCCGTCCTCACCCAGCGCGGGGTTGCCGACCGCGTCCACCCCAACACCAACGGCGCGGGCTACATCTGCCATCTCAACGGGTCGACCGACATCGGCCCCGACGAGATGGACAAGCGCCCCACGGGCACCGTCGAGGACGCCATCCGCGCGGGCGCCGACGCCGTCTCCTTTCACATCAACGTCGGCAGCGAGTACGAACCCGACCAGATCACCGGGCTCTCCCGGATCACGAGCGAGGCCGACGCCTACGGGATACCCACGCTCGCGATGGCCTACGCGCGCGGCCACGACGTCCGCGACGACGACCCCGATGCGTTCGCCGAAGACCTGGGCCACGCCGTCCGACTGGCAGAGGAACTGGGCGCGGACGTCGTCAAGACCGCCTACAGCGGCACCGCCGAGAGCTTCGACCGCGTCGTCGAGTCGACGTCGCTCCCGGTCGTGATCGCCGGCGGCTCGAGAGGTACCGACCGCGAGACGCTGTCGATGGTCCGGGGCGCGATGGACGCCGGCGCCGACGGCGTCTCGATGGGGCGGTCCATCTTCCAGCACGACGACCCCGAGGCGATCACCAGCGCCGTCGCCGCCGTGATCCACGACGACGCGTCCGCCGTCGAGGCCGCCGACGCCGCCGACCTGACCGTCGAGGCCTGAACCTCCGGACGGTGCGACAACTTCGCGGTCGCGACGCCGTTTCTGTCGACCGCCTCACACCGGTCAGACGCGCGGCTGACGGGCGTTTTTGTGGGATGAACGGCGATAACCGAACGATGGCAACCTCACGCAACTCGCTTTTCGACCGGGGACGGCTCGTGGGCACGGGACCGCTCGTGGCAGCTATCGCCGGGTGTACGCTCGTGTTGACCGCCGTGTTCGTCGGCGTCGTCGCGCTCGCGTCCGGCCAGACCGTCGGTCTCGTCGGGCGCCTCCCGCTGTACGTGCTCGCGACCGCCGTCGCGTTCCTCGCGGTACTGCTCGTCGCCGACCACGACCGGACTCACGGCGCCACCACCCTCGCGCGTGCCGTCACCGCCGCTGCCGTCTGTTTCGTGACCGTCACGCTGGGCACCGAGGGCGTCGTGTACACCGTCCGCTACCCCGGGACCGTCGTCGGGTCGCACCTGTTCGTCTACCTGCTCTCGGCGGCGGTCATCGCCTCCGGCCTGGGCTACTGGGCCGCGCGCAACCGCCGGGACGTCCGCGACCTCGCACGGTCGGACTACCTCTGAGCACGCCGCCGGGTCGGTTTCCGTCTCTCCCCGTGACCGGTCACTGCAGCGGACTCATACTGTCGGACACAAGTACGTGAACACGCTCGCCGGGAACACACTATCG
>JAZKRZ010000239.1:0-3292 GCA_036626395.1 Haloarculaceae archaeon
GTTCATCTCGAAAGGCTTTCGCGGCATACCCCCACCAGCGTACTCCATAAAAAAAAGCTTTCCGGGCTTGACCGGGTTTACGCCGGCACTGTCAACCAATCCGCCCCCAAACGGAAACATCTAATATGTTTCCGCAGGTTGAAACAAATACTTTGTGGAACTCACTCCAAACTTGCCACTATTCGGCAATTAGAACGCCGTTTTCACAGCGTCTATCATTATCGATCGTTTATATAATGACACCGACTCCGCGCATGATTGTAGTGGCGAACCGGGGGAGGGCCGGACCGAAACCGACTTTCGGTGGCCGCTCCGAGTGGGGGACGCGCGAGGGTGGCCGAGCCTGGCCAAAGGCGGCGGGCTTAAGACCCGCTCTCGAAGGAGTCCGTGGGTTCGAATCCCATCCCTCGCATCTGCGACGAACGGACGTGAGGAGCGATGCGTATCGGGGATTCGAAGCAGGGAGGTCGCGCGCAGCGAAGCGAGTACGTCCGACCGTGGTTCGAAGCCCGTCCCTCGCCGTCTGTCGCTCCTCCTCGCAGGCGGTGAGTACGGCCGTGTCGGTCGGTTCGGGGGGATAGCGTGGCCTCCCGCCGTTCCGGGCGGTATCGACCGGGTCCGGGTCCGACGCGACGGGTTTTTCCCGGTCAGACACCCAGTGACGGGTGATGACCGACGAAACGCCGACAGCGGTCCGCGAGGCGGCCGCGAACCGGGACGCCTTCGAGGCGACGACCGGGGGCTACGAGGTGACCACCACTCGCTTCGACGCTCGAGTGACGGCGAGGCCGGGGTCGGCCGAGTGGGCGACTGGCTTCACCGTGACGGTCGAGGTACCGACGCTCCCGGCGGCGGTCGACGGTGAGGTCGGCGACGCGGTCGCCGAGGGCTGGCTGGAGACGTTCGAACGGCGCCTGGCCGAGGCGCCCAAATCCACGCGGACCAGCGTCGACCCCGACCTCTCGGTCACGGCCGGCGCCGACACCGTGACCGTCACCTACGAGTTCGAGTTCGGCAGCGAACGCCGGGGCCTGGACGTCGCGAAAGCGTTCGTCGAGTACGTCGAGGGGACCTACGTCGAGGGGGTCGTCCCGGGCTACGACTACCGCCCCCCGGTGTCGGACCTCTTGAGCGGGGCCAGCCAGGGCGACGGCGAGCGCGGCGGCACACCCCTGTAGCAGATCTCGCGCGCTCGCGCGCCCGAGAGGCATGCTCCACCGTACTACTGGTCGGCGATGGCCTCGCTGGCGATGTTGCGACCGCGAGCCTTGAGTCTGACGTCGCGGCGCACCCGCTTTTCGCTGAGGACGCCCGCCTCGACGAGTCGGTCGAACACGTCCTCGACCTCCGCGACGTCCATCCCGACGAAACCGGGGATCTCGAAGGGAGAAACACCCGAGTACAGCGCCATCAGCACCTGGCGCTCGGCGTCCGAGAGGTCGACGTCCTCGGCGTCGGCGGTCGGGCCTTTGCTGACCAGCGACTCCAGGACGGCGACGTGCTGGCCGCTCCCGGAGATGTGGGTCTGGACGCTGGTGCCGTCGACCGCGTGTTCGACCTCCAGTACGGGTCGCGTCGACCCGAGGACGGCGCGTTCGCCGACCTCGACGAGCGCCTCGACGACGCGGTCGCGCTCGGCGTCTTCGGTGACCCGCCCGAGCAGCCAGGCGGTGTTGCGCCGCTGGGCGCGCTGCTGGCTCTCCTCCAGGATCTCGACCAGTGGTACCACCACGGAGGGGTCGTCCGTCTCCGAGAGTTCGTCGACGACCGTCTCGCGGATCTCGTGGCTCTGTTCGGTCGGGACGTTCGCCAGCAACTCGACCAGCGAGTAGACCGCCGTCCGGCGGACGACGGTTGCCTCGTCGGTCAGCAGGCCTTCGAGCGCGGCGGTCGCACGCGGGTCCGCGACGAGCCCGCAGGCCCGGGCCGCCCGCGCCCTGACCCGCGGGTCGGGGTCCGCGAAGCGCTCGACGAGCTGGGGGACAGCGTCGGTGTGTTCGAGCTGACCGAGACCGTTGGCGGCGGCCATCCGGAGTTCGGGCAGGTCCGCCGAGAGCGCTCTGGCGAACGCCCGTGCTTTCACCCAGTCGGCGCCGTCGCCGTCCAGGTCGGCGCCCGCGGCGTCCGCGATGAGTTGCTCGATGGCGTCCCCGCCCAGTCTGTCCAGCGCGTCGACGGCAGCGGCGGTCACCGCGCCATGGTCGTCACCCTGGGCGACGCTCACGAGGGCGTTGACCACGTCCCCGCGGTCGTCGTGTTCGGGGAAGTTGCCCAGGAGTTCGGCGGCACGGGCCCGGATCTCGGGGTTGTCACTCCGGCGGGCGTAGCCGATGAGTTCCTGCACGTCGCTGGTCCGTTCGAGTTCGTACAGCGACATTACGTGCGTCTGTAGATGCGGTGTTTCTTGGCGACCGGGTCGTACCTGTCGCGAAACGCCGAGGGCAGCGTCTCGGTCATGCCGATCATCAGGTAGCCCGACTCGACGAGCGACCTGGTGACCGTCTCGAAGATGGGCACCTTGTAGTCCGCGTCGATGTAGATGAGGAAGTTCCGACAGCACACGAGGTCGAAGTCGCGCCTGTCCGCGCCCCGGATGAGGTCGTGGCGCTCGAACGAGACCATCTCGCGCACCCGCTCGCGGACGGTGAAGGTATCGCCCTCGCGTTCGATGTACGGGTCGGTGCTCGACAGCGGCGCGAGTTCCTCCTCGATATCGGTGGTCTTGGTCGTCTCGTAACGGCCCTCCCTGGCCTCCCGGAGGGTTTCGGCGTTGATGTCGGTCCCGAGTACCGCCAGACGGCGGGCGTCGATATCGTCGGCGTCGAGCGCGAGCATCGCCACCGAGTACGGTTCACGTCCGTCCGCACAGGGGGCGCTCCAGACCCGCGTGGTGGCGCTCCGGCCCGTGAGGTCGGCGAGGACGTCCCGGAGCGACTCCCAGGCCACGGGGTTGCGGAAAAAGCCCGTGACGCTGATCGACAGCGAGTCGAGCAGCGCTTCCTGCTCGTCGGTGTTGCCCTCCAGGTGTCGCCGGTACGAGCAGTAGTCGTCGTGGCCGGTGCGACGCATCCGGGCGCTGACCCGGCGGTCGAGGTGGGCGTCGTTGTAAAACCCCGACTCGAAGTCGAGTTCGCGCTCGATGTACCCCAGCAGGTCGTAGAACGCGCCGTCGGACTCGCTCATCTGTCGGAACCTCCGGGGGCGGGTGCCAGTACCGTCCTGTCGGTCGGAGTCATCTAAAGGGTCACCACGTCGAGGATGTGGACGATGTTGCCGTCGCCCAGTACCGCGG
>JAZKRZ010000240.1:0-3181 GCA_036626395.1 Haloarculaceae archaeon
ACATGCTGTGCGTGTCATCCTCTGCCACGACCACGGATAAGTGTTCCCCGGAATCCTTTTGCCGTCGTGCATTGCCACTGCAATCCCCTCTCCCGGTGTCGGGCGGGAGCGCCGAGGCCGCCGGTCGGTGCGTCCGCGGTGTCGCCGTCGGTCGGTGGGGCTTAGTGTCCGCGTCGCAGAGGGCGGGTATGGACGCGTTCGGCGACGAGCGACGCAGTCCCGTCCCGCGCAAGTGGGCGCGCTACTACCTGGAGAACGCGCCCAGTCTCGTCTGGCTCGTCTTCGCCAACGTCGCGGCCGTGTTCGTCGGCGTCCACTTCTACCTCCCGGACCTCCCCGAAATAGAGACGCTCCTGTGGCCGCTACACATGGATTCGCCAGTCGCCGTCGGCCTGATGGCGCTCTCCCTCTCGACGCTCCTGCCGAATCTCGGCCGGCGACTCGACGAGGTGTCGGCCAATCGCGTGCTCGCGTACCTCCACACCATCGCTTTCGTCTGGCTCGTCAAGACGGGGCTGTGGACGGCGCTGGCGCTGAACCTCCGGGTCTCGCTGTACTTCCCCGACACCTGGAACTACTTCGGGGTGCTCGTCACGCACCTCCTCTTCATCCCCGAGGCGTACCTCGCACCGCACTACGGCACGACGACCCGGGGGGCGCTCGCGACGGCGCTCGTCCTCGCGCTGGGCAACGACGTCTTCGACTACGCCGGTCTGGTCCTGGCGGGAGTCCGGCCCTACCACCCGCGACTCCTGTACGAACCCGGGGCCGTGCTGGTCGTCGGGACCGGCCTCGTCTCGGTGCTCTCGGTCGCCCTCGCTGCCCGCGCGTTCCCGCGACTCGACGCCTGATCCGTCGAGAGGGACCGTTTCCCAGGCCCGCGTGCCACCCCCTCCGACGGAAAGACGGGTCGCAATTACTAACCGACCGCGGCGGCGATTTCCGTGCGATGCCGACAGTCGAGTGTGACGTCGAGGTGGCGCGCGAGCGCCTGGCGGCCGCCGGGGTCGCGGTCAGGGAGGGCAACACCGACCACGAGCGCTGGCGCGCCGAGCGCGGGGACGCGACCGCCGTCGCCTACGACGGGAAGGTCGTGATACAGGGGTCGAACCCCGCGGACCTCGAGGCGCTGTTGCGTGAGGGGGGCGGGCGCGCCCACGTCTACTTCGACGGGGCGGCGCGGGGGAACCCGGGACCGGCGGCAGTCGGCTACGTGGTCGTCACGAGCGACGGCATCGTCGCCGAGGGCGGCGAACGCATCGGCCGCGCGACGAACAACCAGGCCGAGTACGAGGCGCTGGTGCGGGCGCTGCAGGTCGCTCGCGACTACGGGTTCGACGAGGTGGACGTCCGCGGCGACTCCGAACTGATAGTCCGGCAGGTCCGCGGCGAGTACGACGCGAAGGACCCGCAACTGCGCGAGTACCGCGTGACCGTCCGCGAACTCCTCGCCGAGTTCGACGAGTGGTCGCTCGAACACGTACCGCGGGAGATAAACGACCGCGCCGACGAACTCGCAAACGACGCGCTGGACGATGCCTGACGAGACCCCCGAACCCACCGACGAGGAACTGCCCGCCGGCGAGACCGAACCGGCCGGCGGCGTCGACGGGGCCGAGCAGCCGCCGGACGACCCCGCGTCAGTCCTCGCGGACGACGCTATCGGTCGTCCGGACACGCTTCCCCGGGACGTCGTCGACGAAGCCGAGCGGCTCACACGACTCGCCCGGGAAGCCGCCGTCGACGCCGAACGGGAGGCCTACCTCGACCACCGCGAGGCCCTGCTCGCCGACCACGACTACACCGCCCGGGTCCGGGCGGACGACACGCGCGACGTGCTCGTCCTCCACCCCGAGCGGTGGGTCGAGGAGGGTACGATCCGGACCGAACGGGTCGCGGACGTCGACCGGGGCATCGAGGTGCCGCTGTCGGGCCCGGGCACCGGCGACGACTGGGCGGAGATAGACGCCTACAACCGCGCTATCGTCGAGACAGTGCGCGAGGAACACGGCGAGACCCACGCCGCGAACGCCGCGGCGCTGGCCGACTTCGCGGGCAATCACTACGCCAAGCCGATCACCGAACTCGCGGCACCGGAACTCCGGGAGTTCGCCGAGGACTACTTCAGGCGCAACGCATGGCCGACTGACGAGCAACGCGACGTCCTGGAAAAATCGGTCGGACTGGCGTTCGACGTTGCCGACGAGCGCGAGCCTAGTTGGCGGCGTCGATGAGTTCGCGGAGGTCGTCGGCGCGACTCTCGTCGGTGACGAGCTTCGAGAACTCCCAGGCGAGCTGGCTCTTGACCGTCTCGTAGCCCTCCTCGGTCAGGGCGTACTGGTTGGTCCGCTTGTCGAGTTCGCTCTTCTCGACCAGTCCCATCTCGACGAGGTCGTCGAGGTTGGGATACAGACGGCCGTGGTTGACTTCGTCGTCGTAGTAGGCTTCGAGTTCGCGCTTGATCGCGAGACCGTAGCGGGGCTCCTCCCCGAGGATGACGAGTATGTTCTGCTGGAACGCGGTGAGTTCGCGTGCGATTCCCGGCGTGTCAGTTACCGATTGTGCCTCTGACATGGTTGGATTAATGTCATCAGGCTATTTAACGCTTGTCAACTCGCCGCCGTGATCGGGTGAATTATTCGACGTTGAGACCTTCTACGAGTGGTATTACCAGATGGTAATCGACTGACCGCGCGGCGAGCGCGTCCGCATGTCAGAGAGACACTATCACGACTATGAATTTACTGAACGCCGACAATCACACGCCGGGACCCGGGTCCTCGCCTCCAAAAGGCCGCGCTCGGCGCCAGGTCGAAAGGTCTTTCCTGTCGCCAGCAGGAGTCGCGGGTGATGTCGAACCTCTGGGAAGACCTCGAGACGGGACCGAACCCGCCCGAGGAGATCTACGCCGTCGTCGAGTGTCTCAAGGGCGAACGCAACAAGTACGAGTACGACAAGGACATCCCCGGCGTCGTCCTGGACCGGGTGCTCCACTCGAACGTCCACTACCCCTCCGACTACGGGTTCATCCCCCGGTCGTACTACGACGACGAGGACCCCTTCGACGTGCTCGTTCTCGTCGAGGACCGGACGTTCCCCGGTTGTGTGATCGAGGCCCGCCCGGTGGCGCTGATGAAGATGGACGACGACGGCGAACAGGACGACAAGGTCATCGCCGTCC
>JAZKRZ010000241.1:0-3156 GCA_036626395.1 Haloarculaceae archaeon
CGTGACGCCTGGCTCGGCGAAGGTGGCGTCGGGGGTCGCCAGGCGGACGTCACAGGCCAGAGCAAGTTCGAGGCCGCCGCCGCGGGCGGCCCCGTCGATGCCCGCGACGACCGCGCCGTCGTAGCCCGCGAGCGCGTTTGCGACCCGCTGGCCGTGGGCCGCGAAGGGCGCGGCTGTGGCGGCGTCGAGCTCGGCCACGGCCGCGAGGTCTGCCCCCGCACAGAAGGCCTCCCCGGCGCCCTCCAGGTAGAGGACGGGCGCCGAGGCTTCCTCGATCGCGGCCTCGAGTGCGGTCAGGTCGGCCGGCCGAAGCGCGTTGCGGGTCTCCGGCCGGTCGAGCGTGACGGTGCACACCCCGTCGGCGACCGCCGTGCGAATCATGGCGGGCGATTTGCCGCCCTTTCCAAAGGTCTTTTGCTCTGCCGTGGGTACCTCAAGTCGATGGAAGAAGCCGCCGCGGTTCGTCGAGCCGCGCGCGACGCAGTCGAGGACGTCGAGCCCGCGCCCCTCCGGGAGCACATCGAGCACCACCTCGCAGAGGCCTCGATGGTCCCCGGGGTGCTCACGATCCTCTGCGTCCGGGCTGTCGACGAGCGGCCGGGCGACGACCGGACGCGTGGCTCACTCGCCGACCCCGTCGCCAAGCGCGCCGCCGGCGTGCAACTCGTCTACGACGGCCTGCGGTTGACTCGGCGGCTCGCCACCGAGGAGCCCTGGGGCCAGGACCCAACCGTCGGGGAGGGGGCGACCGGCGACGCCACGGCCACGGACGACAACGTGGCCATTCTCGCCGCGGACGTGCTCGTCGCCCGCGGGTTCTACCTGCTCGCACGGACCGAGGCGGCCGACGCCGCCGTCGGGGTCGTCCGCGGGTTCGGTCGGGACCAGACGCTCCGCCGGCGCCGCCCCGACGACGGGCTCGATCGCAACCTCGAGGCCGACGTTCTCGAGTTGGCGGTCGTCGCGGGAGCGACGCTCGCGGGCGGCCAGGCGACTCCTGGGCTTCGAGACTATGCCGCTGGGCTGGCAAACGGCCATCCATTCGGGAGCGAGGGTGCCTTCTTCTCGGAGTCGATCACCGAGGGCCTCGGCACCCACGCGCCCGCCGAGGGCGCAACGCCCGCCGACTCCTGAATCGAAATTGCTAAAGGCAAATGCGGGTAACCAACGCTCGCGTGCCTGGGTAGCTTAGCGGTAAAGCGCGTCCTTGGTAAGGACGAGAGCCCGGGTTCAAATCCCGGCCTAGGCTCTTTTTCCGGTCCGGCGACTGGCAGCGACAGCAGTCGACTCTCCGAAAGCGAGAGGGGGGCTTCCGGGACGCTACGCCGGACGGGACGCCGCGACGGGTCAGTCGGCGGGAGTGGCCGTCCCGGCGGTACTGGGCTCGTGTCCGGAGCCGACGGCGACGGCGACGACGTTGAGCGCCCAGAGGGAGACCAGTGCTGGCGTGGTCGCGTCAGTGAAGCCCAGGAGCAAGAGCAGCGGGACGTGCAGGAACGGGAGGACGATGCCGAGCCAGAACGCGACCGTCCGAGTGAGGGAGGTGAAACCTCGGGCGGCGGTCGAGAGCGCGTCAGCGAGGGGACCGGGGCGGTCCTCCGAGTCGGCGGTCCGCAGACGATGGTCAGAGGGCCGGAGCGGGGACATGCACGTCGACCCAGGACCGGACACACCCAAAAAGCAGCGAACGGTCAAACGGCCGTTTGAGTGTCGGACGCTACTGCCCGCGGAAGGCGGCTTCGTAGACGTCGATACTGTCGAGCGGGGCGGCGGCCTCGTCGAGTTCGGCCTCGAGTTCGTCGAGGCGCTCGCGGAGGCGGTCGTACTCGGGGTCGTCCTCGGACAGGGAGGCGACACGCTGGGCGAGGTCGAAACAGCGGTCGAGCGCGTCGCGGTAGGCGACACAGTGACAGAGTCGGTCGACGGTGGCCCGGAGCGTCGACCGCGAGACGGGTTTGCGGACGCAGTCGTCGAAGCGTTCGTCGACGGGACCGGCGCCCGCCAGGAGCGCGGCGACGCGAGTATCGGCGTCGTCGACCAGGCGGTCGAGGACGTCGTCGCTCGCGGACAGCGTCGGGTCGAGCAGGACGGCGCTGACCCCGTCGGCGAGCGCGTCGCACAGTTCCTCGTCGGTGGTGGCCGTCCGGACGATGTATCGGCCCTCGAGTGCGTCGGCCACGTCGTCGACGACCGCCGGGTCGGCGTCGGCGACGACGACGACGTGACTCGGACACCCGTCGTCGTCACACGGGAACACCGGGACCGCTCCGCCGTCGGACGTGTCGTTCGAAGTCATCGCTGGTCCGGCCGGGTCACTCTGTCCCCGGGTCGTCGCTCACGTCGACGACGGCGTCGAACAGCACCGCGAGCGTGTCGACCGTCTCGGCGTCGTGGAGGTCGGCGACGAGGTGGTAGTGGGCGACGGCGCCCGCCCGATCGACGTTGCGGGTCAGCGCTTCGAGGAACCCGAACACCGCGCGGCGGTCCGCCGACTGCAGGAGGTCGCTCACCGAGTGCACGCAGAGCGTCGTCGGCCGGTCGCTGCCGGTCAGTGCCCCGTCGAGACGCTCGCCGAGTCCCAGCAGGTCGCCGGCGTCGACCCGTTCGACAGTCGCCCCGGGCCAGCGGTCGGCCTCGTCCGCGCCCGCCGTCGCGGCGGCCGACCGCGTCGCCGTCGCCACGTCGACGACGGTCGTCTCGGCGGGTCTGACCCCGATGTCGGCGTCCCAGTCTGCGAGGCGGTCCGCCGCCGACCCCAGTCCCGTCGTCAGGACCACGTGTGACTGCGACAGCGGGTTCTGCTCCAGCAGTTCCCGGCACGCCGCGCACTCGCTGTCCCCGCCCGCCGCGGTCAGCAACAACACGTTCGACGCCCGGTCCGACTCGCTCTCATCCGGATCTGAAATGGCACTCATATTGACTTTCCCGAGATACTGTCTGCTCACCTAGTTCATTAGGAGCGACCGACAAGTAGGTTGTGCCGGTGTTCTCAGATTTGAAAAGAGGTGACAGGTCGGTCACAGAGCGCCGCGGCGGATGTGAGCGGGGGCCACGCCGTCGTCGTTTGGAAAGTCTTAAATTCACCTCCGGCAAAGCGGTGAGTGCGTGCCCGGGTGGTGTAGTGGCCCATCATACGACCCTGTCACGGTCGTGACG
>JAZKRZ010000242.1:0-3155 GCA_036626395.1 Haloarculaceae archaeon
CGTTCTCGAAGCCGCCGGAACTGCCGTCCCGCGTCAGGTTGAAGTTGACGTCGGGGTTGTCCTCCTTGAATCGGCGGCTGACCTCCTGGGCGACCGGGAACACCGTACTGCTCCCCGAGATCCGGATGTCACCCGAGAGGTCCATGTCGCTGCCACCGCTCTCGCTCCCGTACTCGTAGTTCCCGGCGATGCCGGCCTCCAGGTTTGCCAGGTTCTGTTCGACCATGTCCGAACTGCTCGGGACGTAGCCGATGTCGTTGGCGACGTAGTCCTTCTCGGCCTCGTTGACGTAGAAGCGGATGAACTCCTGCAGGTGGGTCTTGGCCTGCAGTTTGTTCATGTTGGCGTAGAAGAACAGCGGCCGTGCCAGCGGGTAGTTGCCCGACTGGGCGCCCTCTAGGCTCGGCGGGACCGGGTCGCTGCCGCCCTCGGTGAGGCTGAGCGCCTTCACCTCGTCGGGGTTGTTCGTGTAGTAGGCGAACGGCAGGTAGCCCATCGCGTACTCGTTGCCGGAGACACCCTGGGCGATGAGGTCGTCCTCCTCGGTGCCCTCGAAGTCCTCGCGGATGGAGCCTTCCTCGCCGACGACCGTCTCGGTGAAGTAATCGAAGGTCCCCGAGGTGGTGGCCGCCCCGTAGAGGTCGAACGGTTCGTCGGGCCAGTCGTCGTTGACGTCCGACCACATCTCCGGCGCCGTATCGGGCGACCAAATCTCCGCGAGTTCCTCGATACTGATCGAGTCCATCCAGTCGTTGTCGTTGTTGACGATGATGGTAAGTGCGTCCTGGGCGACGAAGAACTCCACCGGTTCGAAGCCGTTGTCGCGGCAGCGCTGGACTTCCTCGTCAGCGATCGGGCGACTGGCGTTGTTGATGTCGCTGTCGCCGGGGATGAAGACGTTCTCGAAGCCGCCGGAACTGCCGTCCCGCGTCAGGTTGAAGTTGACGTCGGGCTGGTCCTCCTTGAAGCGGCGGCTGACCTCCTGGGCGACGGGGAACACCGTACTGCTCCCCGAGATCCGGATGTCCCCCGAGAGGTCCCCGGAACTGCCGTCACCACCGCCACCGCCGCCATCGCCGCCGCCACCGTCGCCACCGCCATCGCCGCCGTCCCCACCGCTTCCGTCGCCACCGTCGCTACCGCCACCGTCATTGCTTTCAGACGTACAGCCTGCGATGCCCGCGGCCCCCAGGGCCCCAGAGGTGAGCAGGAATTTCCGCCGCGATACGTGATCGTTCGACGGCTGGTCGCGTGTCATCGATATAGACTTCGCCGCATCTAATTAAACTGGTTTATAATAGGGGTACGGGGGGTGCCGTACCGGTCCTGACAGGTGCCCGTGTGAACCCCTCTCAATAATCGACTCTGATAACTATTGTACACTATATAGCCACCACGGAGTAGACGCCGGTATCGATAGTTCACGCTGGGTCTACCGGTTCAGCGTGTGGACGGCCTCGCCGAGCGCGTTCGCACAGGCCTCCCGCACCGCCTCCGAGAGGGTGGGGTGGGTGTGGACCGTGGCCGCGACGTCCTCGAGTTGCGCGCCCATCTCGATGGCGAGGCCGATCTCGGCGACGAGTTCCGAGGCCTCGGGACCGACGACCTGCCCGCCCAGCAGGAACTCGCCGTCGCTCGCGGCGACGACTCGGACGAACCCCTCCGAGTCGCCGACAGTCAGCGCCCGCCCGCTGGCCCGCAACGGGAACTCCCCGACCAGCGGGTCGAAGCCCGCCGTCTCGGCTTCTGCCTCGGTCATCCCCACTGTGCCGATCTCGGGGTCGGTGAACACCGCCGCCGGGACGGCCTGATAGTCCAGTCCCGCGGGTTCGCCCGCTGCGACCGCCGCCGCCACCTCGCCTTCGGCCATCGCCTTGTGGGCGAGCATCGGTTCGCCCGCCACGTCGCCCACCGCGAAGACGCCCTCCAGGTCGGTCCGGGCCTGGTCGTCGGTCGCGAGGAAACCGTCCTCGTCGGGTTCGAGGTCGACGGCGTCGAGGTTCAGGGTGTCCGTGACGGGTTCGCGACCCACCGCGACGAGACACTTCTCCGCGCCGAACTCCGAGACGACGCCGTCCTCGTTCTCGGTCCGGACGGTGATCCCCTCGCCGCTCTCCTCCCAGCCCTGGGCGGCCTCGCCGAAGTGGAAGTCGATACCCAGGTCCGCCGCGCGTTTCCGGACGACCCGCGAGACGTCGTCCTCGTAGCCCGGAAGGACGTCGTCTAACATCTCCACGACCGTCACGTCGGCGCCGAGTTTGGCGAACACCGTGGACAGCTCCATCCCGATGTAGCCGGCCCCGACGACGACGAGTTCCTCGGGGACGGAGTCCAGCGCGAGGGCGTCCCGCGAGGAGAGGACGTGCTCGCCGTCGAACTCGCAGCCGGGGATCTCGACGGGGCGCGACCCGGTCGCGACGACGGCGTGTTCGAACGCCACTGTTTGGGCGCCCTGGCCCTCGCCGCCGTGGACGACGCGCGCGGTGTCCTCGCTCGCGAACTCCGCGCGGCCGGAGACGAGTTCGACGCCGGCGGCCTTGCAGAGTTTCTCGACGCCGCCGGTGAGCTGGTCGACGACGCCGTCTTTCCATTCGACCATGCCCTGCAGGTCCACGGCCGGGTCCGCGTAGACCCCCAGCGCCTCGGCGGTGCGGGCGTCGTGGGCGACGTCCGCCGCCGAGATCATCGCTTTCGAGGGGATACAGCCGTAATTGAGGCAGGTTCCGCCGTAGGCGTCGGCCTCGACGAGCGTGACGTCGAGGCCGAGCTGTCCGGCGCGGATGGCGGCGACGTAGCCGCCCGGCCCGCCGCCGATGACCAGTACGTCGGTTCCCGTGGTGACGTCTCCGACGACCATTACCGGAGCCTCGGCCGGCCCGAACAAAAAGCCGCCCGTCCCTCATCGGCGGTCCCGAGTGGGGACCGCGACCCCACCGACCTGCGCCCCACTGCGAGATGTCCCGGTTCGAACGCCGCTCTCGACGGCTAAACGGAACGATTACGATGGTCCCCGGAGACAGACTGGGTATGGTACGTGTTCACAGATGGTCGGTCCTCTTTCTGGCAGTGGCCTTCGTGGTCGTCCTCGCCGGGTGTACCGGCGGTGGCGGGACGCCCACTGCGACTGCGGCCGGGGACGCCGGCGGCGGTGACGA
>JAZKRZ010000243.1:0-2946 GCA_036626395.1 Haloarculaceae archaeon
GGCCGTCTATCTCGACTGCGAGGTCCGTATCGGGCAGCGCGAGTCGCTTGAAATCGACGAAGAAGGCGGTCGCCGGGAACGAGTCGAGGAACGCCTCGTATGTCGCCCGGAGCGCGACCTCACCGGGATGGACGCCGTCCGGAACGTCCGCCCGCTCGACGGTCAGCAGGTCGGTGCTCTCGCCGGCGTCGAGGTCGACGTCGACGGTCCACTCGCGGAGCGGGTCGCCGGCCCGTTCGGTGGCGGGGTGGTCCCCGTCGAGAGGGTAGAGCGCCAGGTGGACCGTCCCCGAGACGGGGTCGGTCTCGTCGCTCGTGAGCCACAGCGTCTGGGCGGTGACGTCCGGCCACTCGCCGTCGGCGCCGGCCTGTGCGTTCTCCGCGCCGTCGGCGCCCTCGAAGGTCGGGTGAAAGGAGACCAGCACCGGCGCGAACTGGCGGCGGGCCGCGTACTGCTGGGCTTTCCACTTGCCGTCGTACTCGACAGAGGCCCAGGAGGCGACCGGCCAGAGGTCGTTGAGTTGCCAGTACAGTGCCCCCATCGTCTCCGGTCTGTGGCGGCGCCAGTGTTCGACCGCGGTCCGCATCGCCTCGGCCTGCAACAGCTGGGAGACGTAGACGAAGTCGGCGAACTCGAAGGGAAACCGGAAGTAACTCGCCGTCCGCCCGAGGATGGTGGCGTTCCCGCCGGGGTTGCGCTGGTGGTGTTCCATGGCGGGGGCGGTGGGGTTGAAATCGGATCCGTCCATCACGGTGCGCAGCGAGTCCAGCGACGGGAACGACTGGTAGCCGAACTCCGAGACGAAGCGTGGCTCGGTCGTGTAGTAGTCCTCGAAGGGTTCACCCTGGTGCCAGACGTCCCAGTAGTGGATGTCGCCTTTCTCGAAGGCGTACGGTTCGATTTCGTCGGGGCCGCTGGACGGCGACCCCGGCCAGTAGGTCCGCGAGGGGTCCTCCGCCCGGCAGGTCGGCCCGACCGTCCCGGCGTAGAGTTTCTCGTAATCGTCGCGGTGGTCCTCGTGGTGGTCGTGGTCGACGAACCAGTTCTGGACCGCCTCCTCGTTTTCGTTGTTTCCACACCAGACCGCGACGGAGGGGTGTGAGGCGAGCCGTCGGACCTGGTATCTGACCTCGTCTTCGACGGTCTCGAGGAACGCCTCGTCTGCGGGATGGAGCGAACACGAGAACATGAAGTCCTGCCAGACGAGCAAGCCGAGTTCGTCACAGCGCTCGTAGAAGTACTCCTCCTCGTAGTAGCCCCCGCCCCAGACCCGCAGCATGTTCATGTTGGCGTCGGCCGCGCTTTCGAGGAGGTGGTCGTAGCGCTCCTCGGTGACCTCGCCGTACAGCGGCGCGGTCGGGATAGTGTTGGCCCCCTTCGCGAAGACCCGCTCGCCGTTGACCTCGAAGTAGAAGGCCGTGCCGGCGTCGTCGGGTTCGACGACCAACTCGAGGTCGCGAAAGCCGACGCGCTCGGTGACGGTGTGGCCACCGATGTCGCCAGCGGTCACTTCCAGGTCGTAAAGCGGCTGGTCGCCGTAGCCGTTGGGCCACCACAGGTCCACCCCGTCCTCGTCGTCGCCGATCCGGACCGTGAGTTCCACCTCCTGGGCCCCCCCGTCGAGTGCCCGGGACTCGGTCGCCTCGACGCCCGCGACGTCGACCGTGAGGTCGAACTCGCCCGCGCTGGGGGCGTCGACGCCCGCTCGCACCGTGAGGGCGATCCCCTCGCCCGCGTGGTCCTGTTCGGTTTTGACGTACCGGACGCGGGGGCTGGAGGAGGCGACGAGCGAGATCTCCCGATAGATACCCACCGTCGGGAGACAGGGGCCCCAGTCCCAGCCGTAGTGGCGCTGGGCTTTCCGGACGAACTGGCGACCGGGCTGGTCGACCGGGTAGCGGATGCAGGGAACCTCGTAGGGGTACTCGGCGGCGCGTTCCTGGCCGTACTCGACCGGGGAGCGAAAGCGCACCCGGACCTCGTTGTCTCCGGGTCCGAGGGCGTCGCCGACGTCGAACTCGTTGCCGACGTGCATGTTGACGGACTCGCCGACCCACTGGACGTCCAGTTCGTTGTCCCCGTAGAGGGGGTCGGGGATCTCACCGCGTTCGAACAGGTCGGTGTAGATGCCGCCCGGAACTGTGCCCGCGAGCCACTCGCCGCCCGTGTGCCCCGGTCCCGGTTCGTCGTCCGCGAGTTCGCGGAACTGCCACTCCCCGCCGAGAGACCGTTCGTGCATACCGCCACTGTCCGGGGTCACTGTGATAAGCGTGTTCCGTCGGCGCTGACCCTCGCCTCAAAGGGATTGCTTTTCAGTACCGGTGCCAAAGACCGGGTAACGAATGGCGCTCACGAAACGGATCATCCCCTGCATCGACGTGGACGTCGACGACGAGGGCAACGCGGCGGTGTACACGGGGGTCAACTTCGAGGACCTGGCGTACACGGGCGACCCCGTCGAGATGGCCAAGAAGTACAACGAGTCCGGCGCCGACGAGTTCGTCTTCCTCGACATCACGGCCTCCGCCGAGGGACGCGAAACGATGCTCGAGACCGTCTCGCAGGTCGCCGACGAGGTGTTCATCCCCCTGACCGTCGGCGGGGGTATCCGCACCCGCGAGGATATAAAGGAGACGCTGCGCGCGGGCGCCGACAAGGTGTCGATCAACACCGGCGCCCTGGAGCGGCCGGCACTCATCGAGGAGGGCGCAGCCGCCTTCGGCAGCCAGTGTATCGTTATCAGCGTCGACGCCCGCCGGCGCTACGACGAACAGGGCGAACACTACGAACGGGTCGACGGCGAGTCCTGCTGGTTCGAGTGCACGGTCAAGGGCGGCCGCGAGGGGACCGGGGTCGACGTCATCTCGTGGGCGGAGACTGCGGAAACCCGGGGCGCGGGCGAACTGTTCGTCAACTCCATCGACGCCGACGGGACGAAAGACGGCT
>JAZKRZ010000244.1:0-2755 GCA_036626395.1 Haloarculaceae archaeon
CGTCGGCGTCGTTGTAGTTGTTGTACGACAGGGCCTTCGCGCCCTCGTTGCGCTGGTCGGCGTGGACGACGCTTGCCTCGCTCGTCGTGTAGTCGGCGTAGAGGGCGGCGTCCTGGTGGGGGTTTTCCCCGTACCGCAGGTCGGCCGCGCGGTCGTGGGACGCCAGCCGCCGCTGGGGGAGGTCCCCGCCGGTGTCGTCCTCGACAATCACTGCCGCCGGCGTGCCGTCGGCGCCGGTCTCGACAGTCACGCGGTCCGACGCGAACCACTTCACGGCGCGCGGGTACGCCTGGAACTCCCCCTGGTAGAGCACCCGGTCTTTCAGCGCGTCGGCGTCGTCGCCCTCGTAGACCGGGACGGGTTCCTGGGTGACGACGGGGCCGCCGTCGACCTCGCTCTCGATAACCTCGCCGTGCTCGTCGGTGGCGTCGGTGACGACGTGGACCGTACAGCCCGTCACCGAGACGCCCGCGTCGAGCGCGTCGTCCCAGGCGTCCATCCCCGGGAAGGAAGGCAGCAGTGCGGGGTGGACGTTCAGCGTCGTCGGGACAGCGTCGAGGAAGGTATCGGAGAGCACGCGCATGTAGCCGTCCAGACAGACCAACTCGACGTCGTATCCCTCGAGCGCCTCGAGCACGCGGCGCTCGTGTGCGCGGCGGTCGTCGCTCTCCCGTTCGACCACCTCGGTCGGGATCCCGCGTTTCTCGGCTTTCTCGAGGACCGGCGCGTCGGCGTCAGTGGTGAGGACGACGGCGAATTCGGCCCCACCGGGCGCCCGGTCGGCGACGTTCATGAGGTTGCGGCCGCGGTTGCTGGCCATGCCCGCGAGTTGCATGTTCGTGAGAGCGCGCGGCGCGCGCAAAGGCGTTGCGGAACGGCCGCCGAGGTGTTGTAGGAAGGCCGGAGACACTGCAGACAGACGCGGGCACAGCCCGACCCGACGGAGCCTGACCGGCAGGCTTTTTCCCCGACTCCGACAGGGTGGCGTATGGACAGAGGCCCGCTGTCGGCCGTCTCGCCGCTCGACGGCCGGTACGCCCGCTACACCGAGCCGCTCGTTCCCTACGCCAGCGAGCGCGGGCTGATGGGTGCCCGCGTCGAGGTCGAGGTGGAGTATCTGGTCGCGCTCGCGGACCTCGAGACCGTTCCGCTGGAACTCGACGGCGAGGAGCGCAAAGCACTGCGCGCACTCTACGAGGAGTTCGACGCCGAGGACGCCGCCCTCGTCAAGCAACTGGAGACGGAGGGCTATGGCGACTACCCCGCGACCAACCACGACGTCAAGGCCGTCGAGTACTTCGTCCGCGAGCGGTCGCAGGTCGAGGTGGGCGAGTGGGTCCACTTCGCGCTCACCAGCGAGGACGTCAACAACCTCGCCCACCGGCTGCTGGTCGAGCCAGCAGTCCGGGCGGTGTTGCTCCCCGAGCTTCAGGAGGTCCGGGACACCCTCGCGGGGATGGCCCGCGAGCACCGCGACGTGCCGATGCTCGCGCGCACCCACGGCCAGCCGGCCACGCCCACGACCTTCGGCAAGGAGATGGCGGTCTACGCCTCGCGGCTGGGCCGGGCGCTCGGGCGGGTCGAAACTGCTGTCGACGGGCTCTCGGGCAAGCTCGCGGGCGCGAGCGGGAGTTACGCCGCCCACCACGCCGCCTACCCCGACGTCGACTGGCGGGCCTTCTCCCGGGAGTTCGTCGCCGGCCTCGGCCTCGCCCACGAGCCGCTGACCACGCAGGTCAACCCCTGTGACGACCTCGCGGCGCTGTTCGACGCGCTCCGGGGAGCCAACAACGTCCTGCTGGACCTGGCCGTGGACTGCTGGCTCTACGTCTCGGACCGCTACCTGGGTCAGCAGGCCGTCGAGGGCGAGACCGGCTCCTCGACGATGCCCCACAAGGTCAATCCCATCGACTTCGAGAACGCCGAGGGGAACCTCTCGAAGGCCAACTCGGACCTGGTCTTTCTCGGCGACTATGTCACCAAGTCCCGCCTCCAGCGCGACCTCTCGGACTCGACGGTCAAGCGCAACATCGGCGCGGCGCTGGCCCACTGTCTCGTCGCCTACAGCAAGCTCGGGGCAGGGCTCGGGACGGTCGTGCCCAACGAGCAGGTCATGCGCGAGGAGCTGGAGGCGACGCCGGAGGTCATCGGCGAGGCCGTCCAGACCGTGCTGCGCCGCGAGGGCCACGCCGACGCCTACGAGCGGGTGAAGGCGCTCACCCGCGGGGAGGACGTCACGCTGGCCGACTTCCGGGAACTGTTCGCGGAGCTCGACGTGCCCGAGGACGTCCGCGAGGAACTCCGGGCGCTGACGCCCGCCGGGTACACGGGCGTGGCGGCGGAGCTCGTCGGCGAACTGGACCGGGAGTGATACGGATGACTGTAGCTGTTTTGGAGTTCGGTCGCATACAGTCGTGCGGTCATACCGGTACCGACCGACAGTAATCCGTGTGAGTTGCGAGCGAGCGAGACCGACGCTGAGATGGCGGTCCCCGCGTCGCGGGAATCGGCTGAGGCTTTTATATTGTGGAGGCCGTACAAGACAGCATGGAGATAACCGAACTCGCAAGCAAGGACGTCGTGACAGTCTACCTCGACGAGACGATCCTCGAGGTCGCCGAGACGCTCCGGGAGCAGCGGGTCGGGAGCGCGGTCGTCCTCGACTCGAACGGCGACATCCTCGGGGTCGTCACCGACAGGGACCTGGTCGTCTACGGCCAGCAGTTCGTCGACTCGCTCGCGACGACCACGGTAA
>JAZKRZ010000245.1:0-2712 GCA_036626395.1 Haloarculaceae archaeon
GGGACCGGATCGAGACACACAGGAAAGCCCGGATCGAGGTGACGGTGACGGACGCCGCGGGCGAGCCGGTTTCCGGCGCCACCGTGGACGTGGCGATGCAGGAACACGCGTTCAACTGGGGGACCGCGGCCAACGGCGAGAAGGTCGTCGACGACGAGACGAGCGACGGGGAGACGTACCGCAGGGTCCTCTCGGAGCGGTTCAACTACAGCACCGTTGAGAACCGACTGCGAGCCTTCAGGTGGCGAAACTCCGCCGAAGACCGCTCCGAGGCCCGGCGGATGGTCGAGTGGCTCGACGACCACGGCCACGACGTCAGGGGACACGCGCTCTTCTGGGAGAGCTACGAGTGGATGGACGTCGACCCGGACCAGTCGGCGCCTGCTATCCACGACGCTGTCAAAGACAGGATCGAGGAACGCGCAGCGCCGTTCGAGGGACGACTGGCGGACTGGGACTGTCAGAACCACCCCTTCCACCGAACGGCGATCCGAGAGGACGTCGGGAAAGAGCGCGTCGTCGAGTGGTGGGAGACCGCCCAGGCGGCGGACACGCAGGCGAGCATGGGGATAAACGAGATGAACGTGCTCACGCGGTACGACGGGGCCGTGGGCTGGGACGACGACCTCGTCGAGTGGGTCGGCTGGCTCCAGGACAACGGCGTCGCCGTCGACAGCATCGGCTGTCAGTCCCACGCTCCGGTCACGACTCTCACGGGGATCCCGGACGTGCTCTCGCGACTGGACCGGTTCGACGAGGAGTTCGACCTCCCGGTGTACGTCTCGGAGTTTCACGTCCCGCTCTGGACCGAGGGGGACTGGGCGGACGCGAGTCAGGCAAAGCGGGACGCACAGGCGGACTACGTCCGGGATTTCCTGACCGCCGCGTTCAGCCACCCGGCGGTCGAGACGGTCGTGGTCTGGAATTTCTGGGCCGGGTGGGCCTGGCGGCCGTCATCGTGTTTCTACGGCCGGGACTGGACACTCCGACCTCACGGCGAAGAGTACGTGCGCCTCGTGTTCGACGAGTGGTGGACAGAAACCCGGGGGGAGACCGGGTCCGAAGGGGGCTTCGAGACCACGGGTTTCCTCGGCGAATACGAGGTGTCGGCGTCCGACGGAGACCGGTCGGGGGCGGTCGAAACCACGCTCTCGGCGGCCGGCGGGACCGTCGAGGTCACTGTCGACTGACGGGGTCACCGGGAGCGCCCGGACGACGGCGACGCCCTGTCGAACGGAGTCGTACGGGGTGCGGTCGGTCAGTGCGCGTCAAGCACCCTGGCCATCGCGTCCTCCGGTGAACCGAGCGGCGAGAACTCGCAGCCGACGTACCCGTCGTATCCGGCGTCTTCGATCGCGCTCACGATATGCGGGTAGTTGAGTTCGCCCGTTCCGGGTTCGTGGCGGCCGGGGACGTCGGCCACGTGGATGTGACCGATCCGGTCGACGTTTTCGGTCACGGTCTGGATGATATTCCCTTCGGTGATCTGCTGGTGGTACACGTCGTAGAGGAGTCGGACGCGTTCCGACCCGACCTCGTCGACGATCTCGAAGCCCTCGCTTGAGGACGTGAGGTAGTATCCGGGATGGTCGACCGCGGTGTTCAGCGGCTCGAGCACCAGCGTCACCTCCGCCGCTTCGGCGTCCGGAGTGACGGCCGAGAGCACGTCCACGACCGCGTCGTGCTGTGTCGACCGGTCGAACCCGTCCTGTTCCGATCCGGTCGTCACGATGAGATTTCGACAGTTTAGCTCGGCGGCCACCCGGATCGACTCCCGGACCGTCCCGGCCGCCTCGTCGACCCAGTCCGGGTCTGTGAGGGTCCCTCCGGCCGTACACCCGACTATCGGGACGTCGTGCGCTGCGGTGGCCGCTCGTATCGCGTCGAGGTCCTTCTCCCGCCAGCCCCAGAACTCAACGCCGTCGGCGCCCAGATTCGCGGCTCGCGCCACCCGCTCGTGGAACGGTTCGTCGTTGAGTACCATCTCCAGACAGACGGAGGTCCGGACCATCACTCCGCCCCCGTCGGCGTCAACGCCCCGCTCTCGACCATCGACTCGAGCGGGTTGTCCTCGATGTCCAGCGGCAGGTCGACGCGGCCCCGCTGGCGTGCGGATTCCCACGCCGCGAAGATGATCTCCGTGGCGTTCAGCGCGTTCTCGGCGCGCAGTTCCGGTTGCTCGCCTGCCCCGAGACAGCGGACGTTTTCGGCTATCGCACGGTCGACGAACTCCCAACCGTGCAGTCCGTCCTCGGTCTCGACCGCTTCCCAGTCCTCGTCCCCGTTGCGCCGTATTCGCAAGACCGGCAGTCCCTCTTCACCCGAGGGGCCGACCTCGATTACGCCGCCGGTCCCGACGAGTCGGTTGTGGCACTCGAACGCGCTCGCCGGGCCGCCCTCACCGGTACTGTCGGTCCCGGCCAGGCCGTGCACGCCGTTCTCGTACTCCCAGAGGACCAGCGACTGGTTCTCGTTGTGTGACCCGAACAGGACGTTCTCCTCCCGGTAATCGACCTGTCCCATCACCCACTCGGCGGGGGTCTCGTCGTTGAAGTAGTTACAGAGGTCGATGGAGTGGGACCCGTAATCGAAGAGGCCGACACCGGCGGAAAATTCCACGCGCTCTAACTCGCCGACCGCTCCCTCGTCGAGCAGGTCTTTCGCCGTCCGGACCGCGTCACTGAACCGGCGCTGGTGGTTGAACGTCAACTG
>JAZKRZ010000246.1:0-2660 GCA_036626395.1 Haloarculaceae archaeon
GAACCCTCGCTTCGCTCGGGTTCAGTGAACCGCGCCTCGCTGCGCTCGGCGCGGACGTTGGCGATAACGTCGCACGCATACTGTGCAGGTAATCCATACCAGTGGTTCTGAAATCAATCATGTTGTGAAGTGTTCTGCGGGACCTCTCGAGCGTCCGCGCGCCGCAGGCGCGCGGTTCACCGGTCGCGAGTGTAACGAGCGACCGGCTTTTTCACCCATGTCTTTGCGCGCGGGGTTCCCGCAGGGAGCGAAGCGACCGAGGAAACCCCGCGCGGAAAAAGATGGTCCGGAACGCTTGTAACGGGCGGGAACCCAGTCCCGTCCATGGGACTGTTCCGCTCGGGCGAGGTGGTCGGCATCGCCGAGGCCGCGCTCGAGTTCGCCCTCGAAGCCTCGGAGGACGCCCACCCCGACGAGTACATGGGCTTTCTGCGCGGCGAGGACGCCCGCAAGTTCGGTTACGATTTCGACGGGACGGTCCTCACCGACGTGCTCGTCATCCCCGGGACCGAGTCCAACCCCGTCAGCGCCACGGTCAAGACGAACATGATCCCCAACGACCGCAGCGCCGCGGGGTCGGTCCACTCACACCCCAACGGCGTCCTCCGGCCCAGCGACGCCGACCTCCAGACGTTCGGGCGCGGGGACGTCCACATCATCATCGGCGCGCCCTACGGGTGGACCGACTGGCAGGCCTTCGACCGCGAGGGCGACCCCGTCGAACTGGACGTACTGGACGTCGAACTGCCCGAGGACGAGTTCTTCGACTTCACTCAGGCGGACATCGACCAGGAACTCCGCGAAGAGGGCGTGGACCTCCGGGAAGACAGCACCGACGGCGGATGGGGGTCACGATGAGCGAGGGTAGCGGCGAGTCAGTCACACGCGAGACCGGTCCCGTCGACGGCGACGAGGTAGTCGTCGCCCAGGGCACGTTCGACCTCCTGCATCCGGGCCACCTGCACTACCTGCGCGACGCCGCCGCCATGGGCGACTACCTGGTCGTCATCGTCGCCCGCTCGGAGAACGTCACGCACAAGGCCGACCCCGTGGTTTCGGCTCCGCAGCGGCGCGAACTCGTCGCGGGACTCGACCCCGTCGACGAGGCACGCCTGGGCCACCCCGAGGACATCTTCGTGCCCGTCGAGGAACTCGACCCGGCGGTCATCGCGCTCGGGTTCGACCAGCACCACGACGAGGCGAAGATACGGGCGGCGCTCGATGAGCGCAGTATCGACTGCGCCGTGCGCCGTGCGTCGGGCTACGAGCCCGGCTACGACGACGCCCTGCTCTCGACGGGCGACATCGTCGACCGTATCCTGAACGAACGCGGCTGAGGAGTGGAAACGTCGGCGCAGTCCGCGACCGACTACAGGAGGTCGTTCTCGGCGAGGCGTTCGACGCCCTCGCGGAGGCGAGCCTCGTCGTTGGCGTACGCGAGGCGGACGTAGCCCGGTGCGCCGAACGCGCTCCCGGGGACGGTCGCGACGTGAGCCCGGTCGATGGCTTCCTCGGCCCAGGCGACGTCTCGCGGCTGGTCGCCGCTCGACTGTGACGGGGCGCTGTGCGCCTCGCCGTCGTCGTCGGCGACCGGGAGCATCAGATAGAAGGCACCCTCTGGCGTGGCGACGTCCGTGCCGTGCTCGCCGAAGAGGTCGACGAGTGTGTCGCGTCGGGCTTCGAACGCCGAACGCATCTCCTCTATGGCTTCGTCGGTGTTTTCCAGCGCCTCGACGCCGGCGTGCTGGACGAAGTTCACGGCGCAGGTCACGGAGTGGCCGTGGACCTTGCCGGCCTGCGAGACGAGTTCCTCGGGGCCGGCGTAGTAGCCCAGCCGCCAGCCGGTCATCGCGTAGGCCTTCGAGAAGCCGTTGAGCGTGACCGTCCTCTCCTCCATGCCCTCGAACGTGCCCAGACTCGTCGCCTCGACGCCGTCGTAGGTGATCTCCTTGTAGATCTCGTCGGAGATGACGGTGATGTCGTGCTCGACGGCCAGGTCGCGGACGCCTTCGAGGGCCGCGTCGGAGTAGACCATCCCGTGGGGGTTGCCCGGCGAGTTGACGACCAGCAGGTCCGTCTCGTCCGAGACCGCGTCGGCGAGGTCCCCGAGCGCGGGTTCGAGCGCGAAGTCGTACTGCGTGGTGTCGACGCGCGCGAGGTCGGCGCCGACGATCTTCGCCATCGCCTCGTAGGAGACCCACGCCGGGTCGATCAGGGCGACCTCGTCGCCCGCCTCGACGAGCGCCTGGAAGACCTCGAACAGGCCCTGCTTGCCGCCGGGCGTGACCATGACGTTCTCGGTGTCGTACTGCGTCAGGCCGTCGTCGTGGAGTTTGTCGACGATGGCCGACTTGAGTGCGGGGATCCCGCTGGAGGGCGTGTAGCCGGTGTGGCCCGCATCGAGGGCCGCCTTGGCGGCGTCTTTGACGTTCTCCGGGGTGTCGAAGTCGACGATGTCGCCGACCGACAGGTCGACGACGTCGACGCCCTCCGCCTCGAGTTCGGAGGCGCGGTTGCTTATCGCCACGGTGGCGCTCGGTTCGATCCGTTCGACGCGTGCTGCGAAGTCCATTGTCGTGTGTGGGGTGACGGTCGGGTGGTAATCATACTGTCGGACACACGTTCGTGAACGGGCGATCCGCTGTTCGGGGATGACCCGT
>JAZKRZ010000247.1:0-2565 GCA_036626395.1 Haloarculaceae archaeon
TTTACAGACGGGTAATGATAGAGGCCACGAGCGCGGGAGCCATCCTCTTTCGCGACACGCGTGGCCGGCGGGAGTACCTGCTGTTGAAGAGTCGCCCGGGCGACTGGGAGTTCCCGAAAGGGGGCGTCGAGGGCGACGAGGAACTGCAGCAGACCGCCATCCGCGAAGTGAAAGAGGAGGCCGGTATCGGCGATTTCCGGCTCATCGACGGCTTCCGCGAAGACTACGACTACGTCTTCGAGGCGAACGGGAAGACGATCCACAAGACCGTCCACCTGTTCATCGCCAAGTCCTTCGAGGCGTCGGCCGAACTGTCCAACGAACACCGCGACCTGCAGTGGCGCGACTACGACCAGGCGGTCAACACCGTCACGCAGGACGGCCCCCGCGAGATACTCGAACAGGCTCACGAGTTCATCGACGAACGCGAGGACGAGCTCTGAACACACCGCAGTCGCGGGGCTCGTACCGCCGCTGGAGGGGCGTGTCCGCCGCGGGCGCGGCGACTCCGGTGACCGACAGGTCAGCCCGACCCAACGTTCAAGAGTCGTTGTCCCGAGAGTGGGGGTATGAAAGTCGTCCTGATTGGTGTCGGTCAGGCCGGTGGGAAGATCACCCAGCGGCTGGCCGAATACGACTACGAGATGGGTTTCGGCGCGGTCCAGGGCGCCCTCGCCGTCAACACGGCGCGCGCTGACCTCCAGAACCTGGACGTCGACACGATGCTGGTCGGCCGCGACCGCGTCAAGGGTCACGGGGTGGGCGGCGACAACGAACTCGGCGCCGAGATCCTGCAAGACGAGGCGACCGAGGTGATGGACGGCCTGGAGGGGAGACTCACGAGCGAGGTAGAGGCGGTCGTCGTCGTCGCCGGCCTCGGCGGGGGGACCGGCAGCGGCGGCGCACCGGCGCTGGCCCGCGAACTCAAGCGCGTCTACGACATCCCGGTGTACGTGCTGGGCATCCTCCCCGGGCGCGACGAGGGCGCTATCTACCAGGCCAACGCCGGCCGCTCGCTCAAGACTGTCGCCCGCGAGGCCGACTCGCTCATGCTCGTCGACAACGACGCCTGGCGGACCGCCGGCGAGAGCGTCCAGGAGGGCTTCGAAGAGGTCAACGACAACATCGCCCAGCGGTTCGGTCTCCTCTTTGCCTCCGGCGAGGTCGAGGCCGTCGACGAGGTCGCCGAGAGCGTCGTCGACTCCTCGGAGATCATCAACACGCTGAGACCGGGCGGGATCTCCGCCATCGGCTACGCCAGCGCGGCCGCCAGCCCCGACGCCGGCGACAACGTCAACGCCATCACCAGCACCACTCGCAACGCCCTCCTCACCGGAACGAGCGTCCCGAACGTCGTCAAGGCGCAGACGGGACTCCTCGTCGTCGCCGGCCAGCCCGAGCGCATCTCCCGCAAGGGCGTCGAACGCGCCCGCAAGTGGCTCGAAGAGGAGACCGGGAGCATGGAGGTCCGCGGCGGGGACTTCCCGCTGGAGTCCGACCGCATCGCGTCCCTCGTCCTCCTGGGCGGCGTCGAGCGCTCGAACCGCATCGAGGAGTTCCTCGACCGCGCCCGCGAGGCCCAGGACAAAAGCGAGTCCGCGGTCGACCCTAACGAGGCCTTCGGCAACGAGGAACTCGAAGACCTGTTTTGAAGCGGGCCGCAACGCGCCGTCCGACGCCGTCGTCCGGAAGCGAAAGCACTAATCGCCGTGCCGGTGAATTTCGGGACATGGCCGACGACGAGGAAGAAGACGAGGGGCCCGCGGTCGAACTGGGCGAGGGCGAACCCGTCGAGGGCGCGCCGCTGGCGCGGGTCGCCTCGCGACTGACGTGGGGCAAGAAAAAGAGCGAGATCATCGCGCGCGAGGGCGAGACGACGGTCCGGACGCCCGACGGGCCGCAGGAACTCGGCGACGTCCTCGACGAGGTGGACGTCCCGTACTTCGAGACCCGCCAGGAGTTCACCGACGAGGTCCGCGTAGTCATCGGGACCGGCCCCGTCCCGACCGCCGAAGACTGAAGCCACCACTTCCCATCCGCGGTGCGAACGCCGGACAGCAGACCGGTTTTATATCGTGGCGACGTAAGGACAGCCATGACGCTCCCAATCGACCCGGAACAGGTGACCGGCGACGACATCGGCGAGAAGCGCGCGACGCTCGAGATGGACCACGAGGAGGCTGTCGACCACGTCCGCACGGCCTTCGAGGACGCCGGCTTCGGCTTCCCCGCGGAGTTTTCCCCCTCGGAGATGCTCAACGAGAAAGTCGACGCCGGTCGCGACCCCTACCACTTCCTCGGCGCGTGCAACCCCGCGGTCGCCGACCGGGCGCTCGACGCCTCCGACAACCAGATCGGGGGGCTGTTCCCGTGTGGCGTCGTGGTCTGGCAGGTCGAACCCGGCGTCCAGGAAGTCTACCACGTCTCTATCATGCGCATCGCCCGGCTGGTCGGGATGGCACCGGACGACGACGAGTGGGCCGACATCGTCGCGACGACCGGCGAGCTCGTCGACGAGGCGTTCGCCGCGCTCGACGTGGCGTGAACGGCACAGCGCGCGGAGGT
>JAZKRZ010000248.1:0-2559 GCA_036626395.1 Haloarculaceae archaeon
ACGGCTGTGACGGCATCTTCGTCGGGTCGGGCATCTTCGGCGCCGAGAACCCCGAGGCGATGGGCACGGCCATCGTCGAAGCGGTCAACAACTGGGACGACCCGGAGACACTCGTCGAGATCGCGACCAACGCCGGCGAGGGCATGTCCGGCGACGCCAACGTCGACCTCCCCGAAGAGGAGAAGATGCAGGGTCGGGGCGTCTGAGCGCGCGGATCCGCTCTTCCCACCTCGAGTTTCCGGGAGACCGACCGCTGCGTCCCTCGCTCACTCCGAGTCAGCGAGGACATAGCGGGCGGTGCCGGCGACGGTCCCACCGATACCGCCGAGGAAGACGGCGTAGACGAACGTCCCGACGAAGACGACAGTGACGTAGCGACCGACCTCGGAGAACTCCGTCCGGATAGGGCGCTGGACCAGCGCCGCCTCCGACGCCGAGAGGCCGAGTTCGCCGACGACCCACGGGTCGGCGAGCAACGGGAGCACGGTCCCGAGCAGTCCGAGGAGCGTGAAGTAGGTCACCGCGGGACTGAGGCCCTTGGCGAGGCCCCGGAGCGGTCCGGCGACGTCCCCGGCGTTCCAGGCACGCAGGAAGCCAGCGGCGAACACGACGAGCGCGACGAATGGGTAGGCGAGCAAGACGAGAACGCCGACGTCGGCCCCGCCCAGACTGAAACCGTTGACCGCCAGGACGGTGAACAGCGATGCGTGGATCTGCGGGAGGATCCCGACGTCGGGCACCTGGACCGAAGGGATCGTGAGCGCGAACGCGCCGACGGCGACGATGAAGAAGGCGACGACGCCGTAGAGCGTCCCGACGCGGCGTTCGCTCCCGGAGAGAGCGCCGCCGGCCAGCCCGCCGACGAACCCGAAGAAGACGGGGTAGGCGATGCCTGCGAGCACGACGGCGGGCAACAGCGAGACCGGCGAGAGCGGCCCGCCGGGTGCGAGAAAGAGCGCGACCAGCGTCGCGGGGAAGTACCCGACAGCGACGAGCGCACCGCCGACCCCGGCCATCGGCGTCAGTGTCGACTCGTCCGTGTTGTAGGCGGCGACGAACTTCGATGCCGTGTACAGAAAGAGCGGCGGGAGCAGATAGAGGATGCCCAGGACGGAGTCGGGCGGGCGCGCGGTGTCGAACTGGGTCAGGATCCCGGTCGTGACGTGTCTCGACGTCGCGAAGTGCAGGTCCATGACGACGAGCCCGCCCACGGTCACCGGGTCGAACCCGGTATCGGGGACGAGCACCCCGACGATCACCGAAAGGACTGTGACGGCCGCGGCGGTGACGACGCCGGCGAGCGGCGCCGTCAGTAAGGGCAACCCTCTGACCTGGGCGGCCAGGTCGATCCCCTCGGAGGACGCCCCGGTAGTCGCGTCGTCGCCGGACTCCCGGTCGACCGGGTCGGCATCGCGCTCGTCCGGCGGTGGACCTGCAGCTTCCCAGCCGGTTTCCTCGTCCGCTCGCTCGTCACCGCTGTCCACGAGGGTGGTTTCCGCTTCGCTGGGGTCCGTCTCGTCGGACTCGCCGTCGTCGTCTGCCGGCCGCGTGTCGCCCGCGTTCCCGGCGGCGGTCCCGCGTTCCACCGGTTCGCCGCCCTCCGACACGTCGCGAACCGACGTCCCGCAGCGGGGACAGTCAGCCGCTTTCTCGGAGATGGTCGCCCCACACTCGTGACATTCCATGGGGAGCCACACAGGAGTCAGGCAGTTAAAACTACCAGGGGTCGGTCAGTCTCAACGAACACAACACCCAAGACAGTCGACTCGTGAAAACGAGGTATGTTCCAGCCGGCCGCCGTCGAGAGCGTTCGGGCGTTCCTGGAGGGGCTCGACAGCCTCGGCGCGCAGGTCGGCGTCTCCGTCGGGGCGGTGGCCGTCATCGCCGTGGTCGGGTGGGTGCTTCTGCCGCGACTCGTCGAGAACGTCCGCGACTCGGCGGTCCAGTGGGCGCTGGGAGGGGTCCTGTTGCGGCTCCTGCAGTCGGGACTGGCTATCGGCGTCGTCGTCGTCATGCTTACCTGGGGGTACGGTGCTTACGTCGACGAGGCGGTCGTCCAGCTCGAGAACCAGACGGAACTGGTCGGGAGACTGGCCGGGTCGCTCGTGTTCCTGTTGCTCGCGTACGTCGGCGCGCGCGTCGTCTCCGAGAACGTCGAGGACCTCGGTCGACAGACCGAGTGGATCACCCCTTCCCCCAGCAGGAACTGTCGGGGCGCGCCGAGACCGGCGGCTTCCAGGTCAGAAACGTCGAGGAGGCGTCGGTGACCGAAACAGTCGAGGCGCGCGAACAGGACTAGTGCGCTGTCAACTCTAAATCAATTATACAGGAAAATTTACGGTAAAAGATCGTCCATCTCAACCTATGCCTCCAGATGGGTACTCCACAGTGACGATAAGCACGGATCTGACCGAAAAACTCGCTCGGATCATGGCACCTCACTTTCGACACCCATCTTTGACCGCGACGCCCTTTTTCCGTCTTGCGATTTTGAAAAGTAGTTGTTTCATCAACATTTCCTGTGAACCGGTCGAGACGATCGAATCGTCGTTTCACATG
>JAZKRZ010000249.1:0-2542 GCA_036626395.1 Haloarculaceae archaeon
TCTCCATGACGTAGTGGGTGACCGTCTGTGTGATCTCGGGGACGGGCGCGACCTGTTCGCTGATGAACCGCGACACCTCGCTCATCGAGTCGCCCTCGACCTCCATCGCGAAGTCGAAATCGCCGCTCACGAGACGCAGCGTCTGCACCTCGGGGAACTTCGCGAGGCGCTCGGCGATGTCGTCGTAGCCCGTCTCGCGGTCGAGCGTGACGTTCAACTCGACGGTCGCGTGCACCCGCTCGGGTTCGGCTTTCTCGACGTCTATGATCGCCTGGTAGGCTTTGATCACGCCGTCTTCCTCCAGCGCCGCGATGGTCTCCTCGACCTCCTCGGGGGAGAGGTCGGTCATGCGGGCGATGTCGTCGGTCGAGTAGCGGGCGTTCTCCCGGAGCAGGTCCAGGACCGCTTCGCGACTGCTCATACCCCTACACCGCTCAGCGCCGATAAAAGGGTTTCCGCATCGTGTGTCCCCGTCCCACCCCGGACAGACGACTCGGAGGTCGCTCCGGAGTCGGAGCCGTCCCCGCCGGAACTCGACACTGCGCCCGGGCCGGGTCCGACCGGACGGAAACCGCCGTCCTCGTCGCCGCGTCACACTTGCTGACCGCGCCGGTCGTCGGCGAGTCCGTCACGAGTCGCGAAACGTGACGGAGCCGGAAGCCCCTATACCTGGTCCCAGTAGTCGGGTTCGTTCCCGTCACGCCACTTGATCGAGCACCCGCGAGACGGGTTTTCGTCGAGCGGGATCTCGTCGCCAGCCAGTAACGCGTCGATAGCCTCGCGCATTTCCCGGCGCGTGGGCTCGTCGTCGGGGTTCAGCGCGTCGTCCAGTCGACTGTGGAAGGCGACCTCGAACGACCCGTTCGTCCGCGCCAGGAGGAACGGGTCGGGCGTGCAGACGGCACCGTACTCGGCGGCGACGGTCTGGTCCTCGTCGAAGAGGTAGGCGTCGTACTGGATGGTCCCGTCCTCGACGAGTTCCTGCATCCGCTCGAAGGAGTCGTCGGGGTAGTCGGGGTTGGCGTTCGGATTGACCCCGACCACCGCGACGTCGCCGGACTCCGCGGCGAGTTCGTTCAGGTGGTCGAACTTCGCCTTCGCGTACGGACAGTGATTGCACGTGAACACGAGCAACACCGCCTCGTTGTCCGCGAAATCGTCGAGGCTGTAGGTTTCGCCGTCCGTTCCCCGCAACTCGAAGTCGGGTGCCTGTGCGCCGGTCGGGAGCACCTCGATCGAACCTTCTGCCATGTGAGACTGTACTGAACGACCGGATAAAACGGTTCTCCCTCCGGCCGTGGCCGACCACCGGGCCGGTGCCCTCGCACGGGACCGGGTCGTCCGACCACGACCCCCGGCGACGGACACCGTCGCTCCGAACCCGCCGGGACTGACGACCCCGACCCGTACCGGAACCGCCGCCGGAGGCGCTCCCACGACCGGGCTATCGGCGAAGCGACGGGCGCTGCACGCGTAAGTGTTTCCCAACTGACGAGGGCGGGGGCGCCACGAGACGCAACTGCAAAGTGCGGACCCGCAGATGCGAGGGTATGAAAGCGACGGCGAGGGCACACCCGATCCAGGGGATCGTGAAGTACCACGGCATGCGCGACGCGGAGTTGCGGCTGCCCTATCACGACTCCATCAGCCTCTGTACGGCGCCGAGCAACACGACGACGACCGTCGAGTTCGACCCCGGGCTCGACGCGGACCGGTACGTCGTCGACGGCGACCCCGTGGCGGGGCGGGGCGCCGAGCGCGTCCGGACCGTGGTCGACCACGTCCGCGCGCTGTCCGGCCGGGACGAGCGCGTCCGACTCGAGTCCGAGAACTCCTTTCCCACCAACATCGGCTTTGGCTCCTCCTCGTCGGGCTTCGCGGCGGCCGCGATGGCGCTGGTCGAGGCCGCGGGGCTCGACCGCTCGCGGCCGGACGTCTCGACGGTCGCTCGTCGCGGGTCGGCCTCGGCCGCTCGCGCGGTCACGGGCGCCTACTCGCACCTGCGAACCGGTGCCAACGACGCGGACTGTCGCTCCGAGCGGATCGACGTCGCCGACGAACTGGAGGAGGACGTCCGGGTCGTCGCCGGCATGGTCCCCAGCTACAAGGAGACCGAGGCCGCCCACCGCGAGGCCGCCGAGAGCCACATGTTCGAGGGGCGCCTCGCACACATCCACGGACAGATCGCCGAGGCCCGCGACGCGCTCCAGCGGGGCGACTTCGCGGCAGCGTTCGAACTCGCCGAACACGACTCGCTGTCGCTGGCGGCGACGACGATGACCGGCCCCGCCGGCTGGGTCTACTGGCAGCCCCGCACCATCGAGATATTCAACGCCGTCCGCGAGCTGCGCGAGGAGGGGGTCCCGGTCTACTTCTCGGTCGACACGGGAGCGAGCGTCTACGTCAACACCACCGCCGAGTACGTCGACCGCGTCGAGTCGGCGGTCGCCGACTGCGACGTCGACACCCGCGTCTGGGAGGTCGGCGGTCCCGCGCGGATTCTGGACGAGAGCGAGGCGCTGTTCTGATACTGTCGGACACA
>JAZKRZ010000250.1:0-2510 GCA_036626395.1 Haloarculaceae archaeon
AGACCAGGTCGGAGTTGGCCTTCGAGAGGTTGCCCTCGCTGTTCTCGAAGTCGATGGGGTTGACCTTGTGCGGCATCGTCGACGAACCGGTCTCGCCCGCGGTCGTCTCCTGCCCGAGATAGCGGTCCGAGACGTACAGCCACGCGTCCCGGTCGAGGTCGACGAGAACGCTGTTGGCGCCCCGGAGCGCGTCGAACAGCGCCGCGAGGTCGTCCGAGGGGTTGACCTGCGTCGTCAGCGGTTCGTGGGCGAGCCCGAGGTCGCGGACGAACAGCCGGGCGAACGCCCGCCAGTCGACGTCGGGGTAAGCGGCGTCGTGGGCCGCGTACGCGCCCGACGCGCCCGCGAGTTTCCCCGAGAGGTCGTCGGTCGCGGCCTCGACCCGGCCAAGCGCCCGGCCCAGCCGGGAGGCGTAGACGGCCATCTCCTTGCCGAACGTGGTCGGGGTGGCTGGCTGGCCGTGGGTCCGCGCGAGCATCGGCAGGTCCCTGTGCTCGCGGGCGAGGTCGGCGAGCGCATCGCGGACCGCCCGGAGTTCGGGCACGAGGACCTCCTCGACGGCGGGCTTGACGAGCAGGCGGTAGGCGAGGTTGTTGACGTCCTCGCTCGTGAGGCCGAAGTGGATCCACTGGGCCGCCGACAGGTCATCGGGCAGGCGCTGGCGGACGAAGTACTCGACGGCCTTGACGTCGTGGTTGGTCGCGGCGTACTCGCCGTAGCCCTCGGTCTCGATCTGTTTTATCAGCGCGGCGTCGTCGGCGTCGAACGTCTCGTAGACGGCCCGCAACTGGTCGCGCTGGGTCGAGTCGACCGCCAGGGGGGTCGCGTCGAGGTCCGCGAGGTCGATCAGGTACTCGACCTCGACGCGGGTGCGCGCTCGCATGAGCGCCCGCTCGCTGGCGTAGGGGACGAGCGGTTCGGTGTAGCGTGCGTACCGGCCGTCGAGCGGCGAGACGGCCGACAGCGCGGAACGGTCGGTCATGTCCGTGGCTGCGACGACTCGACAGGAAAGCGTGTCGAATCCGCGCGCTGGTACCGGTCGGCTCGGCTACCCGTGCATCGAGGGGGCAGGCGGCCGGTGGCGCTTGTGTCGGGTCGCCCGGCGCCAGCGGAGCACGCGCCGGACCACCCGGGGGTCGACGCCGACGCGGTCGGCCGTCGCCGCCGGACTGTCGCCCTCGTCGACACAGTGCCGGAGCACCCGGTCGAGCGTGCAGTCGTCGACGCCGGGGTCGACGTCCTCGCCGGGTTGCGCGTCGAACCCGCGGCGGGGCGAGTCGTCGGTGACCGCCCCCGGAAGGTCGAGACTGCGCGCGAGCGCCCGGACCTCCGTCCGGTAGAGGTCGCCGAGCAGTCGGTCGGTCCGGTTGACCGTCCCGACGACCAGCGCGTTCTCCGTGTTCGAGAGGTAGTAGGCGGACGCCATCCGGAACCGCTCCTGGGCGCTGGCGAGCGCGACGACGTCCTCGGGGTCTTCGGCCACCGTCCCCAGGACCTCCTGGAAAGCCCCGAGTACCGGGCGGATGTTGCACCGCCGGACGTCGATGCCCAGTGCCGACGCGAACGCCTCGGCCTCGCGGGCGGCCACCTCGTTGCTCTTGTGGACCGGCATCACGAGTCCGATTACCCGGTCGGGACCGAGCGCCTCGGCGGCCAGCGTCGCCCCTACCGCCGCGTCGACGCCTCCGTCCAGCGTCACGACGAGTCTGTCGGCGTCCGCGCCCTCGCAGACGTCGGCCAGGAAGGCCGGCAAGAGGTCGCGCAATCGCCGGCACGCCCGCGGCGTCGTCGCCAGCCCGTCGTCCCCGCGCGGGAGTTCCAGGCCGCCCGGGTGGTTCGCCGCGTCACTCACGTCGGCCACCCCCCGCGACCACACCGTGGACAGGTACCCCGCCGCTCGTCCGGGGGGACCGCGTCCGTGTCACCCGCGACTCTCCGCGCTCGTCGTGTCGCCACGTTCGAGGGGGCCTCCACCCCGGTCGAACCCTCGCTGGGAACCGTCGGTTCACACGCGGATCTACTCTCGAACGGATATATTGTTTTTCGTCCCGTTAGCCTAGGAATGACGAACGAATTTGCTCTGTTAATACAATTTCGACTGTTAGGTAGACTGAATACGAAACGTATAGCCATTCGAGTGTCGACAGCTCCCTCGGCGCGGTAGTCCGCCGGAGTTCCGGCGGGCGGGCGAGGATAGTTTCCCTAATACCGCTGGAAGGGATACGGAGCGTACATACAATATGTGGGAAACGGTTAACAGGCAGGCTCGGCCGCGTTCGTGTGCGGAGGTGAACACAGTACAGGTCCAGTGGTCGAGTCACGAACTGTCTGTCGTGGATACCGCACGCCACCGCTGTTGCCGACATGCTATCCCGCATCCGGTTGCCCCCGACCCGCTCTGGCGCCCCGAACTGCAGCGGAGGGGGCCAGTCACCAGTGCCTTTTCCGACACGGTACCGTCCCCGAGCGACCCCGTCACCTGATATCGGCAGACCGAACGCGCCGCAGTC